>DATHOT010000371.1:0-7721 GCA_035484655.1 Bryobacteraceae bacterium | reverse complement strand
GGCTCCCACCCGCGAAAAAGCGCAATTGATGAGCGCCTCGGAAATCGATCGGACGCTGGTCCGGCTGGCGCACGAGATTCTGGAAAAGACTCAAGATCTGAAGCGCTTAGCCTTTATCGGGATACGCCGCCGCGGCGTACCCATGGCGGTGCGACTAGCCGACAAGATCAAGGAGCTTGAAAAACTGGTAGTCCCGGTAGGCTTCCTGGATATTAATCTTTACCGCGACGATCTCTCCACGGTATCGGAGAAGCCCATTCACAGCGCGACGGAAATTAACTTTCCCGTTACCGGAAAAGACATTATCTTGATGGACGACGTCCTTTATACCGGCCGTACGATTCGTGCCGCTCTGGATGCCCTGTTCGATCAGGGCCGCCCGGCCCGCGTCCAACTGCTGGTTCTGATCGACCGCGGCTGGCGCGAGCTGCCTATCGAAGCAAAATACGTGGGCCGCATGGTACAGACCAGCGCCAATGAGATCATCGAAGTCAAGTTTCAGGAAGTGGATCAGACCGAGAAAGTACTGCTGGTGGAACTGACCTAGGACGTGGCTATGCCGGGTGGATTGCTGGGAATTGAAACGCTCGACCGCGTCGAGATTGAAACGATACTCGACCGGGCCAAGTCTTTTCAACCGCAGCAGACGCAAAGCAGAAAATCGGATATGCTGCGCGGGCGCATGATCGTGAATCTTTTCTTCGAAGCGTCCACGCGCACTCGCACCAGCTTCGAAATCGCGGCCAAACGTCTGGGAGCAGACGCTATTTCCATCACCGCCTCCGGCTCCAGCGTCGACAAAGGCGAATCGTTGGTGGACACGCTCAATACGCTGGGCGCCATGCACCCGGATGCCATCGTGATGCGCCATTCGGCCTCGGGCGCGCCCCATTTCCTGGCGCGGCATCTGCCCACCCCCATCATCAACGCCGGCGACGGCACGCACGAGCATCCTACCCAGGCGCTGTTGGACGCTCGCACGATTCTCGACCGCCGGCGGACGCTGGAAGGCCTGCGCGTGGCCATCATCGGCGACATCGCGCACAGCCGCGTGGCCCGCTCCAACATGTATTTGCTTTCGAAATTCGGCGCCGAGATCGTGTTGTGTGGCCCGGCGCCATTGTTGCCACCCGAACTGACTCAAATCGCGCCCGGCGTCACTCTGGCGCATGACATCCGCGAGGCCATCCGCGACGCCGACGTAATCATGATGCTGCGCGTTCAATTCGAGCGGCAGGACCAGGCCGCCTTTTCGACCAGCGACTATTATCGGTTTTACGGACTTCGCCTGGAGCATATGGGACTTGCTAAACCGGACGCCATCGTGATGCACCCGGGCCCCATCAATCGGGGGCGGGAGATTTCCTCCGAAGTGGCGGATTCCCAGCGTTCCGTAATTCTCAACCAGGTGGAGAATGGAATCGCAGTGCGCATGGCCGTGCTGGAAAGAATCCTGAGCAACTAAATTAATGCGGAAGTTAATTATCCGAAATGGCCGAGTGATCGATCCGGCGAGCCGGCTGGACGCGATCCGCGACGTGTTGGTGGAAGACGGCCGCATCGCAGTCATCGGAGAGAAACTGCACGTTACCGGCGCCGAAAAATTCGATGCCGCGGGGTTGATCGTCGCGCCGGGCTTCATCGACATGCACGTGCATCTTCGCGAGCCTGGCTTCGAATACGCGGAGACCATCGAATCGGGCGCGCGTGCCGCCGCCGCGGGTGGATTCACTTCCATTTGTTGCATGCCGAATACGTCGCCGGTGAATGATAACGCGACCGTCACCAGTTACATCAGGGAGCGAGCCGAGCGGCACGCCATCGTAAACGTGTTTCCGATCGGTGCCATCACCAAGGACAGCGCGGGAGAAGAGCTGGCTGCGATCGGTTCGATGAAAGCAGCCGGCGCAGTCGCTATTTCGGACGACGGCCGTCCGGTGATGAACGCGCGTGTCATGCGCCGAGCCATGGAGACCGCGCGCTCCTTTGGACTTCCGGTGATCGATCATTGTGAGGATCTGCACCTCAGTTCCGGTGGCGCTATGCATGAGGGAGTGGAAAGCGTGCGGCTGGGACTCCGGGGAATTCCGGCCGCGTCGGAAGACGTGATGGTGGCGCGCGATATCATTCTGGCCGAGATAACCGGTGCGCGTTTCCATGTCGCGCACATATCGTCGCGTCATTCGGTGGAGATGGTGGCGTTCGCCAAGAGCCGGGGCATGGCGGTGACATGCGAAGCCACGCCTCACCACTTCACGCTGGCCGACGCTAACATGCCGCCTTATGACAGCAACTATAAGATGAAGCCGCCGCTGCGGTCGGCCTGCGATCTTGGCGCGGTAACGCAAGGTATCGTCTCGGGAGCGGTTGACGCGATCGCCACCGATCATGCTCCCCACGCCGGCAGCGAAAAGATGCAGGAGTTCGAAAAGTGCCCCTTCGGCGTGATCGGCCTGGAGACCGCGATCGGGCTGACGTTAGAACAACTGGTGCACTCCGGCAAAATTTCGCTGGCGCGCATGGTGGAACTGTTCACCACCGGTCCGGCAAACGTTTTTAACATGGAGCGCGGCCGCCTGGCCGTGGGTGCTCCCGCCGACATCACGATTCTGGACATCGAGCGCGGCTGGACCTATGACGTCAACCGGTCGGCATCGAAGAGCCGCAATTCGCCCTTCGACGGCCGCACCTTCCGCGGCGGGCCGGTGGCTACTATCGTGAATGGCCGCGTAGTTTGGACCGCTGAAGAGCGCGGCTTCGATGCGCCGGTGGATCAGGCAGTCCGCACCGCTCCCTAGTAGGGCGGACGCCTCGTCCGCGCCGGACCCCTGGTCTGGCTCACACCGCGCCCCACTTCGGCACTACATACAATAGTGGTGCACTGGTTGCCCGGACGGTCAGCGCGGAGAGGGTGAAATGATCCACTGCAAGCTCACAAGTCGTTCCGAAACCCAGGAGATTGCCACAGATCGAGAGCTGTTCAATCAGATCCTGGCTGCAGCGGATTCACTTGAGGAGAACCTTCGCTCAGGTAAGTTGCAGTCGCTGGATGATGCCTTCGCGGAGGAGTAGGTGTCAATAAAAAAGCTCACCGGGAGCGCTGGAGACCCGACCCTCCGTAACAGTCGACCCTCCGTTAGAGTACAGTTACTAATGATTGGACCCTTCCTTCCGACACCGCCAGATCGAAAGACCCCAGAGCCGCGGCGGCTGCATCTCCATACTGATCGCGGCTGCCGTGCTCCTCATCGGCGCGCGCCTCACCTCCTCCTACTCGATTGATTACCAGTGGTGGAAAGAGATGGGGCAGGTCCACACCTGGCTCAGCATGCTGGCCTACAGCGTCATACCGGCCACTGCCGCCACCATCCTGGGCTTTGTCATCTTTTGGATTGCGCACGCTCGCGGTCTGAACCACGCTGGAACCTCCCTCCGCCACAATCCGCTCTACGCGAAGCTGGCGACACTCGGGACGTTCCTGATTGCCCTGGTGGTGGCGCTCTCGGCCATAGATACGTGGACGGTCGTCCGTTACTTCGGTGGAGCGCGCGGGGCTGCGGGCGCTTCGTGGCAAGACCCAGTCTTCTCCAACCCGCTCACGTTTTATCTGTTCGAATTGCCCTTCTATTCCGATCTTCTCGGCTTGGTGCTGGCCATTGCCGTAATCGCAGCCATCATCTATTGGGTGACTGCCCGCGGCTGGCAGCTTCGTAACAGCGTTCCGGATTGGTCCGAGGTGCGTGAGATCAATCTGAGCCAACTCGGCTTGGGCGGCGCGCTCGAGACCCGTTTCCTGCGCGGCATCGGGGCGGTCTTTCTGCTCGCCCTCGCGGTGCGATTCTTCCTGGGCCGCTACAGCATGTTGCTGGATGAGCATGGCAGCTTCATGGTCGGCGTCGATTACGTGGATCAGAACATCGCCCTGCCGCTGCAATGGGTTTTGATCGCCAGCTGCGTCTTGTCGGCCATCGCGCTACTGGTCGGAAAATGGCGGATCGCAGCCATCGTCGTTCTGGCGTTTATTGTCCGCCAGGTGGTTCCACCGATTGTCGGCGCGGTGTATGTCCGCCCCAACGAAATCTCCATCGAGCGGCCCTTCATCGCGCGGCATATCGCCGCCACGCGATCCGCATTCGGCATCGATCAGCGGACCGAGGAGATCGACTTCCAGGCCAAACCCGCGGAACGTATCGACCTCGCTAAGCACAAGCCGCTGCTCGATAACGTACGTCTGTGGGACTGGCATGCGTTTCACGACACCCTGCCCCAGTTGCAGCCCTACCGGCTTTACACGTATTCCGATACCGATGTCGATCGCTACGCCTTCCAAGGTGAAATGCGCCAGGTGCTGATATCACCGCGCGAGCTCGACCTCACGCAGCTGGGCGACCGCTGGATTAATACCCATTTCATTTACACTCACGGCTACGGTGTCGTCATGGCGGAAGCCAATCAAGTTTCTCCCAATGGACTGCCCGAGCTGATTATCAAGGACACGCCTCCCGAAATCACCGTGCCCGGCCTGAAGCTGACCAAGCCCGAGCTCTACTACGGAGAGAACGTGCGCGATCCCGTATTCGTGCGCACGGCTCAGCCCGAGTTCAACTATCCGGCCGGCGACCGTAACGTCGAGACCCGCTACGACGGCAAGGGCGGCTTTCCGATTTCGTCATTTCTGTTGCGGACCGCTGCCGCAGTTTCGCAGGGCGATTGGAACATTTTGCTGACCGGCTACCTCACTCCCGAAAGCCGCATGATGATCCACCGTAATGTGACCGAGCGCTTGAGGACGCTCGCGAATTTCCTGGCCTGGGACACGGATCCCTATCTGGTTTTGAGCGACGATGGCCGGCCGGTCTGGATTGTCGACGGTTACATGACCTCGAACGTGCATCCGTACTCACGCACCGTGGGTCTGGAAGGCATCGGAGCGTTCAACTATATTCGCAATTCCGTCAAAGCGACCATCGATGCCTATGATGGAACGGTCCACTTGTACGTATTCGATCCTACCGACCCGCTTCTTCAGGCGTACCGGAATCTGTTTCCCGATCTTTTCGAGCCGGACACGGCCATGCCGGCCGATCTTCGCAGGCACGTCCGCTATCCGGAAATGATCTTCGCTGCGCAGTCGGACATTTACCGCCTGTTTCACATGCGCGATCCGGATACGTTCTACAACCGGTCCGACGCCTGGGACGTCGCGAAATTCACCAACGAGCAGGGCGCTATGCCCGGACCGGTCGCGCCGACCTATGTCGTGGCCACTTTGCCCGGCGAGACTCAACCCGAATTTCTCTTGATGATTCCCTTCACCCCCCGAAGCCGCGACAATCTCATCGGTCTAATGATGGCGCGCTGCGACGGCGCGCATTTGGGCGAAAAGATCGTGCTGCTGCTTTCCAAACAAGAGATCATTTACGGTCCCATACAGGTAGAAGCCCGCATCAACCAGGATCAGAACATTTCGAAAGACCTTACGCTCTGGAACCAGCAAGGCTCGCAGGTGCTGCGCGGCCAGATGCTGGTTTTGCCGATCGAGCATACGTTCCTGTATGTCGAGCCCATCTACATTCAGGCTTCGCAGGCCAAAATGCCGCAGCTGAAGAAGGTCGCGCTTGCGATGGGCAACAATCTGGTCTACGCCGATACCTACCAGGAGGCGCTCGCGCAGCTCGCCGGCGAGAACTTGCCCGCGCCCGAAGCTGCCACCTCGCAGCGGCCCACTACGTCCCCGCCCGCAACCACTACCGCAGGCCAATCTTCGGCTTCCCCGCCGCCCGACGCTCGCATAGCGGAAGTACGGCGTCACCTGCAGCGCTATCGGGATCTGGTTTCGCAGGGCAAGCTCTCAGATGCGGGCAAAGAGCTGGAGGCTATTCAAGCTCTGGTGGAACGCTAGCAGACTGCGTGACTTCACCCAATAGGTCGGTGTAACAATTGGGGCATTCGAGACAGCCTGGAAATAACATGCGCCAAGCACGGGGCTTGCTGGTGGCATAAATCGTGCTCCTCATCAAGCGAAGGAGGGTGCCATGCAAGCTTTCCAAAAGATCCTCTTCCCCATCGACATGTCGGATAGCTGCACTGCGGCGGCGCCGTTTGTCGAAGCCTTGGCGAAGAAATTCCAAGCTGAGCTGACGTTACTGCACGTTCTCGAGATGCCCCCCGGTTATGTAACGGACTGGTACGGTTACATGGCCCTGGTCGATACGGAGGCGATTCGCAACGCGCGCCACTGCGAACTCGACCAGTATCTAACCGGCAAATTCCAGGGGTTGAATGTCGGGCGCGTTATGTTGGAAGGAGACGCGGCGCACGAGATCACCGAATATGCTCAAGAGCACGGTACCGACCTGATCATGATGCCGACGCACGGATATGGGATCTTCCGCAGCCTGCTGCTGGGATCGGTGACAGCGAAGGTGTTGCACGATGCGGCTTGCCCGGTATGGACCGGCGTACACGTCGAAGAGACACCGCCCGCGGCGGCGACGTTCGCCAACATCATGTGCGCCGTCGACCTGACCGAGAAGAGCCTGCCCACCATGCAATTCGCCTCGAAACTCGCTAACGACTTCAAGGCCAAGCTGTGGCTGGTCCATGCCGTGCCGGGCGCCGAAACGAGGCCGGAGAAATATTTCGATGCCGACCTGCAGGTTTTCCTCCAGGACGAAGCCAGAAAAGCCCTGGCCAAGATGCAGCAGGACGCCGGAGTGGTCGGGCAAATCTGTCTCGGCGCGGGCGAAGTGCCACACGTCGTACGCGATGCAGCTTTACATCATGCCGCCGACCTGTTGGTGATCGGCCGCGGTCACGCGACACGCGCGCTGGGAAGGCTGCGGACCGATGTATATTCGATCATCCGGCAATCGCCCTGTCCCGTGATCAGCGTCTAAGCATCCCATGCGAACATAGTACGTGTCGCGGCGGGTCTCTCTCGTTCTTAGCAGCGTTGTCATCGTTTCGATCTGGATCTGGTTCACTCGCGACGGACTGGCGTCCTACTTCAGCGGCGACGACCTGATGAATACCTACCTGGCGTGGCAGAAGCCTTTGCTGCGCCTCGCCGGGGAGAACTTACTCTTCTTTTCCCCCGGATACCGGCCGTTCGGGAATCTCGTTTACCGCCTGCTCTTTGAGATGGCCGGATTTCATCCGCTGCCCTTCCGGATCGCCTGTCTGGCTCTGCTCTTTTTGAATCTGTATTTCGCCTACCGGGCAGCCGCTGCACTCGGTGGCATGGAAACGGCGCTGTTGACCGTACTCTTCTCCTGTTACAACGCCGGCGCCGATCTGTACCACGACGCCGGAATCATCTACGACATTCTGTGCTTCACTTTCTATTTCGCGGCACTGGGACTCTACTTTGCTGCGCGAGGGCGCAAGCAATACCTCGGCAACGCTCAGCTAGCATGGTTTCTGATTTTGTATATTCTCGCTCTGGATTCCAAAGAGATGGCCGTGACGCTTCCCGTCGTGCTCATCGCATACGAACTCCTCCTCGGTGAGCCTGCCGTAGGCACCCGCCTTCGGCGCTGGTTGCCATCCGCGCTGAGCGCACTGATGACAGTGCCCTATGTCATTGGAAAGCTATCTCACGCCAGCCCGCTCATCGGCAACGAGTCCTACCGTCTGCATATCAGCCTTCGCACATACATCGGGGGCCTAACACATTACTTTGATCTCCTGACCTCGGTGCATCCGGGGACGCTTACCGT
>DATHOT010000370.1:0-32433 GCA_035484655.1 Bryobacteraceae bacterium | reverse complement strand
GTGCGTGAAGTGGCCGTCGAAGGGCGCGCCGCGCGATTCGATGCCAAAGGCATCCGGCATCACCATTTCATCTGCGACCGCTGCGGCAATGTTGAAGACATCGAGTGGTACGACGTGCCCAAGCCTGCCTCGCGCTCCCTTGGTAAGCGGGTTCTTCGCGAATGCGAACTCATTTTCCGCGGGCTTTGCGCGAAGTGCGGTCCGCGGCGCGCTCCTCGTTAAGTGTCGTAGGCGTCGATTTTCTTACTAATTCGAAGGAAGACAAACATATGGATAAAACAATCACCACCGCAACCGGGGCGGCTACCCCGGAGAAACAAGAGCAAAACGTTTTGCCCGAGGCCAAATGCCCGGTAGCGCATGGCTCTCGCCGGCACACGGTGGCAGGGGCCCCCACAAATGCTGGCTGGTGGCCGAATCAACTGAACCTGAAGATCCTGCATCAGCACTCCTCCCTGTCCGATCCGATGGACCAGGAGTTCAATTATGCCGAGGAATTCAAAAGCCTGGACCTCAACGCCGTGATCAAGGATCTGCATGCCCTGATGACGGATTCCCAGGTCTGGTGGCCGGCCGACTATGGCCACTACGGGCCGTTCTTCATTCGCATGGCGTGGCACAGCGCAGGCACGTATCGCATCGGCGACGGCCGCGGCGGGGCAGGCTCCGGCACACAACGGTTTGCGCCTCTCAATAGCTGGCCCGATAATGCGAGCCTCGATAAGGCGCGCCGGTTGCTTTGGCCGATCAAGCAGAAGTATGGCCGGAAAATCTCCTGGGCCGATCTCATGATTCTTGCCGGTAACGTCGCATTAGAATCGATGGGTTTCAAGACCTTCGGCTTCGGCGGCGGGCGCGTGGACGTCTGGGAGCCCGAAGAGGACATTTTCTGGGGGCCTGAGGGCAAGTGGCTGGGGGACGAGCGATACACCGGCGATCGTCAGCTCGATAATCCTCTCGGCGCGGTTCAGATGGGACTGATTTATGTGAATCCGGAAGGGCCCAATGGAAAGCCGGATCCAGTCGCCGCGGCGCGGGATATCCGGGAGACCTTCGCCCGCATGGCAATGAATGACGAAGAGACCGTCGCACTCATTGCCGGCGGGCACACCTTCGGCAAAACCCATGGCGCTGCCGATCCCGGCAAGTATGTTGGCTCCGAACCCGAGGGCGCTCCCATCGAGGAGCAAGGTTTGGGCTGGAAAAACACCTATGGCAACGGCAGTGGCGCCCACGCGATCACCAGCGGGTTGGAGGGCGCCTGGTCCACCACGCCAACGAAGTGGAGCAACAACTACTTGGAAAACCTGTTCGGCTTCGACTGGGAGCTCACGAAGAGCCCCGCCGGCGCGAACCAGTGGCGGCCCAAGAATGGGGCGGGAGCGGGAACTGTTCCTGATGCTCACGATTCGTCGAAGAAGCACGCACCGTTTATGCTTACGACGGACATCGCCCTTAAGATGGACCCGATTTACGAGCCGATCGCCAGACGCTTCCACAAGAATCCGCGGGAGCTCGCAGACGCGTTCGCCAAGGCGTGGTATAAACTCACGCACCGCGACATGGGACCGGTCACGCGGTACCTCGGCCCGCTCGTGCCGAAGGAAACGCTGCTCTGGCAGGATCCCGTCCCCGCGGTCGATCATGCTTTAATCGCGGAGCAGGACATTGCTGCTCTGAAAGCCAAAATTCTCGCGTCCGGACTGTCGATCTCCCAACTGGTCACGACGGCCTGGGCGTCGGCGGCGACTTTCCGCGGCTCCGACAAGCGCGGTGGCGCGAACGGCGCGCGCCTTCGCCTCGCCCCGCAGAAGGATTGGGAAGTCAACCAGCCGGCCGAACTGGCGAAAGTGCTGCAGAAGCTGGAAGCGATCCAGAAGGAGTTCAACGCTTCGCAGTCCGGCGGTCCGCAGTCCAATGGAAAAGGAAAGAAAGTCTCGCTCGCTGACGTGATCGTTCTGGGCGGCTGCGCGGCCGTCGAGGCGGCGGCGAAGAAAGCCGGACACGACGTGAAGGTACCTTTCACGCCGGGCCGTACGGATGCTTCGCAAGAGCAGACCGATGTGCACTCGTTTGCGCCGCTCGAACCGGTCGCGGACGGGTTCCGCAACTACTTACGCAACGGACAGCCCATGTCGGCTGAGGAGCTGCTGGTGGATCGTGCGCAATTGCTGACGCTGACTGCTCCCCAGATGACGGCCCTCGTCGGCGGCATGCGCGCGTTGAATGCGAACTTAGGGCAGTCCAAACACGGCGTCTTCACTAACCGGCCCGAGACGCTGACGAATGATTTCTTCGTCAACCTGCTCGACATGAAGACGAAGTGGCAGCCCTCCGCTTCATCCGACGGCGTGTTTGAGGGGCGCGATCGCGCGACGGACAAAATCAAGTGGACCGGCACCCGTGTCGACCTAGTCTTCGGTTCGAACTCCCAGCTTCGGGCACTCGCGGAAGTCTATGCCTGTGACGACTCGAAGGAGGCGTTTGTGAAGGACTTCGTGGCGGCGTGGAACAAGGTGATGAACCTGGATCGCTACGACCTGGCCTGAGAACGAAAGACTTCGCTTTTTCTGACCGGACTTACTGGGTTTTCCAAACGGTGCGAAAATCGCGCCCGATCGGCAGCTTCTGGCCGGGCACGCGGAAACTGCCGACTCCCGTCTTGGCTCCGTCGTCCTGGATATCCAATCCCACGGCGCCAGGCACGCTTTCGAACCTGTTATTGAACACCTGCATCGTGCCCGGAGTGGCGCGTGGTCCGGTGAGGCGCGCGCTGAAAGTGATGAACCCGCCGGGCGTTTCGGCCGCAAAGAACTGGAGACCAACCAGGATTGATGCCGGCGAATTGAGGTGCTGCTCGAGCCGCCGGATCCGGCCGTGTACCCGAGTCCCTTTGGGCAGCAGTACGCCGCCGGCTTTCACCGCTTTGTCCAATCGCGCCTCAATCGGATCACCCGCCGCGGATTCGGCGACCGATATCGGTTGCTCCAGCCGCAAAACCAACACAACGTCCGCCGGTACCGCTGGCTGATGCTGAGTCGTGGCCGGCTCCGCCAGATCCGGAGTCGTGGTAAATGACAGCGCGCTCGAAGCCCCATACTGGCGGCAGTTGTTGAACGCGATCGTGTTGCGGCTTTCGTGTCCGTCACGGGTAACGATAGACAGTTCGCCCGAAGACGGAAGCAGCCGATCGCCAATGCCCAAGCGTACCCGGCCGTAGGTGACGAACTGATGCGCTACACTGCAATCGAGCTCGGCCGGTATAGCTTCCGCGCGCGATTCCAAACGGACAGTGTCCAGCGACTCTTGGTCCACCCAGAACGAGCCCGCATACGCCGTGATCGCAGTCTTTCCGTGCACTGCCAAGGTGTACCGGCTGCTCAAAAGAGGAACCTGGAAATTGAACCGGTGCAATGCGCGCCGATCGCGCGTTTCGATACCCGCATACTTCACCGTAGCGGTCGATCGCACGAACAGGTTGACCAGCTCGATGGCGAAGTCACCGTTGCCGATTGCACCCGCGACGATCCAATTCTGGAGCGGCTCTGGAGTGAATTCCGAGGAACCCGGCCAGGCGAATAGCTCGGTTGTTTCGGCGAAAAGCACTTCCAGGCGCAGGCGCTCGCGAAACTCGATTTGCCCGCCGGAACTCTGAATCGACCGCTCCATTATCTCCTGGCAGCTGTAGTTCGGTAGTTGGGCGGCGGTCGCCCGAATATGCTCCCGGACACGCACCCAAAGGTCCAGCCCGGCGTCAGTCTGCGCCGTCACGCCACACGCGGCTGCCACTAACACTGTCAGCGCGCGGATCATCAGACCCTATTCTAATTTCTTGGAAGAGGCACCGCCCGTTGCCTCACGACCCAGGCGGTGCGTTACCAGGAACCTTTACTGGCAGCCGGCTTTTTGAGGAGCAGAAGGGCTGGTTAGAACGCTGGTGTCCGGATAGCTATAAGCCCCGCCCAGCGCGTCCGATGGCGACAAGAATTCGAACCATTGCAGCAGCGCTTCGTTCTGCGGATGGTAGGTTAAGCCGTTCATCGTGATTGGAAATACTGCATGGGGAAGTCCCTCGATTACGTCGCCGCTCTCAAGATCGTCCTGACAGTTCCCATTGGGCGCCAGCCACCACGGTGTGACATCGTGCACGCCGTCGCTGGCGACGAAAGGATCGTTGTAAGTCTCGGAAATTTCGTGGCTCAGGGCTGTGACGTCCTGAAATCCCCCGCGGAATAACCCGGCAGTGATCCAGCTCGAGTAATTCACCACATAGCGATGTTCCACATTGCCGTTGGTGGGAGTGGCCGGCTCGAAATCATAGCTATGAAATCCGAGAACGCAGCAGTCGTTGGGATTTCCGTTCAGGTAAAGATAGGTGTTGGGGAAAAGGAATGTCGACATGTCCTTGGTGGTGATATCGCCGGCGTTCTCCGCGGCTCCGATCGGCGTAGTGGTGTCGGTGGCGACAGCCGGGAAAAGCTCATTAACAAATGTATTGATGTCCACCAGGACAAAGAGGCAACAGCTTCCATCGGTATTGAGCGCGAATCGGTAGGTGCCTTTAAGCAGCATCATCACACGGGAGGTCTTGACGCTCCCCGCCAGCAATGTATGCCAGTCGTTCTTGGCGTTGCTGAAATACTCGGCGCGTTGGATGGAGTCACTGAACTGCGTGGCCACAGCGCTGCTGGAGTAGTTCGAGTTCTGGAAGGTTGGCGAATTCATGATCGGTGCGACAAAGGGCGTGACATCGGAATAGAGGCGTTGCCCGTTTACGTATCGGATCGAGCCATCGGCATTGCGCAGATCGAGAGAGACCGGTACGACCGGTGCATTGATGGTCGTTGTTCCGCCTTGTTGCGGTGGGTTGCCGACGGTGTTGTAGTACCAGTGCGTATTCGGGTTGCCGTTCGGGTCGAAGCCGTCAGCAAAATAGTGGCCGTTGAAATTGACCAGCGAATCGATGTTGGGTATACCGAATCGGGCGTGTGCCTGCCCGTTCAAATGGGCGTGAGGTGTGATGACCGCGGATTTGCCGGTCGCGTTCAGCAATTCCGTAGCGGTCATTTGATCGGATTCTTGAGCAAGGCCGGCGCCGGCCAGACAGATACCAACGAGCCCCGCAATGACGGGCGCAGTTAGACCCGGTTTTTTCATGTGTAACTCCTTGTTAGATGGATTCCTCGAAGTTAGATGGATTCCTCGAAAGAACACCGACGATTATAAACTGTTTCGCGTTTTGGAAAACCGCCCAGACCGCGAAAATATAATTGCCGGTCTGTTTTAGTACTGGTACGCATTCAACGCGGCTACACGCGGCGGCCCCGTTTCTTATTGTTGTCGGGCCGGATCTACCTTGGGTGGCGCACTGGGAGAAGGTTTGGCGGGAGCCGGTGTTGAGTCGTCGTCCGCGGCCGGCCCGGAAATAGCCGAACCGTCCTGGTTTACTGCGACACGGCGCCGGCGCGTACTGGTAGGTGCGTCGCTGTCTGAACTCGAAACCGAGGGCGTCGAGTAGCCGCTGTCGGCGGGCGCGCGCGTTACACGCACCGGTGATGCGTCAGTTCCAGACCCGGGCCCTTGCGATACGCGGCGATATCGTACCTCGGCATCGGTATGCCGGCGGGCCGCGGGAGCGGTCAACGCCACCTCGATATTGCGTTCGTCGCCCGGCTTTACGCCATCGGGCAAATTGAAGTACAACGTATAGCGCTGGCGCAGCCGCGCCAGGGTCTCTTCCAGCGCCGAGGCGTCATTGACCGACATGCTGTCGCCGCCGGATTCGCGCGCGATTTCGGAAGTTCCGGCCGACGAAGTATGCCCGCCGCCCATTCCTCCTCCACGTGGATAGCCACCGCCGCCCATCCCTCCGCCACCGCGCGGGCCAAAGATGACACCTGGGAGCCCGCCTCCGAGGCCTCCGCCGGAGCCCCACGTACCGCGCTGTTGTCCACCGCCGCCACCACGCGGATAGCCTCCGTATTGCCCGGCATCGGGCGCGATCAAGGCGCACATCACGGCATCGGCGCGGGCCAGAGCGCGGCCTACTCCCTGATCGTCGCGGTTGAATTCGGTCTGATCGTCAGTGAGAATGACAATGGCGCGGCGAGCATCCCTGCGCCCCTCCCGCCGGATGTAGTCGGCGGCGTCGAGCATGGCCCGCGTGATATCGGTGCCGCCGTTGAATCGCTCGTCGCGAAGCAGCCGGTCAAACCCGCGCTGCACCTCCTGGCGGCTACTATTAAACGAAAGACGTACTCGGGTGGAGCGATCAAACACCATAATGCCCATGCGGTCGTCTTTGCCAAGAACCGTCAAGGCCTGACCCGACGCATCGGCGATACGCTGCACATGCGGCCGCATACTGGCGCTGACGTCCAGCAGAAAGAGCACATCCACCGGCATGTTTTCGCTGGCGAAATTGCGGATAGGCACCACCTGACCATTAACGCGGAGGACAAAATCCTCTACATTCAGGTGGGTAATTGACCGATTGCTGGAATCGACCACCTGGGCGTCAATACGCACCAGGGATACATCACTATGGAAAACGACGTCGGAATCTTGCGGCGCGGCCGCGAGGAAGGCGGTGCCGGCGAAGGCGAGCGAAAGAACTAGAGCTATACGAACCATGGAGATACAGGCATCCAGGACCCAACCAGCTGCTGGAATGTTAAACGTAAAGCCAACCACCCTCGTTACAAGAATAACACCCGGTACCTTCGTGCTATAATTTTCATGTGATTTGACAGTTCCGCCGATTAGGCATCTTTCGTTTCGTCCGGTCCAAACGCCTTCGTTCGAATCTGCCGCGATTAGCTATTCTGCAAATTCAGAAAGAAGAGTAAAAATGAAAAACATTTTTGTAGGCAACCTCAGTTTCGGAACTTCCGAAGAGGCTGTCCGTGCGCTGTTTGAAGCGCATGGAACCGTTGACCGTGTGAACATCGTGAGAGATCGCGACACCGGCCAGCCCCGTGGTTTTGGATTCGTCGAAATGACCAACGACAATGAAGGCACGGCTGCCATCAACGCCCTCAACGGGCGGGATCTCGACGGCCGGACCCTCAACGTCAATGAAGCGCGTCCCAAGGCGGAGCGCGGATTTGCCGGCGGTGGTGGCGGCGGTGGCCGCAAGCAACGCTGGTAAGTTTGAATCCAGTTTGATTCCAGATTAAGTGGCAAGGGGCGGCCGTCAAGCCGTCCCTTTTGTTGTTAGTTAGGCCGAAACTTCTGCGGGCTCAACGGTTTCCGGAGCAGCCGGCTCCCGGCGCGGCTCATCCCAGTCAGGCAACGCGGCCGGCCTCCCCAGCAGGAACCCCTGGATCTCATCGCAGCCGATGCGCCTCAGAATGTCCAGTTGTTCTTTGGTCTCTACGCCCTCCACCACCACTTGCTTGCCGATACTGTGGGCTAATGAAATCATCCCCTCGATCAGCGATTGCGCCGTACTGTTCACTCCTAGGTCCGTCACGAAGCTGCGGTCGATCTTGAGTATATCGACCGGCAGCTTGGGCAAATAGCCCAGCGAGGAGTAGCCGGTGCCAAAATCGTCCATCGAAATGCGCATGCCCCGCGCGCGCAGCAAAGACATCTTGCTGATGGATTCCTCCATATCGCGCATCAGTGTGGTCTCGGTGACTTCCAGGTCCAGCAAATCGCCCGGCAGTCCGGTCTCCTCGAGGACACGCAAAACATTACCGGCAAACTCGGGCCTTGCGAATTCCAACGCTGACACATTCGCGGCCACCCGGACGCCGGCTAAGCCGTGATCCTGCCACAACCGGCACTTCCGGCATGCTTGTTTGAGCACCCAGGCGCCCAGCCGGAAGATCAATCCGCTCTCCTCGGCCACCGGAATAAACTTGGCCGGAGAAATAGTTCCCAGCACTGGATGCGACCATCGCAGGAGCGCCTCGAAAGCGGTTTGCCGGCCGCCCTGGGCCTCGAAGATCGGTTGATAGACCAGGGAAAGTTCACTGTCCCCATCCAGGGCGTGCCGCAGTTCAGTCTCCAGTTCCAGATGCTCCAGAAAGGTATCGTGCATGGCGGGAGTGAAGAACAGCACTCGATCCTTGCCGCTGCGCTTGGCTTCATACATGGCGGCATCGGCGTTGCGGCGCAAGGCGCTGACATCGGCGCCGTCCCGCGGATACAACGCGATCCCTATACTGGCCGTCACGTACAGCTCATGATCGGCCACCTGGAAGGGGCGGTGCAGCGACGTCCGTAGCCTTTCAGCGATGGAAAGCGCGATCCCGTCCTCCCGCACTTCATTGATCACCACCATGAACTCGTCCCCGCCCATGCGCGCCAGCGTATCGGGTTCACGGAGGCATGCCTGCAGCCGCCCGGTAACCTCCTTCAGCAGTGAGTCTCCGGCTTCGTGGCCCAACGTGTCGTTGACAAACTTGAACCCGTCCAGATCGACATAGATCACCGCTGTCGTTAATCCGCTGCGGCTGGAGCGTTGGATGCTCGCGGCCAGGCGATCAGCCAGCAGCAGAGGGTTCGGCAGTCCAGTCAGATGGTCGTGCCGGGCCTGGTGCGCCATTGCAACTTCGGCCTTCTTGCGCGCGCTGATGTCACGCGCGATGGTCGCCACTCCGGTAATCTCGCCGGAGGCTTTACGGATGGGCGAGACGGTCAGCGAAACCGGAACTCGTAAACCATCTTTACAAACGAACACGGCCTCGTCCAAGCGGCTTACCGCTCCCCGGCTGCTGGGATCGAGGATGTCCCAGGCCTGATCGGGCCGAGGGAGCAAAGTGGAAAGCGAGGCGCCTAGAGCCTCGACGGCGGTGTAACCCAGCAGTTTTGCCGCGCCCACATTCCAGGTCGTGATGGTGCCCGACAAGCTAGTCCCGATGATGGCGTCTTCCGAGCATTGCACGATCGCCGCCAGTTGCGAAATAGCTTCTTCAGCCTGCTTGCTTTCCGTGATGTCGGACAGCATTCCGATCCATTTGTAAGCTTCCCCGGCGGGGTTTCGAATCGCTTGGCCTCGGACGGAATAGTGGTAGATGTCTCCGGCCTCGCCTAAAATCCGGTATTCGGCAACATAACGTTCACCGCTTTCGATATGCCGTCCGAGCCCGGCCAGTATCCCGTCCAGGTCATCGGGGTGCACCATTCTCTTCCAGGCTTCGAAGCTTCTGGGCATCGGCCGATCTCCCAACCGATCCGAGAGCCGGCCGAAAATGTCGGCGTGCCCGGTCCGAAGGTCCCACTCAAGTGTCATGTCGCCGGCATTCTCGGCGGCGATGCGGAACCGTTCCTCGGAAGTACGCAGACTGGCTTCGACGCGCTTGCGCTCGGTGATGTCGCGCATTACAGTTCCGATGCAGAGCATTTCCCCGGTCTCAGGTTTTCTTAACACGAAGGCATTCATTTGCGCGTCCACCGGCTCGCCGGTCTCGAAGTGCCGGAGTTGTATCTCCTCCAGGCAACGGCCAGATTCGAGCAGGGCGGGAAACATTTCATCCCGAACCTTGGCCCAGGCCGATTCGGTATGAAACTTCGATATATCCATGCCCAGCGCTTGGGCGGGGCTCTCCAAGCCGACCATCCGGACGCCGCCCTGGTTCAGATAAAGGATCTTCTTTTCAGGCGAAACCAGGGCAATCAAGTCATCGCTGGTTTCAACCAGCGTAACCAGCTTGCGCTGCTCCTCTTCGGCGAGCTTGCGCTCGGTGATGTCGAGAAACGTCACCACCGCGCCGAAAATCTCACCTTTCTTACGCACCGGATAGGCCCAGTACTCGGCCGGGAAACTGCTCCCGTCCGCGCGCCACAAGACCTCGTCGTCAACATGCGTTTCCTCTCCCCGCCGGAAGGCCTGGAGAATGCGGCAGTCCGTCGCCGGATAGGCGCTCTTGTCCGCGTGACTATGATGCATTACATCGTGCATGTTCTTGCCGAGCAACACGTCCGCGTTCTCGCAACCGAGCATTCGCACGCAAGCCCGATTGGCGAATGTACAGTTGCCCTCGGGATCCATACCGTAAATGGATTCGGCTGTCGAGTCCAGCAGGAGCCGCACTTGCTCCTCACTGTCCTGAAGCTCCGCTTCCGTCCGTTTCCGTCCGATGAATTGGGAAATACTCCCGGCCAAGGAGCCGAAAGTCTGACAAGCCGGCTTGCTGAGCGGCTGGCGGGCGAAAGCCGCTACCACTCCCACTACTTCATCGCTTACCATCAACGGGTATCCAGCGAAAGCGACCATCCCTTCCTGTTTGGCCCACTCGGGGTCGCTCACCCAGGGGTCTTGCTGGACGTCGTTGGTCAGATGGGGTTGTCCTTCCTGGGCGATGCGGCCGATCTTGAATTGACCGACCGGCACGCGCGCATGCGCGCCGTCCAGGTGAGTGTACATTCCCGCGCTGGCTCGCAGCTCGAGCACATTCTGGTCTTTGTTCAAGGTCCAGATGCGGACGAAGGCGGCATCCAGAAAGTGGACCATCAGCCAAGCGGAACGCTGCAACGTATTCCCGACGGAATCGTTTTGGGTCAGCACCATCGCGATTTCAGAGGCTAGCGCCGACAACTCGCCTTGCTCGGCCAGATCGGCGGTGCGCGCCACGACGCGGGTCTCCAGTGCGTCGCGCGATTGTTGCAGTGCCTGCTCCGCGCGTTGCCGCTCCTCCACCTCGGCGGCAAACGATTCATTGGCTCGCGTCAGACTAAGGACCGCCTGGGCACGGGCGCGGAAAATGGAATACATGCTCTCGAATAACGCTGTCAAGACCAGGCTGTAGGCCAGGATCTTGAGAACGTGAGCGGCCGTATGCAAGGCATCGAAGGGTCGCGCGGAGAAAGGTGTGTAAACCGCTTGGTTTAGTGCCTCGATAATCAGGAACAGCATCAGGCTGTGTGCGAATCCGTCCGTTTTCCAGCCGCCTTTGCGCCAGTAGCCCACCGCAGCGATGATGAAGAAGATTCCGGCGATCAGCTCGGCCGGCCGATGAAGGGGCCATTGCAATGTGTAGGCTTGGGGAAGTGGCGCCCACAGACAAAATGCGAAGCTAGCCAGCGTCCAACCACCCACCAGGAGATAAATCCAGCGTTCCCTGCTTCGGTCGGGTGTATCTCTTTGCCAATCGAAGAGGCCGGCGCACATCAATACCGACAAGAAGAGTCGCGACACAGCGCCCGTCCAAAGGGTCAAATCCGCCAACGAAGATGCCGAGCAGCCCGCACAAAACGACGAAGTGAGTACAGCATGAATGCCATCCAGGAGCCCGGCGCCCAGAAAGCCGCTTCCTAGAATCAGGTAGAAACCGGTCTTTTGACTGTAATAACGCACCAGCGCCATCGCGCCTATGACGAACGCCAGCAGCGTCGCAATGGTTTCTAGGACCGTGTGGATCTCAGCATTCCCAATCCAGCTGAGTTGTCCTAGAAAATGCCTGGGGGCCAACAGTCCGACAAAAAGCGCGGCATAGACCAACCTTCGCCTCTGGACCGGACTGGCTGGTACCTTCCCCATCAACCTGCTTATCGGCCCAGCCTGGAGAAGTAATACGGCGGCCGTTTGGCTCCGGTCGTTATGATAGAAAGACTAGTTGGATTCGATGCGTTCCAGGTTGACCATCCCCGTTTTGGCTCTGTTTCTGACCGCCTGCGGCGGAGCCGCGCTCGATTATGAGACCGCCATCAACTTATTGCGGGAAAGAGCGGCCGATCCGGTGCGGACCAGCATCAGCGCCTCGCCGCGTTTCGAGGATCAAGACCCCAAGGTGGTGCGGGCCTATCGGCGGCTCATCGACGCTCACGTGATCCAGTGTCAGACCACCCCGGTCGGGGCGATCTGCGAACCCGGCCCAGCCGGCGATACACTTACCCAGAACGGCGTGACCGATCTTTTCGTAGTCGCCGGCCGCTGGATGCCGGCCGCGATTGTGGCCATTCAGCGCATCGGCACCAATAGCGCTTCCGCCGACGTCCGCATGACCTTTGAGCCCAGCACGCTTTTTCAGGAGTTCGAAGACGCCTTTGACTCTATCGAGTCGCCCGGTTCCATGCTAACCGCCGCTACGCGGAAGCAGGGCAAAATGGTTCACGTCACGTTCGAGCGTTACGACGACGGTTGGCACGTCGAAAATATCGAATAGGCTAGGGTTTCAGACTGGTGGGAAATTGCGCAAAGGATTGAGCCCCTGGGTTCCGGAATTTCGACCGACGTCGTTCAGGGGAAGACCAAACTTGGCCTTGGACGGGCGACCTGCTGTTACATCCACAGAAACGCCGAAGAGGGTAATAATTTCCAAGGGGGGATTTTGCTTGGGTAGATTCTTCATGGTGGGACTGTGAGGTGCCTCCTTTGACCTTCCGCCAAACGACTGAATCCACTGGATCCCCAGGGGCTCGAATTTCATTGGACGACTTATAAGGAGCAATCCTCCTACCAAGGTCACATCCGGTAACCACAAACGTCATCGACTCCGGTGTTGCCCCCGCACAGCACCAGAACCACCAGCGAATCGGGCCTGAACCGGTCGCGCAAACGGTCGGCCGCCGCCAACGTACAGGACGCCGCCGGTTCGGTCAGCACTTTGGCCCGCTCCAGCAGAAACCGCAGCGCGCTGACGGCTTCCGTATCCGGAACCACGGTGACACTTTCCAGGTGCTTCTGTGCCAGCGCCAGGGTTCCTGCCGAGACGGAAGGCGCGCCCAGAGTCCGGGCGATGGAGGTGATGGTGGAAAGTTGAACCGGCTTGCCCTGCGCCAGCGCTTTCGACATGGCATCCGCTCCCTCGGTTTCGACGCCCCACATACGAACTCCGGGATTGAGCGATTTCACCGCGGTCGCGACCCCGCCGATAAAGCCGCCGCCGCCGATGCTCGCGACCACGTCGGTCACGTCCGGCACATCTTCGACGATTTCAAGCCCCACCGTGCCTTGTCCAGCCATCACCAGCGGGTCGTCGAAAGGATGAATGGAAGTCCAGCCCTGGCTCTCATAGCCGGCGACTTTCTCAAACGCTTCGGCCGCGTTCGGAACCAGCACCACTTCCGCGCCGTAGCCGCGAGTCGCTTCGATATAATTTCGCGGCGTGGCTTGCGGCATCAGAATCACGGCCGGCAGTCCAAGCCGCCGCCCTACATACGCGACCGCCTGCGCGTGATTGCCGCCGCTGACAGCCACCAAGCCGCGCCCGCGCTGCTTTTCCGGGATACTCAGCACCTTATTAAATGCGCCCCGCACCTTAAATGAGCCGGTTTTTTGAAATAGTTCCAGCTTTAGGTACACCTGGGCGCCCAAGCGCGCGCTCAATGTCGCACTTGAAACCAGCGGCGTTCTGGCCACACGTCCGGTGATACGCTCTCGGGCGCCTCGTATATCGTCGAGACCGATCAAGAAAATATCTCCACAGCAGTGCGAAATGTGTTGGCGTGAGCTTCCGCGGCCAGCTCGATCGGCCTGGAATATCCGCCGCCCAACGTCACGACAATCGGAACATCATGAGTCCGCGCAGCGGCTAACACCCGGCGGTCGCGTTCCCGGAGCCCCGCCTGCGTAAGCGACAACCGTCCCAGTGTATCGGAGGCCAGCGGATCGACCCCCGATTGGTAGAAGACGATGTCGGGTTTAAAATCAAAAACGCGCGGAAGCACGCCGTCGAGCGCACCCAGATATTCCGGGTCGCGCGTGCGATCTTCGAATTCGATATCGATCTTGCTCCGCTGCTTGCGAAAAGGAAAATTGGATTTCGCATGCAGGGAGAGCGTGAGAACGTTGGCATCAGCCTCGAATATCTGGGCCGTCCCGTCGCCCTGATGCACGTCCAGATCGATCACCGCCGCGCGCTGGATGCGCCCCTTCGACCGCAGCCACTGGATGGTGACCGCGATATCGTTGAACACGCAGAAGCCCGACCCTTCGGCGCGAAAGGCATGATGCGTTCCGCCCGCCAGATTCCCTCCCCAGCCCGAATCGAACGCGTCGCAGGTGGCGCTCAGCGTTCCTCCCACCGATGCCAGCGTCCGCTTCACCAGCGCCTCCGACCACGGAAATCCGATGCGGCGAATGGCGCCATCTGCAAGGGCGCCGTTCAGAAAATCGCGGACATAAGCGGGATCATGCGCGAGTTCGATGACCGCCGGCTCGGCAAAGGGAGCCTCTTCAAAGTGGTAGCAGCCGTCCGCTCGGAGCAGATCGCGCAGCATCCGGTATTTCGCCATCGGAAACTTGTGGCCCGCCGGTAGCGGGATGGCGTAATGGTCGCAGTAGAAGAGCCGATGCTCCACGTGGTTATCGGTGGGACAAATCCCGGATCAAAATGTCCTTGAATCGCATATTTCCCCGCCCGCCGGAATGCAACTGCAGCGCGATCCCGCCATCGGCCCCGAACGGCTTGGGATCGGTGTAGTCCACCATCTCGACTGCGTTCAGCCGCGCCAAGTAGCGGTTGCCCTCCACCTTGAGCAGGTATTCGTTCCAATCGTCGGGCCTGATCACCGTCTCGTTTTCCGGCGCCGGCCAAATCAGCCACTGGCGTCCGACATCGTAAATGCCCCCGGAATGATGGCCGATATTGCAATCGATTTCAAACTGCGGCCCTTGCACCACATCCGCCGTACCCGGCTTGAACTCGACATGAAAAAAGACGCCGCTATTACCGTCGCCTTCGCACTTGAACCGCAGCGATAGATGGAAATCCTTGAAGTTTTTCTCGGTCCGCAGGTAGCCGTATCCCTTGGTCATCGCCTGCCCGTGGATGGTTCCACCCTCGACATCCCATTTCTCGTTGCCGATATTGACCCACCCCGAGAGATCCTTGCCGTTGAACAACGGGACCCAGTCCTCGCCGGGAAGCTTCGGCTTCGAGCTTTGCGCGTTCAACGCAACTCCGGCCACGAACACAAGTAAGATTCTCACGTTACTATTCTG
This sequence comes from Bryobacteraceae bacterium, assembly GCA_035484655.1. GTDB lineage: Bacteria > Acidobacteriota > Terriglobia > Bryobacterales > Bryobacteraceae > Palsa-89. The sequence goes on along the minus strand of DATHOT010000370.1, from coordinate 17,540 downwards.
CTCCCAATTCCGCCCGGATTTCGGACGCGATATGGTTGGCGAACTTCTCCACTCGCTCCAGGTCAGGCCCCTCCACCATCACGCGCGCCACCGGCTCGGTTCCCGAGAACCGCACCAGCACTCGCCCGGCATCTCCAAACGACTTCTCGGCATCGTGGATGGCCGCCTTCACTCCCGGCAGTTCCTCGATCGGCTTCCGCTCGCGCACCCGAACGTTCACCAGACGCTGCGGATAGACCTGTAATTCGCTGGTAAGCTCATCCAGGCCGGTGCCCGCCGCCCGCATCGCTTCGAACACGCGTAGCGCCGTAAGCATTCCATCTCCGGTCGTTGCGTATTGATGAAAAATCACGTGGCCGGATTGCTCGCCGCCCAGCACCGCGCCGATGCGGATCATCTCTTCGAGAACATATTTGTCGCCCACCGGCGTCCGAATCAACCGGATTCCGTGCGAGGCAAGCGCGCGCTCCAGCCCCAGATTCGACATCACCGTTGCGACTACAGTCGGCGGCCCTTCCCCGCACGCCAGCCAGCCCCGGTCTTTCAGATAACGAGACGTCACCAGCAGCACCGCGTCGCCGTCGACGATCTTTCCGGATCGTGAAACGAATAGTGCGCGATCGGCATCGCCGTCGAATGCCACCCCCACATCGGCCGATTCTTCCAGCACCGCCTGGCGCAACACCTCCAGATGCAGCGAGCCGCAGTTGAGGTTGATATTACGTCCGTCCGGAGAACAATGCGTCGTCCCCACGATCGCGCCCAGCCGCTCGAACAACTCCGGCGCAAGAGCCGACGCCGAACCATTGGCGCAGTCGCACACGATCCTTAACCCGCCCAGTCCTTGGGGCAGCGTGGAAGCCAGATGCTGGATGTAGGTGCGGTCGAGACCGCTATCCACGTGGAGGGTCACCGGGGACGATTTTGCACTATCGCGAAGCAGCGCGAAGATCTCGCTCTCCAGAATCTCTTCCTGCTGGTCGGGCAGCTTGTAGCCGGAATGGCCGATCAGCTTGATCCCGTTATCCCGATACGGATTGTGCGAGGCCGAAATCATGACGCCCGCGGCATAAGGTCCGTTCTTGGCGAGGTACGCCACGCCCGGCGTGGTGGTGATGCCGGCAAAATTCACAGACACTTCCTGGCTCTCCAGGCCGCCCGCAACTTCGCTGGCGATCCAGTGCCCCGATTCCCGAGTATCCATCCCGATCACGACCCGCGGTTCTAGCTTCGATCGGCACACCAACCGCCCCAGCGCAGTGCCGACCGCGTTGGCGGTCTTCGGGTCCAACGGATATTCTCCAGCTACTCCCCGGATTCCGTCCGTTCCGAAAAGCGTGCGCGCCATTACTGCGGCCCCTGGGGCGCGGTTCTTTCGAGCGTTACCTTGAGCGTGATCGCGGCGGGCGAATCCAGCCGTACCTGCGCGTCTCCGACATTGACATGCGTGTGAAATTCAGCCGCACTGACCACGCCGCTCAGATCCACCGGATCGGTCCACAAGCGATCGATTCTTTTTACCCGCTCTTCGGGCCCGCGAATCCGGATGTTCTCCGGTTCCAGTACGTACGCGCGAACGCGATAGCCGGTCTGCGGCGGTTTTGAATATCGCGGGAAGATCTTCACGTTTTGCGAAGCCAGATGGTCGAAAGTCAACGTGATCTGGGTGGGAACGGTGCGATAGAAGATCACGCCCGAAGGAAGATTGAAGTTATAGGGATGGATCGTATAGCTCCGCTCGCCGGAGTGTGCGTCGGCGAGATCGAGAATGAGCGCGATATCGGCCAGGTTATCGCGCGAAAGGCGGCCCGAGGGCCCACGAACTTCCAGATGAACACGCTCCGGCACGTTGGCCCCGATGTCCAGATCCTCGGGAATGTTCTTGAATTCAACCGGTACCGAAAGCGAAGTAGCGAGCTCCGGCTCCCGCGCCACCGCGATCCACAGCGTCACGGCAATCAGCAGCGAGAGCAGCTTCCAGCCTACATTGTGCGTGAAGAATTGCTTCATGACCGGTCAAAGCTCGACTCGCCCACCGCCGAGGGCCGGTGGGTCACGGCCGTCGAGGTCCGCATATCGCTGCGCTCCAGGCGCCCGGTGAGCAACTGCTCCACGCGCTCCAGCGCAACGTCCAGCTCGATTTCCGAAAATGCCGCAATCGAGATTCGGCCCGTCTCTTCAGAGACCACTACCGCCATGCAGTCCGACTCTTCCGTGATTCCGAGCGCGGCCCGGTGGCGCGTTCCCAGTTCAGTGATCAGCAGCGGATTGGTAGTCAACGGGAGAAAACAGGCCGCGGCGGTGATACGATCTCCTTGAATAATGACCGCTCCGTCGTGCAGCGCGCCACCCGGATGAAAGATCGAGCACAACAGGTCGCGCGAAACGGCGGCATCCAGATTCACTCCGCTCTCCACAAAGGTTCGCAGCCCTAACTTCCGTTCCAATACAATCAGCGCGCCGATTCTCTTCTGCGCCAGGTGAGCGATCGCCAGCAGGACCTCCTGCGTCAGCTCGCGCCGCTCCAATTGAGTCACTCCCAGAAACGGCCGCCGGCCCAGCCGCGCCAGCATGCGGCGCAGCTCGGATTGAAACATCACGATCAACGCGATCGCGGTGTAGGGCGCCAGCGTCGCCAGAATAGTGCGCAACACCTCCAGCCTCGCCCAGATCGCCACGAAATAAATCAGAACCAGTATCCCGATGCCGAGCAGGATATGCACCGCGCGCCGGCCCCGAATAATCAAAAGAAGTTGGTAGATGAGAATCGCCACCACCAGGATGTCGACGGCCGATGTAACGGTGAACTTCGGCATTTCCGAAAGCGGGAATGAAAGAAATTGCACCACTTACTAATTTATCGCGTGCAGCCCCTCACAGTACAGGTGCCAGCGAAAAACCTTAGTACCTATCCTTCGGTCCTAGACCATCCGATAGGACATTGAAAGGTCCCAGGGTGTCGTCCATTTCCATATTTGCTTGCGAAGCACAGCCCGTCGCCGTCGAAGGCCTGCGGAAGGTACTGGCGGATTGTGACGATCTGGTGCTGACCGGTACGGCGTCCAAAATTACCGATGCGCTGGATGCCATCACCAGCCTTCGGCCGGATATAGCTTTAGTAGACCTGAGCGCCGGCCTCGCACCGGCCATCCGTCTGGCGACCAGTCTCAAAACTGCATCGGTTCCCTCGCACGTCGTGCTATGGGTGGTGGACCTGCCCGAGATGGAAGCCTTTCGCGCACTGCAAATGGGCATTCGCGGCATTCTCAAGAAGACGCTTCCGGTGGCCAAGCTGATCGAATGCCTGCGCGAAGTGGGAGCGGGAAAAATCTGGATGGATGACTCCGAACACGTGGCTCAGTTCATCCAGCGCAAGGAAGCTTCGCGGCTCACTCCGCGCGAGAAAGAAGTCGTGCGTCTGATCTGCCGCGGCATGAAGAACAAGCAAATCGCCGAGAATCTGCATATTACTGCCGGAACCGTGAAGGTACATTTGATGCACATCTTCGAAAAGACCGGCCTGAAAGACCGGTTGGCTCTGGCCGTCCATGGGCGCGAGCTGGTGGGCCCTGAAACCCAGTCCAAAGAAGCCGCCAACAGCGGCGTCTCGTGATCGCCTCTCCATAGTGCTAAAGCGCGCCGCCTAAGTGGTCGATCAACTGGAAGGCGCTTCAAAAGCTCGGGTTTTGAGTCCCTAGGCAACCTATTTTGGCAAGCTCCACTCAATCGCTGCCGCCGGCGGGCATATCGCACCCACTCGCCGAACATGCTGCTCCCGTTGCGTCGACACGCTGGGGCCGCGCTCTGGTGCCATCCTTCTCCGACTGCTTCTTTATTGCTCTGATGGCCTGGCTCTTTGTGTGCGGCGCCAGCGGTTGGAAGGCGCTGCTGATGGACGGCGATACCGGCTGGCACATTCGCACCGGGGAGTATATCCTGGCGCACCATGCCGTGCCGACCAAGGATCTGTTCTCGTTTTCAAAAGCCGGCCAGCCGTGGTTCGCCTGGGAATGGCTCACGGACGTGCTGTTTGCGGTTTTGTTTAGGATCGGCGGGCTGAAGGCGATCGTGCTGCTCGGCGGCGTCCTGATCGCGGCTTTCGCCACCGTAATTCTCCGCTACGCCGTCTGGCGGGGCGCCGATGGGCTGCTGGCAGCCTTCATCTGTTTGTTCGCCGTGGGCGGTTCGTCGATGCACTTTCTGGCGCGGCCTCATCTTTTTACTTTGCTGCTGCTGCCCGCCTGCCTGTGGCTGCTCGAAGCCGATCGTCGCCGGAATACTCGCTGGGTCTGGCTGCTTGTTCCCGTCACCATGCTATGGGCCAACCTGCATGGAGGATTCCTGGTATTTATCGCCTGTCTGGTGTTGCTGATCGCCGGTAGCGCGGCCGAGGCGTTGCTCGGACGCCCCCGCTGGCCGGCGGTGCGCCGCTATGCCGCGCTGCTGGCCGCCTGCTCGGCCGCGACGTTGGTGAATCCTTACGGCGTCGCGCTCCACGTCCACATCGTCGAATACATGCAGTCGGATTGGATCAAGAATCTCATCCAGGAGTTTCAGGCGCCCACTTTCCGCTCCGAAGGCCAGTTCCAGTATGAAGTCCTGTTGATCGGCGGATTGATTCTGTCCGGGCTGCTTTTGCGGAAACAGCGCGTCACTGAAGCGCTGTGGCTGCTGTTTCTGGCACACTCCTCGCTCACCAGCCTGCGCCACGCACCGCTCTATGCAGCCGTGGCGGCCCCCCTGATCGCTTCCGAGCTAACCGGCGGGTGGAAGACTTTGGCCGCCGGGCGCAAGAAATCGTCGATCCTGGGCATTCTCCGCCAGCTGGGCGAGGATTTGACGCCCAACTTCAGCCGCACCAGCCTCTGGCCGGTATTGGTAATAGTTACGCTCGCGTTCCTGGACGCGCCCATCAAGTGGCCCCGTGACTTCCCCAGCGAAGCTTTTCCGACGGCTATGGTGCACGAGAATGCTAAGGTTCTGGGGTCCGGCCGGCTCCTGACCACCGACCAGTGGGGCGACTATATTATCTATTCTTTCTATCCAAATCAGAAAGTATTCATCGATGGCCGGAGCGACTTCTACGGTGAATCGCTCGGTACCGAGTACCTACACCTACTCCAAGGCGCGTATGACTGGCGGATTATCCTAGCCCGTCAGGGCTTCGATGTCGCTCTCTTGCCGGTGGACTGGCCGCTTGCTCAGATGCTGAAACTCGACCCCTCCTGGCAAGTAATCAAAGATGATAGCCACGCTATTCTGTTTCGGCGTCTACGTTTACAAAGCCCTTCGGACTAAGTGGATTCACCCCCCACCCGAGCATCCACCGTACTAAAGAAAACCCGGCTCGACGCTAATGAAAACCTCCCATTTTGCCGAATCAATAGACAGGAGACGGATGGGCATGAGAACCAAGCTGAACCTGGACGGTTCCAATCGGCGTGTTGCGGAAAGGCTGGCCATGTCGGGCCTGCCCCCCGGAATACCAATGGAGTGGCTGGATGCCGGGAACTGGCGGTTGCCTTCCGGCAAAGCACTGGCGGAGTTCGCTCTGCAAGCCGGCTTTCTGGCGCCGCTGCTTTTCAAGGCGGAGCGGTTCGGCCAAACCGAGCAGTTTGATGGCGAGGTTTCCGTGGAAGAGGCAGCCCTGCCGTCGCGCGCCAAGGTTTTCGGAAAAGGAAATAATCGGTGACGGCGCAATGCTGGATTGCGGGTGTAGTCGGAATCGCCGCCATCGTGGACGATCTGGCGCGGCGCCAGATCTCCAACTGGATCCCCTGCTCGGCCTTCGCCGCCGGGTTGATTCTTCAAACGGTCCAGGGCGGCTGGCGTGGCGCCGGCTCGGCTCTGCTCGGAACCATAACCGGAGCCGCGGTTTTCTTGATTTTCTATTTACTCGGTGGCATGGGTGGAGGAGATGTGAAGTTGATGGCCGGTTTTGGCGCCGTCCTGGGAGTCAAACAGCTTCTCGAAGCCGCTTTGTGGACCGCTGGTTGTGGCGGTCTGATGGCGTTGGTGGTGATCGTCGCCAGTCAGCTTCGGCAATTCTGGACCGGAAGGCGGCGGGTTCCGGCCACCGAAACCCCGGCCCCCGGCTCAGCGCTGCGCGCTCGGCGCGAGTCCATCCCATACGCTCCGGCGATCGCCGCCGGCGTCTGGCTGAGTCTGGTTCCCAAGGCATGAGAGCACATTTTGCATCCCGGTTCCCGGTAGGGGAGTGCAGGAGAGAAGGATATGGATCGTAGATTCTTAACCGTGTTGGGCGTGAGCCTGCTGTTCGCGCTGGTGATCTCCAGCGTTTTTTATCAAATGACGGCGCGCGCCGGCAGCAAACCGAAGGCGGAAAATACCGAAACCAAAGACGTCGTGCTGGCCGCCCGGCCATTGTCGGTGGGCACCACCGTGAAGCCGGCCGACATCAAGCTTGCCAAGGTGCCAACGGCGCAATTCCCCAAAGGCGCCTTTAGCAAAGCCGAAGAAGTCATCGACCGCCCGCTGATCAGCAACATTCTGATCGACGAGCCGATCCTGGAAGGCCGCTTGGCGGTACGGGGCAGTGGGCTCGGCCTGGCGCCCATCATTCCGGTCGGCATGCGAGCGGTTACGGTGCGCGTCAACGATGTCACCGGCATTTCCGGATTCGTTCTGCCCGGAATGAGAGTGGACGTTCTGGTGACCGGACGTCCGCCCAATAGCGATGGAACCATCACCGCCACGGTTCTGCAGAACATGGTGGTCCTTTCCGCCGGGACGGCCATTCAGGCCGACGCTCGCGGTAATGCCATTCAGGCCGCCACCGTGACGCTGCTGGCCACGCCCGAACAGGCTGAAACTCTTACGCTCGCCAATACCGAAGGCCGCATCCAGCTGGTTTTGCGGAACGGCAGCGACCAGACCATCGAAAAGACAGCGGGCCGCGAGGTGAGCGAGTTATATGGCGCTCGAGCGGTAAAAAAGCAACCGGTCGTCGCTCCACCGTCGCCGCGGCCTCGCCCGCAGCCGGTCGCGGTCGCCGTAGCTCCGCCGCCACCGCCTCCTCCGCCGGATCAAATCGTCGTGATCCGTGGAACCACCAAGACGGTGGAAGTCGTGGGCGCGAACCGCCGAGAGGATAAGTAACCATGCAACGCAGAAATGGACCTTTCTTCGTACTATTAACGCCGGCGCTCCTGGTTCTGTCAGCCGCCTCTTCGGTCTTAGCCCAAGGCCCGGAGGATGTCAGGCTGACGGTCGGCAAGAGCATCGTCATTGACTATCCAGCTGACATCTCTCGAATCTCCACCAGCAATCCCGACATCGTCGACGCTTCTCCGGTTACCGGCCGGGAAGTGCTGGTCCACGGCAAATCCTTCGGAACCGTGACGCTGGTGGTCTGGAGCAAGCTCGGCCAGCGCAATTTCTACAACATCACTGTCGAGCAGAATCTGGAGCCGCTCCGCAAACTGTTGAAGGATACGTTCCCCAAGGAAGACATTCACGTTCAATCTTCCAGGGAATCTCTCTCGCTGACTGGCCGCGTTTCCACCAAAGACTGCTCGGATCGCGCGACGGCCCTCGCCGCGCCGTTTGCCAAGACGGTGGTCAACAATCTACAACTCGCCTCTCCGGCGGTCGAGAAGCAGATTCTGCTGCGCGTAAAATTCGCCGAGTTGGACCGGACGGCCTCAACGCAATTCGGAGTAAATCTGGTTTCCACCGGAGCAACCAACACCATCGGCAGCGTGTCGACTGGTCAGTTTGGTGGTTCCTCCCCTCCCAGTGCTATCGGGGGTGGCGCAACTTCGCCCTTTTCGATTACCAACGCGCTCAACATCTTCGCTTTTCGGCCTGATCTGAACCTGGCGACGCTGATCAAGGCTCTCCAGCAACGCAATATCCTGCAGATTCTCGCGGAGCCCAATCTGGTCACTACTAGCGGCAAAGAGGCCAGTTTCCTGGTGGGCGGCGAATTCCCTATTCCGGTTCTGCAAGGTGGAGCGAACTCTGGAGCGGTGACAATTCAGTTCCGCGAATTCGGCGTCCGGCTCACATTTAATCCCGTGGTCACGGACAACAATACGATCCGGCTATATGTGAAGCCGGAAGTCTCCTCGCTCGATTACTCCAATGCTCTATCCTTCAACGGATTTACGATCCCGGCGCTCTCCTCGCGCAAGATGGAGACCAACATCGAGCTGGGCGAAGGGCAGAGCTTTGTGATTGCCGGATTGATAGACAACCGTCTGACTGAGACCGTCTCGCGCATTCCCGGTTTGTCCAGTCTGCCAATCCTCGGCAATCTCTTCAAAAGCAAGGAAGTGGATCGAACCAACACGGAATTGATCGTGGTGGTTACGCCCGAGGTCACCATGCCGCTGCAGCCCGGAGAAGCCAAACCGATGCCGGTCATGCCGCGCGACTTCCTGATTACGCCCTCTAACCCGTCTGAACCGTTCACCACTCAACCGAAGACCGGCGGGAGGTCCAAGTAGGACGTGCGACCCAAGCGAGGGAAGGCCATGAGGAGTATTCGATGACAGCCCGGGGACCGGTTCTGACGGCCTTGTCGGTTATACCCAACCGCGAGTTGGCCGGCCAGTTCTCGCAGGCTATCGAACGCACGCGCGCCTTCCAGATCCTGTCCGATTTCAAGTCCTATCCTTCCCAGCCGGCGCTCGAAATTCGCTTGCGCCAGACCAAGCCCGACGTCATACTGTTGGACCTGGTCAGCGACCTGGATGTGGCCTGCGAGTTGATCCGCGGCGTGACCGCGCTCAATCTGCAAACTCACGTGGTGGGTCTGCATGTCCGTAACGATTCCGACGCTATTCTCCGCTCGCTTCGAATGGGCGCCAGCGAATTCCTGTACGCCCCCTTCGATCCCGAGACCCAGACCGAAGCGGTGGCGCGGTTGCGGCGCCTACTCCAGCCCGAACCGATGGACGATGTTCAACCCGGTACGATTATCGCCTTCGCCAGCGCCAAGCCGGGCTCAGGCGCTTCGACGCTGGCCGCCCAGACCGCCTTCGCTTTGCGTCGAACCACTTCCCAGCGCGTGCTGCTGGCCGATTTCGATCTGATGGGCGGAATGATCGGTTTCTACTTGAAGCTCAGCCACACCAAATCCTTACTGGACGCGCTCCAGGCCGCCGACCAGTTGAGCGACTCTCTGTGGCCTTCCTTCGTGGCTGCCGCCGACGGCGTCGATATTCTTCCGGCGCCCGAGACCGCTTATGCCGGAGGAGTGGACGCGGCCCGCCTGCACGCCGTATTGGAATACGTGCGCCTGAACTATGACTGGGTGGTGATCGATCTGCCGGTCGTCTTTCAACGCTTGAGCTTGATGACGGTCTCCGAATCCGACCGGGCCTTCCTGGTCTCGACCTCCGAGCTGCCGAGCCTCCATCTGGCGCGCAAGGCGGTCAACCTACTCGACCAACTGGGCTTCCCCAAGGAACGCTTTCAGATCATGGTGAACCGCATCAATAAGCGCGACGAAATCGGAGGAGCGGACTTCGAAAAACTCTTTAACTGCCCGGTTCATTCGCGCGTTCCCAACGATTATTTTTCGCTCCACCGCGCCGTGACTCTGGGCCAGCCGGTAGATGGACACTGCGAACTGGGCAAAGCCATCCAGAGCCTGGCTGAACGGCTCTGCGGCCAAGGCGGCCATGAGAAGAAAAAGCCCAGCATGTCCGATTTGAAGGCGGTGCCTTCGGTTGTTTAGGTAAACACTTTCTATGTTCCCGAATCTTGAAACAAAATCGACGCCGCAGATCAGCTGGGAGCAGCGCCTGCTGAAGAACGGCGGTAAATCCAAGGGCGCGCTAAAGCCCGAATATCAAGAACTGAAGTTTACCCTGCACCGCAAGCTGGTGGACAAAATCAACCTGGAGGCGCTGGCCACCATTGATAACCAGCGGGTGCGGAGCGAGGTGCGCCAGGCGCTGATTTCGCTCATCGACGCCGAGCCGACGCTGCTCAGCTCGCTTGAGAAGCAACAGATCTGCGATGAAGTCCTGGACGAAGTTTTCGGCTTGGGGCCACTCGAGCCGCTGCTTCAGGATCCCACCATTTCCGACATCCTGGTCAATACCTTCAAGCAGGTCTACATCGAACGCAAAGGCTTGCTGGAGCTGACCTCGGTAAGTTTCCGCGACAACCAGCACCTGTTGCGGATCATCGACAAGATCGTCTCCCAGGTAGGCCGCCGGGTGGATGAATCCACCCCCATGGTGGACGCGCGGCTGAGCGATGGCTCGCGCGTGAATGCCATCATTCCGCCTCTGGCTGTGGACGGGCCGCTGCTGTCCATCCGCCGCTTCAGCACCGACAAGCTGATGCCGCCCGATCTGGTAGACCGGCGCGCCACCACGCAAGGCATGATGGAGCTGCTCGAAGGGGCTGTCAAGGCCCGCCTGAACATCATCATCGCCGGCGGTACGGGCGCCGGTAAGACCACCTTGCTCAACGCCCTTTCGGCCTTTATTTCTCCCAAAGAGCGCATTGTGACCATTGAGGACGCAGCCGAGCTGCAGCTCAAGCAGCCCCACGTGGCGCGCCTCGAAACCCGACCGCCCAACCTGGAAGGCCACGGCGCGGTCCGGCAGCGGGAGCTGCTGGTAAACAGCTTGCGTATGCGCCCCGACCGCATCGTGGTGGGCGAGGTCCGCGGCGAGGAAGCCTTGGATATGCTGCAGGCCATGAACACCGGTCACGATGGCTCGCTCACCACCGTCCACGCCAACAGCCCGCGCGATGCTGTCTCGCGCCTGGAAGTCATGGTGTCGCTCGCTAATTCGAACATGCAGCTGGTGTCCATCCGCCAGCAGATCGCCAGCGCCGTGCACCTGCTGGTGCAGGCTTCGCGCATGAGCGACGGTTCGCGCCGGGTGATCAACATTACCGAAGTGACCGGCATGGAAGGCGACGTGGTGACTTTACAGGACATTTACGTCTTCGAGAAGCGCGGCTTGAATCCGGACGGGCGAGTGGTGGGCCGCTTTGCCGCCACCGGCATTCGTCCCAAGTTCTACGAGAAGCTGCTGGCCGCCGGGGTCCGGCTTCGGACCGATCTGTTTGACGAGGTGGTGGAGGTCTGAACGCTATGTTTCTGATCATTGCCATCGCGGTCTGGGTTTGCGCGCTCGTGTTGTGGTGGCTGTTTTCCAACGCGTTTCGCCATTCCGACATGGACCGGCTCAAGAGCCGGCTGCTGGGAACCAATAAGCCGAAAAAGGACAAGGCGACCGCTCAGAATGCGTCCTTGATTCAGACCGACGAGAACAACAATGCGTTGTTGTCCACGAAATTCCTGAAGCGCTTCCAGCTCCAGGCCAAGCTGCAAGAGTTACTGGAGCAGGCTGGCATGAAGTGGAGCACCCACCGGCTGGTCAACACCTGCTTGCTGGCGTTCGTAGCCGGCGGCGCGCTGGCCTGGCTCTTTCTGCCGGCCCAGTTCCGGCGGTTCGCCTACGTTCCGGCGCTGGCAGTGGGCTCTATTCCCGTGCTCATGGTGCTGCGTAAGCGTAAAGCACGCATGGCGCGGTTCGAAGAGCTGTTCCCGGAGAGCCTGGAGTTCGTGGCGCGCTCCATGCGCGCCGGACACGCCTTTTCGGTTTCACTCGAAATGATTCACCGCGAGTTCCAGGAGCCGCTGGCGGGCGAGTTCCGGCGGACTTTCGAGGAACACAACTTAGGCTTGCCCCTGGATATGGCCTTGCAGAAGCTGGCCAAGCGCATTCCCTCCCTGGACGTGCATTTTTTCGTCTCGGCGGTGCTGTTACAGAAGCGTACCGGCGGCAATCTGGCCGAGATCCTGGACAAGCTGGCCTATGTAATCCGCGAGCGCTTCAAGCTGCGCGGCCGGATCCGGGCCATCAGTGCGCACGGCAAAATGACCGGTGCGGCGTTGAGTTGCATCCCCATCGGCGTGGCGGTGCTGATGTTCTATGCCAATCCCGATTACGTCCGTTTCTTCTTTCTGGACGACGTCGGCAATCTCATGCTAGGCGGCGCCGTGTTCCTACAGCTGATCGGTTACGCCATCATCCGGCAGATCGTGAAAATCGAGGTTTGAGTCATGGTCATTCTCTTTAGCTTCCTGATCTTCCTGCTCTTCGCGGCCGGGCTCTCCTTTGCGGGCATGAAGCTATACGTCAAGCCCAAGGAAGCCATCGAGCGCGTAGCCGGCACTGGACTGGAAGGCCACGAAGGGGCTCCGGTGCACCCCAGTCTGATGTTCCATGACATGGTCAAGCGGCTGGGCTCCCTGGTTCCCGCCTCGCCGAAAGATGTCACGGTGATGCAGCGCCGGCTGATCCGCGCCGGCTATCGCAATCCCAACGCACTGAAAGTGCTGTATGGCGCCAAGGCGGCCTGCGCGGTCTTGCTGCCGCTCATGGTCGGAGCCGCGGTGCTGAACTCCTCGGCCGATCAGACCAACAAATTCGGCGCCATCCTGGCCTCCATCGCGGTCGGCTTCTTCGGACCCAATGAGTATGTCCGGATGTCCGCCAAGCGCCGCCAGAAACAGATCCATCGCGGCTTAGCCAATGCTCTCGACCTCCTGGTGGTTTGCGTTGAATCCGGCCTGGGGCTCGATCAGGCGATTCTGCAAGTGGCCAAGGAACTGGAACACGCGCATCCGGAAATAAGTGAAGAGTTCGCCATAGTAAATCTGGAATTGAAAGCTGGCAAGCGCCGGGCCGAGGCCTTGCGCAACCTGGCTGACCGCACTGGGGTTGAGGACCTCAAGAAACTGGTAGCGGTATTGATTCAGGCCGACCGGTTTGGCACCGGCGTGGCGCAGAGCCTCCGGGCGCATTCCGACTATATGCGGGTTCAGGCGCGCCAGATCGCCGAAGAGAAAGCCGCCAAGCTGGGCGTCAAACTGGTCTTCCCAATCTTTTTTTGTATCTTGCCCTCCTTATTTGTGGTTACGGTGGGGCCGGTGGTTATGCGTATCATCCGGGAACTGATCCCGATGATGAACAACATGTAGCGGAACTCATTTCGCGGGAAAGGAGAAAGAACGATGGATAGCTCGATGATTCGCATCGTTTGCGCGGTAATGGCAATCCTGTTTCTGGGGTTGATCGTATTGCGCCGCAAAAAGGGCGCTGAATAGCACCCTGGGCGCACCAGGCGCTGGCATTTTACCGCGCCATGCACGAAGGCATGCCATGGCGTGGCTTGGTGCGCAAAGTTCGTGAAGACTGAGGCGCGGCCTGCCCGTCGTCGCGCCTCGATACCAGTTCCGGCTGGAAAAACTGGAAATTTGTTTTGTGGGAGCTAATTGTTATGCTGAGCAAGTCTTATTGGTGGAAGTCCGCTTTGGCCGCTTCACTGGCGGCCGCAGCCTGGGGACAAACTTTCGGTAAGGTGGTGTCCATCGGGGGACAGGCCTCCGACTTGGCGCTCGACGAACCTCGCGGGGTTCTCTACATCGCGAACTTTACCGCCAATCGCGTGGAGGTGATGTCGCTCGGCTCCAACACCATCCAGACGTCGATCAACGTGGCCGCGCAGCCCAGTGCGCTGGCGCTTTCCCCGGACGACCGCTACCTGGTGGTCGCCAACTATGGAAACGCCGCGCCGCCCGCCTCGTCCACCAACGCGCTCACGGTGATCGACCTCACCACCAAAGGGACGCAGACCTTCTCCCTAGGCAGCCCGCCGCTAGGCGTCGCCTTCGGAATCGACGGCCTGGCGCTGGTGGTAACCACTACCGACTTCCTGCTCCTCGACCCGGCTTCCGGTACCACCACCGAGCTCAACACCATCGCCGGAGTCGCCGCCAAAACGCTTCCTCAGCCGGCCGTCAGCTTTCCCTCTAATATCGTTTCGGCGTCGGTGGCCGCCTCCGGCGATGGCACCAAAATCTATGGATACGGCAGCTCCTTGCTGTTCAGCTACGACGTGACCTCGCGCACGCTGAACGCCGGTCTGTACACTTCCAGTCCCACACTCGGGCCGCAGGCCATCAGCGTCGCCCAGGATGGCTCCTATTTCACCGTCGGATGGGCGCTGAAGGATAGCCATTTCTACAATATTTCGCAGTTCGCCAACATTTCAGGCGCTCTTAACGTCGGTACCAGCGCCATAGACCCGGTGAACAACATCATATATGCCCAGATGCCGCCGCCTGGAACGCTGCCCGCTCCGGTGATGCAAATCGTGGACTCCGACAATCTCACGGTGCGCAACTTGATCAATCTTCCCGAAAATTTCGCCGGCAAGAGCGTGCTTTCGAGCGATCAGACCAGGCTGTACGGCATTTCCGACAGCGGCGTGATGGTTCTGCCGGTCGGTTCGCTATCGAGCGCGCATCAGCTCACCGCCGCGCAGCAAGATATGGTTTTCCGCGGCAACTTCTGCGATCGTAACGTGGCGACCCAAACCTTGACCATAACGGATCCGGGCGGCAATAACACGGCCTTCTCGATCGGCAGCGACACCGCCGGATTGAGCGTGAATCCGAGCAGCGGTGTGACGCCGGCCATCGTCACCGTCAGCGTCGATCCCAACGTCTTTGCCAACCAGACTGGCACCGTGATCGCGCACCTGAATCTGCAATCCAGCCAGGCCGTGAACGTGCCCAACGCGGTACGAGTGCTGATTAATTCCCATCAACCGGCGCAGCGCGGCACTTTCGTCGACATCCCGGGCAACCTGGTTGATATTCTGCCGGACCCCTCCCGCTCCCGTTTCTACATTCTTCGCCAGGATCGGAACCAGGTCCTGGTGTTCAGCTCCACCAACAACACTCTGATCACCACCCTGCGGACCGGTAACACGCCCAAGGGAATGGCCATCACCTTTGACGGCAACTACCTGCTGGTGGGCTGCGATAACGCGCAGTATGTCAACGTATTCGACCTCAATGCGCTCCAACCGAGCGAGCCCGTCCGCATGTTCAACGGCGACTACGTGCAATCGCTGGCCGCTTCTTCGAATGCGATCCTGGCGGTCACGCGCAACGCCTCGGGCGGCAGTCCCACTCTACATCGCATCGATCTGACCAGCCTCGCCAGTACACGGCTGTCCAGCCTGGGCGTGTATCAGAACCAAGTCGCTTTGAATTCGGTGCTGACCGCCTCCACCAACGGCTCCTCCATTCTGATGGCTTCGGCCGACGGCAGCGTCATGTTGTACGACGCCAACTCCAACACCTTCACCGTGTCCCGCAAGGACTTCACCGCCATGTCGGGCTCCTATGCGGCCTCGAACTTCAATCAGTATGTGGTGGGGAATAATCTGCTTGACTCTTCCTTGGTTCCGATATTTAAGTTTGAGACCGGTACTGGAAACCCCTCCGGATTCGCGTTCGTGGACCGGGGCGGATTCCGCACCACTGCTCCAGCGCCATCTGGCGCCGGCGCGCAGAGCAGCGCGCCCGGCATCATTGAGCGGCTGAATCTCAGCAACCCCAGCAGCACGGCCAGTCTGGCGACTCCCATTGTCGAAGCGCCCCTGCTCGGCAGTTCCACCCAGGCCTTCACTCGCACCCTGGCGCCCATCTGGGACCGCAGTGCAATTGTCAATCTCACAGTTTCCGGCTTTACGGTTTTGGCGCCCAATTACGACGCCTCGGTGGCGCCGCCCCAGATCAGCAGTGTCGTGAATGCGGCGGATTTCAGTTCCACCATCGCCCCCGGCGGTTTGATTACCGTATTTGGAAATCAGCTCAGCCCGGTCAACATGGCCACCGCCGAGATGCCGCTGCCCACCGCATTGGCTGACAGTTGTCTCACCGTGAACGGCCTGCCCATGCCGATCCTGTTCGTTTCTCCAACCCAGGTCAATGCCCAGATCCCGTTTCAGACCGTCGGAAATGTAACGATGATCCTTCGAACTCCCGGCGGAACCAGCGACAACTATAATTTGCAAATTCTACCCGGGGCCCCCAGTGTTTTCCAAGTTGACGTCCCCGGGCAGCAGAATGTCACTGTGCCGGCCATCATCCGCAACGACGATGGCGGCCTGGTCACGGATTCGCATCCAATTCACCGCAAATCCAACACTGCTTTAGTGATCTATGGCACGGGCCTCGGTCAGACCGCTCCCGCCGTACAGAGCGGCATGCCGTCTCCCGCCAGTCCTCTGGCCGTCGCGCTCAACCAACCGACGGTCACCTTGGGAGGCGTCCAGCTTCCGCTCCTTTACTTCGGTCTCACGCCGGGCGAGGTCGGCGTGAATCAGATCAATGTCTCCGTTCCAAGCAGCGTTCCGGTTGGGTTCGAGCCCCTGGTCATCAGTCAGCAGGGCTCCTCTACTACCCTTACCGTGCGCGTGGTCGATTAGAAGAGGGTAAACTATGAAACATTTCCTATCCATTACGTTTGTTACGCTGCTGGCCACGGCGCCAGCGGCTCTAGCTCAAAAATGGGAAGTTGGCGTGGGGGGAGGCGGCAGCTTCTCCACCTCGCAAACTATCAAGAATGCCATCGGCGACGCCAATGGCGGCTTCTCTCCCGGCTTGGCCGTTAGCGCCTGGCTGGGCAACAACAGTAACGGCATGATCAGCGGCGAACTGCGATATGACTACGAACACACCAATCTCAAACTCTCCTCCGGTGGAACCAACGTCAATTTCGGCGCCATGACTAATGCCATCCACTATGACGTCGTCCTGCATTTCGCGCCTAGCGAATCTCATATCCGGCCATTCGTCGCGGCCGGCGCGGGCGTGAAAATGTTCACGGGAACCGGCCAGGAGCAGGAGTTCCAGCCGCTCTCGAATATTGCGCTGCTTACCAAAACCAGCCAGATAGAACCGCTCGCCTCGGTCGGTGGAGGCGTGAAGATCGCCCTCAGCCCCGGGATCCAGCTACGGCTCGAAGCGCATGACTTCCTCAGTCCCTTCCCCAAGAACGTCATCGCACCGTCGCCAGGCTCCACGGTCGGCGGTTGGCTGCAGGACTTCGTAGTAATGGCAGGCATCAGCTTCACGTTCTAACTAACTTCTACGTCACGGCGGCGTCTTCCCTTGAAACAGAAAAAGACTGCCGCCGTTTTTCTTTCCGCGCGACTAACACCGCTCCCCGCTATACTGGACGGAGTGCCCGCTCTGAGGGGTTTCAGCATCCTCATCCTGTTTCTCCCCGCGCTGCTCGACGCTCAGACGCAGCCGCCGCCCCCTTCTTCCGGCTTCGTCGGCAGCAATGTGTGCCGCACTTGTCACCCTGACGTTTGGGCCAACTTCTACAAAAACCCACATTACAAGAGCATCGCTTCCGGCAAGGAAGCGCCCGAACGTACTGGATGCGAGGCGTGCCACGGTCCTGGAAAAACCCACGTCGAGGCCCGCGGCGGAAAGGCTACCATCGTGGCTTTTTCCGAGCTTCAGCCCAAGCAAATTCTGGACAACTGTCTCCGCTGCCATGCCGAAACCTTGAGCCGCGCCAACATACGGCGCTCCAGCCACACCTTGAATGACGTGGTCTGCATCAATTGCCACAACATCCACAAATCGCCGGTTCCGAAATTTCTTCTCGCCCAGCGCCAAGCCGATCTCTGTTACGGCTGCCACACTGACGTTCGCGGCCAGTTCTCCATGC
>DATHOT010000369.1:0-22633 GCA_035484655.1 Bryobacteraceae bacterium | reverse complement strand
TCGACCCGTTCACTCAGGCGGATGGATCCACCACGCGAAAGTATGGCGGCACGGGGCTGGGATTGTCCATCGCCTCGGGTCTGGTAAAAATGATGGAGGGACGAATCTGGGTGGAAAGCCAGCCTGGCCAAGGCGCCGCTTTTTATTTCACAGTCACGATGAGTCTAACCGGAGAGAAGGCCACCCAACGCTCGGGTCGCTTGGCGGATGACCTCCGCCAGCGTGATAAACGCAGCATACGTATCCTGGTGGCCGAAGATAACACCGTCAATCAGAGGCTGGCTACCCAGGTACTCGAGCGGGAAGGGCATCACGTACAGGTGGCCGGCTCCGGCCGGGAAGCGATCGCCATTTTGGAGCGGGAAGAGTTCGACCTGGTGTTGATGGACATCCAGATGCCGGAACTAGACGGTCTGCAGGCGACCGCTCACATTCGGCAAATGGAACATGTTTCAGGCAAGCGGCTTCCGATCGTGGCGATGACCGCGCAGAGCGGCGATTTAGATCGGCAACGTTGTCTGAGAGCGGGTATGGATGCGTACGTCAGCAAACCTATTCGCGTATCGGAATTGATGAACTTGATTGAATCTGTAGTGCCAGGAGGCTGTTTTATGGAGTCGAAGACTGACCAAAAACCCGTGGTTGACGAGCAGTTCGCGCACTTGGATGAGGCTCTCGCGCTGAGCCGCGTGGGGGGAGACTTCGAACTGTTACGCGAAGTAGTAGGACTCTTCCTGGATGATTACCCGCGGGCGATCGAGAAGATCCGCAACGCGGTGGCCGCCAACGACGCATCCGGCGTCGAGCACAACGCACACAGCCTGAAGGGCTCGGTCTCCACCTTCGGCGCCAAGAACGTCTTCGAGGCGGCGCTGGCGCTCGAGAAACTGGGTCGCAGCGGCAACGTGTCGGGCGCGCAGGAAGGCTTGAGAACGCTCGAAAACGCACTGCAGGAGCTGCGGCCAGACCTGGAAGCTTTGCAAGCCAGATAAAACGGCTCGCGTTCCTCGCAACGCCCCGGCCCGCAAACTTTTCAGCAGTCTTCGCACGTCCTCTCTGTTATAGTGTTAAGTCTGCTGCCTATGACGCTCTCCACCCCCGCAACGGAGATTGTTTGCGCCCACAGTCCGGATTCCGATGACGCCTTCATGTTCTACGGTTTGGCGACCAAGAAGGTACGCTCGCGGCTAGTCAATTTCCGCCACGTTCTGGAGGATATCGAGACCTTGAACCGTAAGGCCATGGAGGGCGCGTATGAGCTGACCGCGATCTCCTATCATGCCTATCCATACATCGCCGACAAGTATGTCCTGATGGCCAGCGGATCCAGCGTGGGCGACGGGTATGGGCCCATTCTGGTAAGCACCCGGCCCATGGCTCCGGAAGAAATCAAGGGCAAGAAGATCGGCGTACCGGGGAAAATGACGACCGCCTATCTGGCGCTGCGACTGTTCGAGCCCGACTTTGAAGCGGTGGTCATTCAGTTTGATAAAATTCTCGACGCGGTGGCCGAGCATTCGGTGGATGCCGGTTTGATCATCCACGAAGGCCAGTTGACCTATAGCCGCAGCGGCTATCAGAGCGTTATGGACCTGGGCCGGTGGTGGAAGAGCGTTTACGATCTGCCCCTGCCGCTGGGGGGCAACGTGCTCTTGCGGTCGATCCCGGACGAAGTCAAATCGGAATGCTGCCGCTTGATGCGCGAGAGCATTCAATACGCGCTCGACCACGGCGAGGAGTCGCTGAACTACGCTTTGCAATTTGCGCGGGACCTGGAGCCGCGGCTGGCCGAGAAGTTTGTCGGGATGTACGTCAATCATTTCACCGTCGATTGCGGCGAACTGGTGCCGCAGGCCGCCCAAAAGATGCTGGATATGGGTTACCAAGCCGGTTTGATCACGAAAAAAGTTAAAGTCGAATTCGTTCGCTGAATACGTCTAAGTTTTATGCACCGAAGTAAATTCGCAACCTGGATGAGCCTGGGCTGTTTTCTGGTGGCTGGGGCTGGCTGGGCCGCCCAGGAGGATGCCAAGCAGCGTGTCAAAGCCGTTCGTGATTTAGGCAAAGGCGGCTCCGGGGAGATTTCCAGAATCGAGCCATTTCTTTCCGATCCGGATCTGGATGTGCGTCTGGAGGCCATCAAGGCGATCACCGATATCGGCACACAGACCAGCCTGAATCCATTGATCAAGGCCACCAGCGATAACGACTCCGAAGCGCAAATACACGCCACTGACGGCCTGGTGAATTTCTATGTGCCCGGCTACGTGAAGACCGGCCTGACGGCTCCCCTGCGGCGGATGGGAACATCTATCAAGAGCAGGTTTTTCGAGACTAACGATCAGGTGATCGATCCTTACATCCAGGTTCGCCCGGAAGTGATTCAGGCGCTAGGACGGCTGGTGCGGGGAGGGGCCAGCCTGGAGTCGCGCGCCAATGCCGCCCGCGCCACAGGAATCCTGCGCGGCCGCCAGGCTCTGCCGGATCTGGAGCAGGCCCTGCACTCCAAGGACACGCCGTTGATCTACGAATGCCTGGTTGCGATCCAGAAGATACGCGACCCGAGCGCCGGCGCGAGCATTATCTTCCTGGTTCACGATCTGGACGAGCGGGTGCAAATCGCGGCTATCGAGACTACCGGCTTGCTGATGTACCGCGAGGGCAGCAACGATCTGCGGGACGCGCTGGACCGATCCAAAAATATGAAAGTGAAGCGCGCCGCCCTCACGGCCATAGCGGAGATACCGGACGAACAGAGCCATAACGTCTACATCGGTTATTTGAACAATAAGGACGATGGCCTGCGCGAAGCTGCGGCGGAAGGATTAGCGCGGCTGAAAAACCCGGACGATCGCACGACGGTTGAAATGGCCTTTTCCAACGAGCGCAAGACTGGCCCCCGGCTTTCTTTTGCTTTTGCGCTGGTGTCGATGGGCAAGCGCGATATGGGCGAATTCGATCCGCTGAAGTATCTGCTGGACAATCTCAATTCGTCCGGGTACAAGGGTGTCGCGCGGCCCTATCTGACCGAGTTGGCGCGCGATCCGGAAGTGCGCAAGGCTATCTATCCGGTGTTGCAGGATCCCACGGTGACGAAAGATGAAAAGCTCGGGCTGGCACAGATCCTGGCGCAGAGCGGCGATCGCGATTCTGTTCCGGCGCTGGAAACTCTGTCCCGGGACTCCGATCAGGAAGTCGCGCAAGAAGGGCTGCGAGGGTTGAAGAACCTGCGCGCGCGGTTACCGTAGTTTCAAAATGGCAGGTCGGGGACCTGCCCCACTAAGGTAAAACGACAACGGGTGCGCGCCAGAAGGCGAACTTCTGCGCAGTCGGATCCATCACGCTCACCTGGCAGGTGTATCGACCTGGTTGCAGCTTCGCCAATGGCACGCTGAACCGTAGCGGGACCGCCTTGGTTTTCGGATTCAAGCCTTCCGATACGTGCAGTTGCTCGGTTTCGAAGGCTTTCACTTTGCCTTTATAGAAGCTGACATATGCCGTCATTGGCTCGGTCGCTTCGGCGGCCGGTTGGTAGGCTTCCAGGTAAACGTATAGATTCTGATCGGTGCGGAAAACCCTGGTCACGCTGGGGACCAACTTCACTCCATCCTGGATCAGCGGGTGCGCGGCTAGAACCTTTTTGTCTTTTTCCGCGGTCGCTACCGCTGCGTCGAGCTTTTGGCGTTGATTGCTCAGCACCACCGAACTGATGGGCAGATATTTCTGTTCGAGGCCTAGGTCCGGCACTTGAAACTTAGTTTCGAAGGTCCCCATTTTACCGGTTTCGTTTTCTCGCGCCAGAAACTTAGCCGTGTACGCGCCTGGCGCCAGCGTGAAGCCGGTGTCGTATTCGAGCGTGGTCTTGGACAGTTGCTGAGCGCTGTCGCCCTTGAGCTTCACCTGTATGTTGTCGCGCACATTTCCCACGGTGACGCCCTTGGAGTCTTTGATCTCCCCGATGAAGTCTAGGCGCGTACTTTCGGCGCCCCCATGCCGGGCCAACTCGATTTCCGAGCCCGGGATCTTGACCACCAGCGGGACGAAGTAGCGATCGCGCCCCAGCCGAAAATAGTCCAGCTCCATAACCATGTCCATGTCGGTGACGGGGTCGCCCAGCACCAGCGCTTGGGCCAGCTGCCGCTCTTTGTCGCTCTCGCTGAATTTGTTAAATTGCTTGCCGGCGTAGTATCCCTGGCGATAATCCAGCTTGGCGATTTTGCCGGCCAGCGCGCTATTGTTCAACGTGAGCCTGACACGGCGAAAGTGGCCGTCCAAAGCGGTGTTGCTCGAATAATAGCCGATGATGTAATAGCTGGTCATGTCCTTCTGGGCCTGGACAATGCCCATCGAAAGGTCGTTGTTATCGAGCAAGGCCTTGCCGCCGGTGTCGGCAGCGAGAGTATATAGCGTCTCCTGCTGATTCTGAAAATTACTAGTCGCTGCTCGAGCGGAGCTTCCAGAGTACATGGCTTGGCCGCCGGGAGAACCCTTGGTCGCGTCGCCGAGCGGAGCTTGCGCCACCAGGCCGCGGGCGTCGATGGGATAGAACGAGACGTTGGCGCGTATGGCGGCGTTAATGGTGGATCGAAGCTGCGCCTGATTGTCGAGACCATTGCGCTGAATCCCGCTGGCGAAGTAGACCAGCGATTTTTTCTCGTTGAGCGAACCCAGCATTTTGACGGCTGTTTCAAGCGCCGATAATTGGCGGTCCGTATTAAAGATGTTGAATTCGGTATCGTCTTGCTGGAACGCGGCGCCGGTATCGGACGCGCTGTCGTCCTGGTTGCTGATTTCGAAACCCTGGCCTTCGCCGACAGTCAAGTTCCGAATATCTTTGGCGAGCTGATCCCGGTCATCGGTGAAATCTTCCACCACTTTCACGTCGCTGGAGAAGGTCATGATCGCCACCAGATCCGCGGGCGTGATCTGGGTTTGGAGGAACTTCAACGCGGCGGTTTGCGCGCGCTTCTGGTCCTGAATCGGCATGGAGGTCATGTCGAAGAACATCACCATCAGGCGGCGATTGCGATATTTGAGATCCCCGGGTCTTTCGGGAGCGATTTCGATGGTGGTGAGGCGTTTGACTCCGGATTTTTCGGGCGGCTTGGCAGTGGTGATCGCGGCTACCGGTTTTACCGTACCGGACGCTGCGTCGGCCAGTTCCCCTTCCAGCGTCTGAAATTCGAAAACGCTGATCTTCTGCGGTTTTCCATCTTCGGTGATCGTAAAATCAGTGGGCTTCAGACCGAGGATCGGCTTGCCGTCTTTGCCCTTGATCAAGACATCCTCCACGACCAACTGCGTTGTGGTCGCGAACTTCAAGTTCGCTTCCGGACCGTTAGCGGCATTCTGCGGCGGCTGCTGCGCATTCGCGGATAAACAAGCGCATAAGAAAAGAGCAACGGCGGAGCGTGGCATAGGTTAGAACCTGAACCTCAGGGTGAGCTGCATGCTGCGCATTGCATTGGCGCTGACCGGTAGACCGAACTGGGCGTTTCCTAAAGTAGTGTTCCAGGAAGTGTAGGTCACATGGTTCAACACGTTGGTGGAATCGAACCGTATATCGAAACTGCGCCGCTCGCCGAGACGGAAGACCCTGCCCGCCGACGCATTTAAATTGAACTCCATCGGTCCGGTAATGATGTTTCGGCCGGCGTCTCCATATTGGCCTGGAAGCGGGTCGGCGAAGGCCGCGGTGTTGAAGCCGTAGCCCGGCAGCGTTGGGACCAGGGACCCACCGATGTAATCCGCGCGCACGGTTCCCGTAATGCCTGTTCCGGTGGCGACGCGGGTGAGGATAATGGGCGTTTCTGGCAGACCGCTCGCCACGATCGAAGTGACTGAGAAAGTCCAATCTTTGGCAAGCGCGCCTTTCCAACCATTCAGCAGAGTTCCCCCGGTGGTTCCTTGGCCGGTGCTGTATTGGGCCGTTAGATTCAACGTGTGGGTCCGATTGAAGCTCGAAAGGGAACGGTCAGCCGTGAGATCCAACCAGTTTTGAGCGTAGGCGCCACCGGGGCCTCCGCGGCCGCCTAAGCCCTGTGAGTCGTCCAGAGCTTTCGAGAAAGTATACATCCCGTTCCACGAAAAACCGCTGCGGAAGCGGCGCTGAAGTTGAACGCTGCCGGCGTTGTAGTTGGAGTTTGCGTTCGAAGTGATATACACGTAACCGGATGGGTACGGGCTCGCGGGCGATCCAGCCGGGAACGTGTTCGGCAGGAATTCCTGTAACTGATGCGTGCCTTCGTTGCCGTGATAAGTGAGCGTCAGGATGATCGACGGCGACAGGTTTTGCTGAACCGATGCCTGCCAGTAATGTAGATATCCGATCTTGAAGTTTGGATCGAGCGCATAAGTCTGGGGCACAGCGTTGATGGCCGGCGTAAGAAAAGCGTCGGCGATCGTATAAGGATTCGACAGCGAATTCGGCTGCGTCACGCTATAAGACAAAGGAGACTGCTGCGCCATCTGATTGGCCAGCGGTTGATAGACGGATGTGTTGTAGTAGATCCCGTAGCCCGCGCGCACCACTGTTGAACGCTGGGTAAATGGTCGCCAAGCGATCCCGATGCGCGGCTGGAACTCGTGATAATCGGGACGGAGAAGCGACGAGGGATAGCCGGCCTGGCTCGCCAAGGTGCATGGGGACGAAGCTGTGGAGGGCGGCGCAGTGGCGCACACGGCTGACTCGGAGGTGAAGCCGGGCCCTATATTCAGGTTCACCAGGCGGTTGTACAGTTCGGTAACGGGCGCCTGAAAATCCCAGCGCAGTCCGACGTTGATACTTAGGTTGCTTCTGATGCGCCAATCGTCGTTG
Source organism: Bryobacteraceae bacterium (assembly GCA_035484655.1). Taxonomy (GTDB): domain Bacteria; phylum Acidobacteriota; class Terriglobia; order Bryobacterales; family Bryobacteraceae; genus Palsa-89. The sequence continues at coordinate 15,816 of DATHOT010000369.1, read as the reverse complement.
ACGAATCCATCCAGCCACAAGGCGCGGTAGTATTTGTCGGCATTGCCGTAGGCAATGGAACTGGTGGCGGGGTAGCCCTCCAGAAAATCGGCGAAAGCGTTTCCGCTGAAGGCGCCGGTAAAAACAAAACTGCCGCGGGGATTCTGCTGCGACAACTGATTGAAATCGAGCCGCCGGAAATCTCCGCCGAACGTAAAGTTGTGCTTACCGTGAATCCAGATTAAGTTCTCGCTGACCTGGTTGGTGCTGTTGTGATTCAGCGAGAAATTCCCGCCTGAAAGGCCCGTAATCCCGTTTGCAAACGAAAGGTTGGGAGGACCCCAGAATGTTGGAGCTTGATCGTTGCCTTGAATTCCCGCCGCCCCGGAAACGTTTTGTGTGTTCGCGAAGAACGGCGTCGACTGGCCGGCCGAGCGGCTGAAATTGTAGCGCAGGTTGCTGATCAGAGTGGTGGTGAAGTGGTGCGTCCATTGGAGGCCGGTATTGTACCCGGTCGTGTTGGAGGAATCGACAAAACCGAACAGGTTCGGGTTGGTGGTATTGCCAGTTAGCCATGCAAAATTGCCGGTTAACTGATTTTTGGCATTGATGGTCTGGCTGACGCGAGCGTTTACGTTGCTTTGATTGCCGATGCCCAGCAGCGAGGTCTGGTAGTTATATCGCGAGTTGCCCGAAAAGTTTGGCATCGGGTAAAAACTCAAAAGCGACTGAGCTTGTGGGCTGATTGGAATCACGGACAAGCCTGGAAATATACCCTCGCGCTCGGCTTCGGTAGGCACTAGGCCGGTGGCGACGCTGGCATTCCGGTTCCGCGTCAATTGATAGTTGAGGAAGAAGAAGGTGTTTTGCCCGCTAAGCAGTTTGGGAATTTTCAGCGGGCCGCCGAGTGCGCCCGTCGTGCGGAAGTGATTGTAGGCGGCTTTAGGCGTTTCCTGACCGGTAAGCGAGAAAGGCTTGGCATCCAGAGCCGAGTTATCCAAAATCAGCGCGATGTTGCCGTTGTATTGCATGCGGCGGTTTCGGCGGGCATTTCCAAACGAATTGCGACCGTTCTGAGCGGGTCCGCGGCCGCCGCGGCCGGGTCCACCGAAACCACCACGGCCTCCGCCGCCGAAGCCTCCACCCCGGCCGCCGAAACCTCCACCGCCGCCGGGGCCGCCACCGCCTGGACCCGGACCGGGGCCCGTCTGCGCGCCGGGTCCGCCGGGCCCGTTCACACCAAAACCATTCGCGCCCGGACCGCTAGGTCCACCCGGTCCGAAACCACCGGGACCACCCTGTCCGAAACCACCGGGACCGAAGCCCATCCAGTCGTTCTGTTGGGGTGCGTTCACGCCATTGCTGACACTCCCATTCACGACGAAGGCCTCCGAAGCGCTTTGATTGAGATCGCTCCCATTCAAGCCGGCCGTCGCAGGCTCAGTTTCCGCTGGCAGGGCACCGGCGTCTTGCGCGTTCACATCGAGAGACTGGAATCCGCCGCCCGCGAGTGACTGCTGTATAGAAGGCCGCGCCGCATTGCCACCTTGCCCGCCTCTGCCACGTCCTGAAAAGTTCGGCCGATTCGGCGGTGTTCCATTACTTGGTGGTCCATTAGTGGCCGGTGAGTTCTGAGCGCCGGGCGAGGCCTCTCGCTGTCGTCGGGGAGTCGCAGCTTGTTCTTGATTAGGAGCGTGGAAGGGTGCGAGCCGCAGGTCAAATTGCGGGATCTCGGAGGCTGCGATATTTACGGTGCGACTAAGATTTGTGAAGCCGGGCAGTTCCACTTCGAATGTCCAGGCGCCATCCGCGAGGTCTGGAAAGCTATAAGCGCCCTGCTCGTCAGTGGTCGTAACGATTTTTTTGTCGCCCTGAATTGCAGTTACAGTGGCGCCGGGAACCGGCAATCCCGCGGACTTCACGCTTCCGTGATGCTCGGCGGCCAGCAATCCGGTGGCGGCGAAACAGCCAATGAGAAGATACGCCGAGCCCTTCAAACAAAACTTCGTGTACATGCGATCTTGCTTCTTAGGCGAATAGCAGGAAGAGACCGTTACGATAATTAGACGAGAGCGCGGAAAAAATCGATTGGTAAAGCTTTGTAAAGCATAGCAGATTTTGGAACTTAGTTCCGCTGCGGTCACAGAATCTTCGAGCGAGAGCGCCCAACTTGAATGCTCTACATGCGAGAAAATGGAGTTGTGATGAAATTGATGCTATTCGTTGTCATCGCATTGCTCGAAGCTGCTTGTCTTCAGGCTCAAACCGCGCCATCACCCACCCCGGCCGCTCAACCAAACGAGCATAACGCTGCCACGCTTTCGCTCAACGATCTCAGCTCGTCGCTCGAAGTGTTGGTGACCCGCGTCCGTCCGGCCGTGGTTCAGATTTTTTCAACCGGCTATGCAGCCCCCGAAGAAGGCGACACCACTACTACGAGTCTGCTGACGAAGCAGCATAGCACCGGCTCAGGCGTGATTGTCGGGGAGGATGGATACATCGTCACGAATGCACATGTGGTGCGGGGCGCCAGGTTGATCCAGGTCCGCCTTCCATCTCTACGGCGCGATCAGGTGGCAGCGAAGCTCCTGGAAGCAAAACTCGTAGGAATGGATCGCGAGATCGACATTGCGGTGCTGCGAATCGAAAAAGGTGGTTTGCCGCATCTCGCCTTGGGCGACTCTGACCGGCTGCGCCAGGGCGAGTTAGTGATGGCTTTTGGAAATCCGCTGGGGTTGGAAGGCTCGGTCAGTATGGGAATTGTCAGCTCCACCGGGCGTCAGCTTCATCCCGACGACCTGATGGCTTATATTCAGACCGACGCGCCCATCAACCCCGGCAACAGCGGTGGACCGCTGATCGATTCTCACGGACGAGTGGTCGGCATCAACACTTTCATACTGACGCAGTCCGGTGGCAGCGAAGGCCTCGGATTCGCCATCCCCAGCAATCTGGTGCAGAGGGTTTACACTCAGATCCGGCGCGAGGGTCACGTTCATCGCGGACGAATCGGCGTGTACGCGCAAACCATTTCGCCCGCGATCGCCGCGGCACTTGGCCTGGCGCAGGATTCCGGTGTGATCCTCAGCGACGTGGAGCCAGAAGGCCAAGCCGACAAAGCGGGCGCCAAGGTCGGTGACATCGTGCTCACGTTGAATGGAAAAATGATGCATACGGCCCCTCAGCTCGAAATGGAAATCTTCCGTGCGCCCATGGGTCAAAAAGTGACCCTGGCAGTCTTGCGCGGCTCCGATCACTTAACGATCGAGGTTCCCGTTGCCGGGAGCGACGACGACCCGCAACGCTTTGCCGACTTGGTTAATCCCGAGGAAAACTTGATCCCCCGCCTGGGAATCCTGGGGATCGGAATCGACAAGAAACTTGCGGAATTGCTGCCGGATCTGCGTAATTCCTATGGCGTTGTAGTCGCCGCCGGGTCAGCCACCGATATCGCCACCGGAACCGGATTGAAGCCGGGAGACGTCATTTATTCCGTGAACGGATCTCCGGTTTCGACCGTCGCGGCGCTGAAAAGCAAGATCGACCAATTCAAGATTGGTCAGGAGGTGGTCATGCAGATCGAACGCTCCGGCCGCCTGATGTACGTCACCCTGGAATTGGAATGAGGCTGAGCGCGCTGGCAATCCTGTTTTTATTGATCGCGAGCGCCGGCGATGCACAGACCCGCCAGAAACGCAAAGCGGCCACTCCCGCAAAGGCCGCCAGCTCGACGTCGGCACCCGCGGACGGAGCGCCCTGGATAATCGAGATTCTGAAAGTGGAAGGAATCCACAACTACACCGCGGATCAAATTCTCGCGGTGGCAGCCATACATGCGGGCGACACGGCCGGCAAGACTGAATTCGAAGCCGCGCGCCAGCGTTTGATGGCTACGGGCGTATTCGCCACCGCCGGTTATCGATTTACTCCCGCAAAGGATGGCAAAGGTTACGACGCGAGTTTTGAGGTCTCCGAAATAGAGCAGATGTATCCGGCGCGGTTTGCGGATTTGCCGGCCTCCGATGCTGAGTTGCGCGCCTGGCTGAAACAGAAAGATCCGCTGTTTGCGCCGAAGATTCCCGCTACCAAGCCCGAACTCGACCGCTATGCCCAGTGGATCGCGGAGTTTCTGGCGCAGCGGGAATATCATGAACCCGTCGCGGGCCGGGTGGTCTCGGAGAACCCGTCCGGATTGATCATTGAGTTTCTACCCGCCAAGGGTCTGCCGGTTGTTGCTCATGCGATTTTCACTAACACCGGTACAGTCCCGGCCGGTATTCTGCAGACCGCCATGTACGGCGTCGCGATCGGCATTCCGTATGGCGAGCCGCAGTATCGTTTGCTGCTCGATTCCACCATCCGCCCCATTTATGAAGCGCGCGGCATGATCCGCGTCACCTTTCCCAAGATTGAAACTGAGCCGGCCAACGATGTCGACGGCTTAACGATCACCACCCAGGTCGAACAGGGGCCGGTTTATAAACTTGGCAAGGTGAGCTTTCGTGGCGTCCCGGAATCCGGCGCGGATCTCGATAAACTGGCCAATCTAAAAACCGGGCAGCCGGTCAACTTCGATGACGTGAAGACAGCTCAACAGCACATCGCGGAAAGATTACACCGCGAAGGCTACTTGCACGTGACGTCGGAAGTCAAACGCAATCCCAACGATACCGAGCACACTATTGACTTGACGTTCCAAATCACGCCCGGTCCGCAGTTCGTGCAGGGGAAGCTCGACATCGTGGGACTCGATCTGGTTTCTGAGCCGGTGATCCGCAAGATGTGGGGTTTGCCGCCGGGCAAGCCGTTCAACGTCGATTATCCGGATCACTTCCTGGAGCGAGTCAAAGGGGACGGGCTCTTCGACAACCTGAAGACCACGCGCGCCGAAACGAAAGTCAACGAGGGCGAGCACACCGTCGACGTGACGCTGTATTTCAACAAATAATCAAACATGATTTTCGAGACCATCTGGCAGGACATCCTTTATTCCCTGCGGACGATGCGCAAAAATCCGGCTTTCGGCCTCACCGCCGTGTTTACGCTCGCCTTGGGAATCGGAGGCAACACCGCGATCTTCACGGTGATCCGGTCGGTGTTGCTGAAACCCCTCGAGTATCGCGATCCGGACCGGCTGGTGTATCTCTCTATCGATAATCCGCGGCGGAATGTCCAGGACGCTTCCTTTACGGAGGTCCGATTAAAGGAAATGAAGTCGGCGGCGAAATCCTTTGACGGACTAGGCGCCTATGGGCGGCCGGATACGGTGACGATATCAGGCAGCGGCGAACCGGAAGCCTTGAAGGCGGCGCGCGTTTCGGCCAACTTCCTGGACATCCTGGGCGTGCAACCCGCGCTCGGGCGCAGCTTTCGACCGGAAGAAGATCAGCACGGTGGGCCGCCGGTAGCGATGATCAGCAGCGGACTCTGGAGCCGCAGGTTTGGAAGCGACCCAGGTGCGGCTGGTAGGACTGCCACATTAGATTCCACCACCTACACCGTCATCGGCGTGCTGCCGCCCGGCTTCGAATTTCCATTTGCCGGCGTGGATGTTTGGTTCACAAGGCCGTCGGAATGGTCCCAGCTCCCGCCGCGGTTTTGGGGTATTTCAATCCTCACCGGCTTTGCGCGCCTGAAACCACAAGTGAGCCTGGAACAAACGCGCGCCGAGATGGAGGTGCTGAATCTGCAATACATGCGCGCGCATCCGGCCAACAGCATGGACGTAGGAACAACCATGCGCGTCGTCTGGCTGAAGGATCGACTGGTGACGAACGTGCGAGGGATGCTTTGGACCCTGTTCGGCGCGGTGGGCTTCGTGCTGCTGATCGCGTGCGCCAACGTAGCCAGCTTGCTCCTGGCGCGGGCTACATCCCGTTCTCGAGAATTCGCGGTACGAGCAGCGCTCGGAGCCGCACGCGGCCGCCTGATCCGGCAATTGCTAGCCGAGAGCCTGGTGCTCGCCGTTGCGGGTGGTGCGTTGGGCGCCTTCCTCGCCAAATGGTGTCTGAGCGCGATCAAAAGCGCGAATGCCCTCTCTCTTCCCACCGTGAACGCACTCTATCTGCCGGGTGCCGGCGATCTCCGCCTGGATGGCGCCGTGCTCGGTTTCACGGTGGCGTTATCGATTGCAACGGGTGTTCTGTTCGGACTGATCCCGTCGCTACAAATTTCACGTCCCGATCTAGCAGATGTTTTGCGCGCGGCCGGCGCGGCGGCGACCCGAGGATTTTCCGGAAAAGTGGCTGGTGTGAACCCGCTCGGGCTGCTGGTAGTTGCGCAGGTCGCGTTGTCGATTGTGTTGCTGGTTGGCGCGGCGCTGCTGATGCAGAGCTTCGCTCGTGTGCATAGCGTCGATCCGGGCTTCCACTCGGCGAATCTGCTGACTATGAAGGTCACCTTGCCGCCGGTGCGTTATGACACCGATCGGAAGAAGGCGGCATTCTTCGACGAAGCGGTGCGGCGCCTGGAAACACTGCCTGGCGTTCCGGACGTGACCATGGTGACGACGCTTCCTTCGACAACCTGGATCCGGACCAACATAACTCGAGTGGAAGGGCATCCGCCGCTGGATGAGACCCAGCCGACCTCTTATGCGGTAATTCAGAGCGTCACGCCTACTTATTTTCACACCTTGGGGATTTCACTGCGCCGGGGCCGGGAGTTTACATCGCATGACAACGCTCCGGGCGCGCCACCGGTGATGCTGATCAACGAAAGCCTGGCGCGAATATTGTGGCCGGGATATCCCAGCGGTGAGAATCCGGTCGGCCGCCACATCAGCGAAGGCTACGACAAATTGGTCGGCTGGATCGAAGTGGTGGGCGTCGTGGCCAACATCCACGAAGGCGGTCTGGCTTTCGACGCCGTACCGGAATTTTATCTCCCTTCCACACTGCATCCGCCACAAACCGCGTATCTGGTGCTGCGCACGGCGGGTGATCCGCTAAACTTAGCCCGTGCGGCTCGCCAACAGGTGCTGGCGGTGGATGCCGATCAACCTGTTTCCGATATCAAGACCATGGCAGCCGTTCTGGAAACAACTCTTGGACAACGCCGGCTGACGATGCTGCTGTTGGGGACTTTCGCCGGTGTCGCGCTACTGCTCGCTTTAGTGGGCATCTACGGAGCGATCGCATACTCGGTGGCGCAGCGGACGCAGGAAGTCGGCATCCGGCGTGCACTGGGCGCGCAGCAAAGCGACATTCTGCGGCTCATGTTGCGCCGGGGCCTGACCTTAACACTGGCTGGCGTTGCGATCGGCACCGGCGCGGCCTTCGCGCTGACCCGCGTGATGAAAGCCATGCTGTTCCACGTCAGCGCCACCGATCCAGCGACATTCGCCGGAATCGCGATACTATTCCTAGCCGTCGCCATGGCGGCCAGCTACATTCCCGCGCGCCGCGCCGCCCGGATCGATCCCATGGACGCCCTGCGCGTCGGATAAATTCAGCTCTCATCCACTGCACAGTTGGTATCCTAAGGGGAGTGTCAGTGCCCTTGAATTTTCACCTGGAGCAATACGACGGGCCGCTCGATCTCCTGCTGGACTTGATACGTAAGCAGCAGGTCAACATCTACGACATCCCGATTGCGTCCATCACCCAGCAGTATCTCGAATACATGCAGCGCGCCCTGGAGTTGGACATCGAGCTGAGCGCCGAATTCGTCTACATGGCGGCGACTCTGATCCACATCAAGTCGCGCATGCTGCTGCCCAAAGATCCCGAACTGGACAAGATTTCTCCCGAAGATGATCCGCGCCAGGAACTGGTAGACCGGCTGCTCGAGCACGAACGTTTCAAGAATGCGGCGGAGATGCTGCAGCAGAAAAAGATGATCGAAGAAGCCGTCTGGTCGAATCCACAGATCGATCAATTCCTCGCAGAAGATAGCGAGCCTGGGTTATCCGTCACTCTCTTCGATCTCGTCAAAACGCTGCAGGTGGTTCTGGAGCGCGCCAAGAATCGGCCCGTCTACGAAGTCGGAAAAGAAGACGTGAGTATCCCGGACATGATCCGCTACCTGGAGTCCATTTTCCGGGATCTCAACAAGAGCGATTCACTTTCGGTCGCGGAGTTGTTTGAGAGGCAGGGAAGCCGGCGTGCCATGCTCTGCCTGTTCCTGGCGGTCCTGGAGCTGGTGCGGCGGCAGGCCCTGGCACTGACCCAGAAAGATGCTTTCGGCGACATCGGCCTGAAAAAGAACCGCGGCTTTGACGAAGTACTCGGCCAGGACGAATCGCTCGCCGCAATTGAACAGGAATACAGCTAATCGTAATGAAACAACCAGAAGTACAATCCGCCCCGGAAACCGAAGGGGCGATCCCCGAAGAACTGCTGCACGAGAGCCCGCTATCGGCGGCCGATTCGGCCGGCGCGCAGCTCAAGGCGTTGGTGGAGGCGGTGATCTATATCACCGATGAGCCGCTGTCGGCGGATCAGATTGCGATCGCGCTCGGGCAGCCCGCCGAGAAAGTCGGCCGGGTTTTGGAAGAACTCACTGCCGAGTACAACAAGCCCGAGCATGGCCTCACGGTGCGCGAGATCGCCGGCGGCTACAAAATGTCGACCAAGCCGGAGCATCACGAAGCCATCCGCGCTTTCGTCAAGAATCTGAAGCCGGCGTTGAAGCTGTCGCTGGCCGCGCTCGAGACGCTGGCTCTGATCGCTTACAAGCAACCAATCACGGCGCCGGAAGTGATGGATGTACGCGGCGTACAGGGCGCCGGTGTGCTGAAAACTCTGCTGGATCGCAAGTTGATCGCCACCTCCGGCAGAAAACAAGTGGTCGGTAAGCCGATCCTGTATAAGACGACGAAAGAGTTTCTGGTCCAGTTCGGCTTGAAGGATTTGAGCGAGCTGCCGACACTCAAGGAATTCGAGGAGCTGAGCCGGCTTTCCGTGTCTGAGGGCGACAGCGAGCCCGAACCAGTCGAGCGGGCTGAAGCGGCGGCTGACGAAGCGAGCACTGAGCACGATTCCGAACGCGAGGCTGAGTCCTCCGAACAGATACCCAAAGAATAGATGCCCGAAGAGAGGCTACAGAAACTGCTGGCCCACGCTGGCATCGCCAGCCGGAGGAAAGCGGAGCAGCTCATCCGCGAGGGCCGAGTGGTGGTGAATGGCTCGGTGATCACCGAACTCGGGAGCAAGGCCGACTCCGAGCGCGACCACATTAAGGTAGACGGCAAACATATTCACGCTCCGGAAAAGCCGGTCTATCTCCTGATGAACAAGCCCAGGAATTTCGTCACCACCGTCAGCGATCCCGAAGGCCGTCCGACCGTGATGGATCTGCTGCGGGGCGTTAAGGCGCGCGTCTATCCGGTGGGACGTCTGGATTTCCACAGCGAAGGGCTCCTGCTGCTTACCAACGATGGCGACTTCGCGAAGCGAATTATGGCCGCCGCCACGCACGTCGCCAAGATCTACGTCGTCAAAGTGAATGGCCTTCTTACCCCCGCGCAGGAGGTGAAGTTTCGAGACGGTGTCGCGCTGAGTGGCAAGAAAACCGCACCCGCCGGCCTGAAGCTGATCCGGCGCGCGGAAAATCCGTGGTACGAAGTGCGGCTCACCGAAGGGCGCCAGAATCAGATTCGTCTCATGTTCAGGAATTTTGGCCGATTGGTGGAGAAGCTGCGGCGTATCAAAGTCGGATTCCTGGAGCTCGGATCGCTCGAGCCAGGAAAGTTTCGGCACCTCACGGCGGCCGAAGTGGCGCGCTTTCGCAAAGTGCTGAAGATGGAGGACCGCTAGTCCTATGGGCATGATTCCCGACCTGCTTCGAAAGAGCCGCGTCATCGCGGTGGTGGGTCTTTCGAACAAACAGTTCCGGCCGTCGTATGGCGTCGCGGAGTACATGCAAAGGGAAGGATACCGGATCATCCCCGTGAATCCGCACGAAACCGAAGTGCTGGGCGAGAAAGCCTATGCGCGTTTGGAGGATGTGCCCGAGCACGTCGATATTGTCGACATATTCAGGCGTTCGGAGTTCGTGTCGCCGGTAGTTGACGACGCCATCCGGATGGGTGCCTCGGCGGTCTGGATGCAAGAAGGCGTGGTCGATGAACAGTCCGCGGAGAAGGCTCGGGCGGCCGGGCTAGCCGTTGTGATGGACCGCTGCATCCTGAAAGAACACAGCCGCTATTTTCGTTAGCTCTCGGCTCGGTCCGCGGCCGGATTATTTCCGGCCCGGCTTGCGAACCCTGGATTGGGCACTTTTCTCTTCGGCCAGTTCTTCGAATTGGTTGATCCTGACCACCTCGCCGCTGGGGAAAGCTGCCACTACCTCCAGACGGCCGCCCATAGCCTTGATGTAGCTGGCGAGTGTGCTCACGTACATGTCGGTCCTTCGCTCTATCTTCGAGATCTCCGACTGTTTGACGTGGAGAACATTGGCAAGGTTCTCCTGGGTCAATTGGCGCGCGGCGCGCAACGTTTGCAAAGGCATCTCTTTGAGCAGACGCCGATAGATCTCATCACTCCTGGCCCGTGAATCGGGAGACATCTTCGCTTCAAGCTCTTTGAAATTCTTAGCCATCGGTTTTCACGCCTTCCTTCACCAATTGAGCGATGTGTTCGTCGTAAATCTTGTCGGCGAGCGGAACGTACTTCTCATACCAACGGTCATCACCGGTTTTATCGCCACCGATCAAAAGTATTGCTGTTCTACGCGGGTCGAAAGCGTATAGAACGCGATAGGGTCGTCCTTGATGCTGTGGCCTCAGTTCTCGCATATGGTTGTGCTTGGATGAGTTCACGCCAGAGCAATGGGGATAGGTCAACGCCACACCATAATCTTGCAGGAGCTTTACGTATGCCCTGACGCTCTCCTGTTCGTTTGCGTCGAGACCGTTCCACCATTCCCCAAATTCATCGGCATATTCGACCTCCCATGCCACATTCTAAGTATGCCATAGAAAGAATAGTCCGTCAAGAGAATACTAATCATTCGACTGAGTTTTTCTGCAACAGTCGATCGTGTTCTTACTCTCGCTGCCATCAACGCAATGTTAGGCACCCCTCTCAGCAGTCACTCTTTCCCAAAAGTGAGACAATCGCATACGGAGGAGACTTATGTTGAGAAGCTCTTCTTATAGCAAATGCCTCGCGGCCGCGGCGCTGTTGATAGGAGCGCTGGTTCCGCCAGCGAGCTTCGCTCAAGGACTTACCGCACCGGACGTCAAGTCTTCTAAGCCCGCGCCCCGCACGGCGGACGGTCATCCTGACCTCAGCGGCTTTTGGAAAGGCACACGCGAGACCAAGCCCGTCGGCAATCTCGCCAAGGACCTTCCAGGATTAAAGCTACCCCTTACTGCCGCAGGGGAGGCGGCGCTGAAACACAACCTCACAGCTACGATTGATCCCGAGAGCCTTTGCATCCTCGGAGGCATTCCACGGCACAACGCAAGCGGTCTTCCGTTTGAAGTTCTCCAAGGCTCAAATAAGGTGGCCTTCCTATACTGGTACAGCTACTTCCGTCTCATCCCCATTGATCCCAAGCGCAAGCATTCCGACGATCCGGAGCCGTCCTTCTTCGGAGAAGAACTCGGTCATTGGGAAGGAGACGCATTGGTTGTTGACTCGATTGGATTCAAAGATACGCAGGTGTGGGCGGACGAAAATGCCGATCCTCACAGCGACCAGTTACACGTTGTCGAACATTGGACCCGGCCGGACTACGAGCATATTCGAGTCGAGACCCTTATTGATGATCCGAAGTTCTATACGAAACCGTTCAACTACACCCGAACCTGGGTCTTGGGGAAACCCAACGAGGAGATACACGAATACTCCTGCAGCGAAAATAATGTGGATCGCGATCATTTGGGATTTGGCCCCGGCCCGATTCGTCCGGACGGGTCGCGGGGTTATGATGATCTTAAGCCTCTTCCACCGCCGTTGCCGGCGCCTGGGAAGAAATAAGCGTCTAAGGAGAAAAGCGCTATGAGACGACAGCTGATCATTCTTGCTGTGAGCTTGGGCTTGGCCGGGGCAGGGGCAGCACTCGCGCATCATTCCTTTGCGGCCGAATTCGATGGCAACAAGCCGATCAGGCTCGAAGGAACCTTATCGAAAGTGGAATGGATGAATCCTCACTCCTACTTCTACGTGGACGTGAAAGATGATAAGGGCATGGCCGTGACTTGGGGCTGCGAAGGCGCCAATCCAGGTGTCCTTTCACGCCAGGGCTTCAGGAAAGGCGACGTCAAACTTGGTGACAGCCTGGTAGTCGACGGGTACGCCGCCAAAGACGGCGCTCACTTGATGAACGTCCGCAGAATCTATTTGAACGGGAAACTGATTTTCGACGGGAGCGGCGAGGGCGGCCAGTAGCTAGCGCAGGTAGCAACTGATTCCTTTGCGTTGTAACCGTTAGGTACTGGTGGTACTTGAAACAACGCGGCATCGCCAGCAGTCCAACCAAAGAAGTGATGGAAACCGCGCACATCCTTCTCGTCGAAGATAATGTTGGCGATACTCTTCTCATCCAACAAGTGTTGGCATCCTGCCCGGTGGCTTTCAAACTTCACGTTGCACGGGATGGCGAGCAAGCGCTCCAAATGTTGGCTGACCGAAACCTCAAACTGGATCTCATTATCTTGGATCTGAACCTGCCGAGAATTACAGGCCTGGGAGTGTTGGAGCGTCACTACTCAAAGGATATTCCCGTGGTCGTTTTCAGCGTATCGTCCAGGCAAACTGACAAGGAGTTTGCGTTGGCGTTGGGTGCGTCTGATTACGTTGAGAAGCCGACCGATCTTCAGGCTTTCACCGATGTCGTTTGTGAGATGGTCTTGAAATGGATCGGACGGAGGCAAGGTAGCGTTCTTGTTTCATAGATTGATTGGAAGAGTATCAACCCGATACTCAGCAGCGACCCCAGCGGTAGGCTCGGGGCCAAAGAAGACGCAATCTGGTCGAACGATGCGCCATTAACGGTACAGCCGGTCTGGAGCCCCGCAAAAGTCCGCCATAGGCGTCCCAGAGTCCAGGGAAATTGAGAAAACGGGAAAGAAGAACCCGTCCTCGGTTTCAGTCATCTTCACTGGAGATTGGCTCTTATCGCCAATCGCCATGCTCGTGCCGCCATCGCCAATATGCCCGCTGTTCCTCAGCTCGAAGCCGCGCATATTCCCGATACCTTCGCTCGCGCCTTTCTTCCATCAGCCAATGGCGATAGGCGCGGCTTTCGCGTTCATTCCATTCGTGCCAATCCCGGCGTTCGCGATCGTAATAACGATGGCGTTGATCGGCGTAGCCGACCACTGGCGCCAAAAGTGAACCGCTCAATATTAATCCCGCTACAAATCGCTTCATAATTGTTATCCTCAGTAACCCAGGTTCGTTTGCCACGTCGGATTGCACTGCCACAACGTGGAAGCGACCGCTCGGTGTTCGTTGTTAAGCATGTCGCCGGATCGTGTGGTAAAGGATCAAAAATACAACAGCGCCAGCGGTAGCCACCATCATGCTGTACAGATTCAGCCCCGTCACACCGATATGGCCAAAGAGATGGAAGATCCATCCGCCTATGATCGCGCCTACCACGCCTAGCAGCACATCGAGAACAACTCCCTCGCCGCGGTGATTAACAAGATGGCTGGCGATGAAACCAGAAACTAAGCCCAACAGAATCCAAACGAATAGCGACATAGCTACCTCCCACGTTAGGTAGCGTGCAATTCTTCGGCCTTTAGCGGAAGTTCGCAAAGCAGACGGCCTTAAAACCGCGCTGTCACGGTGAGCACGTAAAAAGTACGAGATGTCCTGGAAAACTATGGCCTGTTGACTAACAGTCAATTTCTTGGGATTTCGGATCAGGAACGTCACCGACAACACTCATGCACGGTCGAAAAGATGGGGCCCCGAAGCGCGTCTTTCTGGCCAAAGTGGATTAGTTGCGGATACGTAGACCAGTCTTTGGAAGGTACTGGACGTACTGAGCTTCCAACTCAAATAAACTTGTTCCGATGAGAGCAGATGGGTGTATACTCCCTCTGCTGGAAAAATCCAGCTAAACATCTAAAGGAGAGTAGAAGAAAATATGATAACGGGGAAATTGTGTGGAAAGGTAGCGATTGCGATGATACCGATTGCAGCCGCCGTGGTTCTCGTTGGTAGCAGCAACCCCATGGTGATACGAATGCAGGGTCCTTGCGACCCAGCATCGTTCAACGCCGCTGTCGGAGCTGGAACTTGCATCGGGAACGGAACAATCACCTTTGCGCATTTCATCACGCAACTCACGAATGCTCAAAAGGCAGGCGCGTGGCTGTTCGATCCGTCGGCTGGAAGTCTGGAACCGGGAACGGTCCTGAGTTTAGAAAACCGAGCCGGAGAGACGCACACCTTTACAAAGGTCAAAGAGTTTGGCGGCGGGTTCATTCCGTTCCTCAATACGTTGTCTGGTACTCCCGTGCCAGCGCCGGAATGCGCCACCGCGACAGTTGGTGGTCTGATCCCGAAACCCGAAAGCCCTAGCAACATATTCGTAGAGGCTGAGTCGACCGAAGTCGGTCCAATCGCTGGTAGCGCCATCTTGCCGAGTGGAACAACAACCAAATTCCAGTGCTGTATTCACCCTTGGATGCGGACGGAGTTGACAACAAAGTAGAGCGGACCGCCGGGATCACGAGGTAGGTCTTTGACCGCCTGAAAAAGTCATTCTTGTGGAACTTGGCACGCGCGTTCTCGCGGGTGAACCACAGTCAAACTGGAGATTCGGCGCCGTCCCAAGCATTGTTGCACGGACGAGCTAATCTCGATCTCTGCCTGGTTCAGCCAGCTTCCGTGCGTCGGAGTGTGGTGAACCGCGAGGCGGTTCCATAGATAGCCGCCACTCCTTCAGGCGGTCAAAGACCCAGCCTCATGGATCGCAACCGATGCCCCAAGGCGAAAGTGTTCATCATCGTGTGCGCCCGGCATAAAGGCGGTGAAAATGTAGGTTGTGTGGGGATTCCGGCGAAGCTGAACACTAGTTCCGGAGGGAAGCCGAACGGCATTCCGGGATAATCCTGAACACCATCGGAGCGTAGCGACGCTGGCAAGTCGATTGTGCGGTAAAGCGTTCGGCTTCGTCAAGAGAAACCTGTCCGGAGCGAAGCGGAGGCGGCAGCCCTTGTCCCTGCCTCAGCACAAAGTGGCCCTGGAGCGGGAATAGCGCTCCAGACATTGGTAATTTCACTGCCGGATTGCCGACGATCCACTCGAAGCTTGGCGCGGGCACTTCGAACGATAGGGCACACGACCGAGTACGCACCAAGCGCTCTGTCTCACCAAACCCACCAACGCCCCCTAAACGTGACGCTGGCACCACCGCTCAGCCATTCACTCCTCGTGGAGGGCGAGAATCGGGTCAACCCTGGTGGCTCGCAGCGCTGGGATCAGGCTCGCGAGTACTGCAACCACAATGAGGAATAGCGCCGCTCCCACTATGCTTACGGGGTCCGCGGGACGGACATGGTATAGCAGAGGCGCGATCAGCGGGGCCGCCGCAAGGGCGATGGCGATCCCGACGGCGATCCCCGATATTGCCAGCAACAAGCCTCGTCTCATGACCATCCGGAGTACGCCTTTAGGGTCGGCGCCCAGCGCCATGCGGATACCGATTTCCCGGGTCCGCTGGCTCACCGAGTAAGCCATAACTCCGTAAAGACCTACACCGGCGAGCAGCAGGGCGATGAGGCCCAGGACTCCGAGGAACAACGAGGCGAGCCGCGGTCCGAACCAGGCAGCCGAGATGTAATCCGAAAGGGCCATGGCCGTCAGGCCGGCCGAGTTCGGATCGATGGCCGACATCTCGCGGCGGAGTACCGGGAGGAAACCGCTTGCA
>DATHOT010000368.1:0-25934 GCA_035484655.1 Bryobacteraceae bacterium | reverse complement strand
CGGGAGTCCGGTAAGGGTGGCGACCAGGCATTCTCCGTGAGATTCGCCGGCTGTTTCGAAGCGGAGCATCAATTAGGGAAAACTTCATCGTAACTGAAAGCGTTCACACGAATGTTGACGACGGGCATCCAGGACGGGCGGCCTTGTCCCGCGATAAGCAGGGCCGTAGGGGAAGCCCGTGGCCGACGCGGCAACGCAAGAGTGCGCGCGCCACATCAATCCCGCAGGGCGCGGACTGGATCAGTCTGTGTGGCGCGCCAAGCTGGTAAGAAACAGGCGGCGCTGCCGGCAATCATCATCACCAGCAAAGCCAGGCCGAAAGCCAAAGGATCGCGCGGGCTCACCTTGTAGAGTAAGTTCGATATCAGCTTCGCCATCGCGAGTGCTGCCACGGCGCCGAACACGACACCGATGGATGTCAACGCCAGGCCTTGCGACATCACCAGCCGCAACAGATTCGGCACGCTGGCGCCGAGGGCCATCCGCAATCCCAGCTCGCGCGTGCTCTGCGACACGGTGTAGGACATCACGCCGTACAGGCCGATGGCGGCGAGCAGCAACGCCAGACCTCCGAATACGCCGAGCATCGAGACTGCAATTCGCTGCGTAGCGGTGGTCCGGTCGACTTGTTCCTGCATGGTAATCAGTTCACCGGGCGCGAGATTCGTATCGATGGCATGAATTTCACGGACCAATACTTTGGCCATTGTTTCCGGGCTCAATCGAGTGCGGATCTGGATGTTCGTGCCCATGAAACTCTGGCGCATCGGCACGTAGAAAAATGGCCGGGGCAGCTCCCTCAGATTCCGATACTTCGACATCTTAGCGACCCCGACCACCTGTAGCCAACGCCCTTTCACCTGAACGCGGCTGCCGACGGGGTCACGCCCACGCCAGAATTGCGCGGCCATGGCTTCGTTGACGACCGCGACCGGCGGACCTGTTTCGTTGTCAGCGAGCGTGAACTCGCGGCCTGCCAGGAGAGGAATGCCCATGGTGGCGAAATAGGCCGGGCCGACTTCGTTGTAGTCGACCGCGGGTTGCTCGTCGGGCGGGGCTTCATAACCATCGACTGCGATCGGAGCGGTGGAATAGCTGCGATAGCTGAAGGGCGTCATGCGCGACATGGCGGCCGATTGAATACCGCTGACCGACTGCAGGCGATCCATGAGGGCATCGTCGAAATTCTTGATGCGCTGGCGATCGTAGCCTGCGGCGACCAAATCTACATAGCTGGTGAGTACCCCCGGCGTGAATCCGGGACTTGTATTCTGAACGGCTCGCAGGCTTTGAAGCAGCAGGCCGGCTCCCGCCAACAAAACGAAGCTAAGCGCTACTTGCACCACGACCAGACCGGATCGCAGCAGCGCCCGGCGTTTCCCGCCTACGACGCCGCCCGAGTCGGCTTTCAACGCGGAGGCGAGATCGATGTTGCTGGTTTGAAACGCGGGTACGAGCCCGAACAACAGCGTCGAGATCAAGCAGACGGCGGCGCTCAAGACCAGCACTCGCCAGTCGAGGTCGCCGGGCAGGAACATAGAGACTCCTCCGCGAGCGGGGAGTAGTAGCACCAGAAGATTGCGGCACCAGTTGGCCACCAGAAGTCCGCCAGCCGCCGCGAGCAACGCGAGGATAAAGCCTTCGGTGAGGAGCTGTTTCAGCAGCCGGCCGCGACCCGCGCCAACAGAGAGACGAACGGTCATCTCGTGACGTCGCCCAAAAGCCCGGACCAGCAGCAAATTGCTAACGTTCGCACACGCGATGAGAAGCACGAACACCACTACTGCCAGCGCGATGGATAGCGTAGGAAGAAGTGTGCCGGCGTTGTTGAAGGGAGTTTGCCACAGCGGGTAGAGCTGGATGCCGCGACCGCGGTTGGTAACCGGATAGGCCGTTTCCAGCCGCTTAGCGACAGCTGAAATCTCCGCCTGCGCTTGATCGGGAGCCACACCAGGCTTGAGCCGCACGAAGCCCTCGATCCAACGCGCACCCCGGTCCTCGAGTTTGTAACCGCCCGGATCGAACGTTTCCTGCATCGACGCCGGGACCCAGAGCTGCATGGCCCAACCCACGAAAGTGCCGTAGAAACCTTGCGGCGCGACACCGATAATGGTATGCGGCATGCCGTTGAGCATCTGCGTTTTTCCGATGATGGCCGGGTCGCGATGGAAGCGCTCCTGCCACATCTGGTAGCTGATGACGGTGACCGCGTGGGCGTTGCGCCCGAAGTCTTCGGCCGGTTCGAAGCCGCGGCCGAGGATGGGACGAACTCCCAACGCGTCGAAATAGTTGGCTGATACCACGCTCATCGTTGAACGGTCGGCTCGGTCGCCGATGGCGAGTGTAGTCCCGGTGATGCGGTCTACGATGAACGCGTCAAAAAGCGTGCAGTTCCTTTGAAAATCGAGGAAATCGGGAAAGGAGACGTCATCGCGGTCGCGCGTCGCGCGATCGGTTCCGGTAATCGCCATCATTCTTTCCTGGTGGGCAACCAGGGGGAATGGTCGAAGCAGGATTCCTTCGATCCAACTGAAGACGGCGGTTGTCGCGCCGATGCCGAGGGTCAGACATAGAATGGCCAGAAGCGAGAAGCCCGGACTGCGGCGTAGCATGCGGAAACCGAAGCGGATATCCTGCCAAAGGACTTCGACGATCGGCAGCGCGTGAGTCTCGCGGTAGGCTTCTTTGAGTTGCGCGACGCCGCCCAAGCGCCGCTGCGCTAGTGACCGGGC
The DNA here is from genome assembly GCA_035484655.1 of Bryobacteraceae bacterium. GTDB lineage: Bacteria > Acidobacteriota > Terriglobia > Bryobacterales > Bryobacteraceae > Palsa-89. Next base: position 23,202 of record DATHOT010000368.1, on the reverse strand, counting down.
TTCGGCGGGCGGCATGCCCTGGCGAAGATTTTCGGCGATTTCCATTCGAAGGTGAAAATCGAGTTCGTCGTCCATGTCGCTTTCGAGGCTTCCCTTGCGGACCAGACCAGCAAGCCTGGAGAGGAATACGCGGATCCGGGTCATGACGATGCCCCCGCAGGCTTCACGAATCGGGCGATGATGCCTGAGATCCGCTCCCAGTTTTCGGCTTCAGCGGCGAGCTGTTTCTTGCCGGCGCGAGTGATGGCGTAGAACCTGGCGCGCCGGTTGTTATCAGACGCTCCCCATTTGGAGGTGATCCATCCCATCTGTTGCAGGCGCAAAAGCGCGGGGTACAAAGTACCCTGGTTCAACGCGAGGGCGTCACCCGAGATCTGCTCGATGCGGCGCGCGATTCCCCAGCCATGCTGCGGGCCGAGGGTGTCGAGGGTGCGCAAAATCATGAAGGCGAGAGAGCCGTGGAGGACGTCGGTTTTTTCCTTGGGCAAGTGAACCCCTTTTGGTAGCCTACAGGAGTGTACAACGGCTTCCTTTTGGCTGTCAACAGGACACGCGGTTGAGCTACAATCGCGTCAGAAATGCAGGGTTTCCGGTGGGCATTGCTAGCGGGTCTGGCGGCGGTTTCGCAGGCCCAATTCGCGTATTTGACGTATCCAACGGGGATAAATCCGAGCGGAGTCACAGCGGCGGATTTAAACGGTGATGGCAAATCCGATCTGGTGATCGCGAATCTCGGCTCCAATTCGTTGACGATCCTTATCAACGATGGAAGGGGCGGATTCACGGCGGCGGCGCCCGTTAACCTCGGCATGCTGTCGCCCCAGTCGGTGTTGGCCGCGGACTTGAATGGCGACCACAAAATCGACCTGGTGGTGATTAGCGCGAGGGCCATCCCCTTGCCCCAAGGCCCGGCTTTTTCTGGACCAATGGTGTTGCTCGGCAATGGCGACGGTACCTTTCAGCCGCCTCTGCCGGTTGCCGGCTGCATGCAGGTTACAGATGCCCAGCTGGCGGATCTCAATGGCGACGGCATTCCGGACCTGGCGGTCACTTGCCTGACAGGCGGGTTCCTGATACCTGTTGGGGCGTACCTCGCGATCCTGCCTGGAAACGGGGATGGCACGTTCGGCACCGGCGCAAGCTACAGTCTGGGATTCACTCCCTGGGCAGTGCTTACGATCGGCGATTTCAACCAGGACGGAAAGCCGGATGTGGCGGCTGCAGAGGGCGGAGGCTTGACCGTGCTTTTGAATGATGGGAAGGCGAATTTTAAAGCTGTGACATCGAGTAGGGAGCCTTGGAACTTCGCGCCAGGAATCGCGGCGGGCGACTTCAACGGCGATGGCCTGCTCGATCTGGCGGTTTCCGGACAGTCGCTAAGTAATCCCGCTGCCGGATCCGTGACGATTCTGCTGGGTAGGGGCGATGGAACATTTCGGACCTCGCCAGGTCTGGAGACGACCGGATTCGCCTCGCTCGCGGCGATGGACTTAAATAACGACGGTCATGTTGATTTGGTCGAGGGACTTTCGGCTCTGACGTTCTTTGCGGGCCAAGGCGACGGGGCTTTCGAAAAGGGGCGATCGTTTCGCGGCTCCGGTACCAGCGGCGCCCTGGTGCTTGCAGATTTCACCGGCACTGGCGTGATGGGCTTTGCCGGCACAAACCAATTGGAGGCGACCGGCGGCATGCAAGTCGCCGGGAACGCCGTGATATTGCCGCGGGCCGTGTGGCCTCTGCCGGCTCTAGCGAATGTGTCGGCGGCCGGCTATGGTTTAGGACCTCTGGCGCCGGGAAGCATTGTAAGCGCGTTCGGTCCCGATCTTGCGGCGCAATCCGCGCAAGCCACGGGAACACTGCCGATATCGCTCGGCGGCGAAACAATATCGGTGACTGATTCGACCGGTGCGGTCCGGCCGGCGCAGCTTTACTACGTCTCGCCGGGACAGGTGAACTACGTAATCCCGGCTGATACAGCGCCAGGACTAGCTAGTGTCACTCTCAGCGCGAACGGCGAGGTAATGGCCACGGGGCAGATCGACATCGAACGGCCAGCGCCTGCGATATTCGTTGTAAACTCGGACAATCTGGTTGCCGCAAATGTGGTGCGCGTTAGCGAGAATGGGGATCAAAGCTTCGAATCGATATATCAAACCGGTCCGGACGGCAAGATCACTGCGCTCCCGATCGATCTAGGCTCGGACACGGACACAGTATACCTGGTGCTTTATGGAACGGGAATCCGGAATTCCGATAGTGCGTCTGCCACGATAGGCGGGGCAATCAACGCACCAGTCACCTATTTTGGGCCGCAAGGCAATTATCCAGGTCTGGATCAGGTGAATCTCCAATTGCCGAGGTCGCTCGCTTCAACGGATGCGCGGACTTGGGTCCTGCAACTCACCGTGGATGGGCAGGCATCGAACCAGGTGACCTTGCTGGCTCAATAGCGGGGCGGTTAAGGTACCTAATAATCTGGAGCGATCAGTCCGGAAGCGTGTTGTACTAATAGCAATGTAGGAGAGGCATTCTTTGCAGACAGCGGTCAAGCCCACCGGCCCGGACGTGACGAATGCAGGGCCCGCTCATGCGCGCCTTCTGAATCTGCTGCTGTCATGCATCTTGACGCTGATCGTGATTCGACTGTGGCTCATGCCGCTGCCGTCCAGCTTTTGGATCGACGAGATGGCCACCGTTTTTGTAGTGCACATCGGCGCCCAGGACGCATCTTTGCGGGTTGCGCCCCAAGTGGCCCAGTCGATCTATTATGTTCTGCCGGGCATTGTGGACAGGTTCGTCGGCGAATCTGAAGTAGCCTACCGTATTCCTTCTGTTCTGGCAATGGCGGCGACTCTCTGGTTTGTCTTTCGCCTCGCGGTCCGCTTTATCCATCCGGAAGCCGGCTGGTTCGCAGTGTTTGCCTGCCTTTCGTTGCGCGGGATCAATTACCAGGCCGCGGACGCCCGGCCTTATGCGCTGGGAACATGTATCGCGGCCGGGAGTCTGGTGCTGTTGATTCGTTGGCTGGATTCCGGACGCTTTTGGGACGGACTGTGGTTTGTGGCTGCGGCGTCGTTGTTGTGGCGCGTTCATTTGGTGTACTGGCCTTTCTACGGAGTTTATGTCGCTTATACGATCGCTCGGGTGGTAGGAGCGGAGACCAAGGTTGGGAGGCGCCAGGCCGTGTTGATCTTCGCTTTGTTGGGCACTTCACTGCTGCCGACGGCGGTCACTGCACTGGCACTGAACCGTCAGGCCAGCGCCCATGTCATCGGCCCGGTTCCCTCGTTCGAGGATTTAGCGAACGGAGTAAAGTTGGGGCTGATCGCCGGCTCCTGCATGCTGGCGGTCCTAGTGGCTCGCTGGTTCCGGTGGCCTCAAAATCCAGAGTCGGTCTCTGGAAGCGCCCTGTTGTTGATCCTGTGCTGGTGGTTAATTCAACCACTTTGTCTGTTTAGCTTTTCCTGGATTACGGCCAATTCGGTTTTTGTGCCACGCTACCTGTTTATCGCGCTGCCCGGCGCCGCGCTTATGGCGACGGCTATCGCGGCTCCGTTCTTGCCGCCGGTCCAATGGAAGCGCGTGTCAGTGGGGTTGGGTGTTGGGATACTCTTATTCCTTGGCCAGTGGGGACGGCTTTGGCCGGTGCACGAACAGTCCGGTTGGAAGGCGGCGGCCGGGAGAATCCAGGAGCTTGGCCTCGGGCCCGGGGAGCCGGTGATCTGTCCAAGTCCTTTCATCGAGGCGCGGCCACCGGTTTGGCGGCCCGATTACCCCTTGCCCGGATTTTTGTATGCTCATCTTTCCGTGTATCCGGTTCGCGGAAAGATTTATCCCTTTCCTTTTGAGGCTTCGCTGGAAGCCGAGAAATACGCCGCGCGATTGTCGCGAGAGACGCTCGCTGGTTCCAGGCGTTTCGTAATCTACGGTGGGGATCACAGTGTCTGGTATTGGCGGGAATGGTTCGCCGTCAGAGCCGAGTTATCGGGCTGGCGCCGAAGGCAGCTGGGTCCGTTCGGGGATGTGGACGTAGTGCTCTACGAGCGAAATTAAATTAGGGACAGTGCACTCAAATACCGATTTTTCGTGCTGGAAATCGGTATTTGAGTGCATTGTCCCTAATTTCGGACGAAGCGGGAGAGCTCGCGGTCCTTGCGCGCGCGGTCGACCGGGAAGGCCTGGTTGTGCATGACGATGAAGACGCCGGGCGGGAGCACGCGCACCGCGAAGAGCGCTTCGGTCAGGTTTTGCAAACCATCGCTCGATTCGAAGCCTAAGGGCGTCATCGCGCCGGTCAGAACGATGGGAACAGGCAGGTCAGGCAGGCTCTTTTGCAGCAGCAGCCCGGTGTCGATCATGGTGTCGGTGCCGTGCGTAATGACGACCGGCGCCGGATCTTTTAGTTTCTCGCGCACCGCTTCGAGCACGCGGACCCGATCGGCGCCGGTCATCTCCAGACTGTCCTTGTTCATCAGGTGCGTGACTTGGATGTCGGCGTCAGGCAGCCGCAGCAGCCGGAAATAGCGATCGATCTTAGTGTCGAGATTTTGTACGTTGCCGGTCTGTTCGGAATAGACCTTTTCGATGGTGCCCCCCGTCGCAATAACGTAGATACGCTGCATTACGACTGAAGTTTTCCAATGACAGCGACGACCACAGTTCCCACCACTTCGAGGCTATGCGCGCTGACCTTGTCCATGGTGTCCTTTTCGTCGTGCCAGTAGGCATTGTTAGGTCCGTAATCGAAATCGATCAGGTCGAGCGCGTTGACACCTTTTCGGACGAATGGCATGTGATCGTCTTCCATGGGCGTCGCGGAATCGAGGAAGTACTTGCCATAACCAAGATTGTTAGCGGTCTGCCAGACCAGGCGCAGAAGCGACCGGGAAGAATTGGTGTCTTCGAGGATGCCGAGATCTTTATCGCCGATCATATCGACGTTGATGAGCGCCTTTATATGAGCGAGCATCCCGTCGCTCGACCATTTGTCGGCCAGGTGGCGGCTGCCATAGATGCCGTTGGTGTCGGACCATTCGCCAAAGGCCTCTTCACCGTCGAAGAAGACCAGGTAGATGTCGTCGACGTGCGACATCGAATTGACCACGCGAGCGAGCTCCAGCAGGAATCCGGTGGAGGCGCCGCCATCGTTGGCTCCGACGAAAACGCGGCCGGGCATGGGCTTGGTGTCGAAATGTCCGGTGATGACGATCGCTCGGCCGGACTGTCCGGGAAACTTCGCGATGATGCTCCGCATCTTGACCGGTCCGGCGGGCGTCTGGCCCGTAAAGGCATCGAAGGAGGTCTGGCAGTGCAGCGGCTTCAACTGCGATTCGATGTAGGCCTGCAGCTTCTGATTGGCGGCTGAGCCGGGCGGGCGTTGGCCGAACGCGACCGCTTTGCGTGTGAATTCGAGCGCGGACGTTCCGCTGAAGTCGGCGGCCCAGGCGGTACAAGCGAGCAGGATCAGGAGCGCTTTCGTGCAGTACATATATATCCCAGTGTAAAATTCTGTTCGCGATCAAGCGAATCAAACCACGGCAGAACCAGGGCCGGAGGCGCCAGAAAGAGCGCCGCTACGAAGAACAGGGGCCCGGGGAAAAACTGCAGGCCGTTCAGCAACCGCCGGGAGATGAGCCGGAAATATCCACCCACAGGTTGGATGTCGAACTCCGGAAAGCCGGCGTTCTTGAGCAGGTACGCTAGGCCATGCCGGGTATATCGATAATAATCGTGCGGCGATTGATGGACCTCCCATTCATGCGGAACGATGAGCAGCAGGCTTCCGCCGGGCTTCAGCGCCCGCTCGATCTCGCGGAGGGCGCAGCCGGGCTCACGGACGTGTTCCAAAGTTACAACGTTTATGCAGGCGTCGAACGATCCCTCACGAAAGGGGAGCGCGGTGAGGTCGGCGACGGCATCCAGCTTTCCGTAATCCCAAGCCGCGTCGCCGACGGCGAGGTCGATGGCGAAATAGTGTTGGCCTAAGAAATATTTCGCGTGGACTCGTTCGCCGGCGCCGGCGTCAAGCACACTTGCTTCGGGAGGAAGCGAGGCGGCGAAGCCTGAGAGCGAGAGGTCAATCGCGGATTCGAAATGCAGAATGTGACGCCGCAAGAAGCCCGGAAGATGACGCTCGATGGCCTGATAATTCAAGCTTTCTTGCGCGCCTCCAACATGATCGTGGAGCCGGCGCCGCAAGCCGCTTCGAATAAAGTGAATGGCAGGGAAGCGAGCGCAATGCCGAAGTAGAGCAGATCCTTGGCCAGCTTCAGCGCCGGGGATTCGCGGATCTTACGAACCCGCCGAGCCATCGGGTCCAGACCAGGCGCGAGGCTGGAGGCGAGGCCAGCGGGATTATCGCGCAACGAGAAGTGCTTGCGGCGGACCACCTCGAGGCCGCAATATTCCAGAAGATTCTCGAGATCGCGCTGGCGGTAGTTCACCAGGTGGCGTGGAACGTCGACGCCGTTCCAGTGCTCGCCAAACATCAGGAACTGCCAGGAAGACGCGTTGGGCACTTGCACGATCAGCCTTCCCCCGGGCAGCAAAAGATCGCGGGCGGATCGCAGATAGCCGACGGGGTCGTGCAGGTGCTCGACGACATGGAACATCGTTACGACGGCGCAGCCTCCGCGCTCGATGGGCGACTTGGCGAGGTCCCCACAAACCACCGCGACGCGATTCTGGTTCCAGGCGGCAATGGCGGCAGGGTGCGACGTTTCGAGGCCAAGCACCGGCAATCCGCGCTCGTGCAGCATCTTGAGAAAAAGGCCGCCGCCGCAGCCGACATCCACTACCAGCCCGCTTTGCCCGGAATCTTCGATAGCCCGCATCACAAAATTGACATGATCGCGCAGGACGAAACGGCGGTACGCTTCTTCGATGCGCGAGGCGGCGTCGGCATTGGGCTGATACCAATATTCGCGCGGATAATAATCGGCCAGCTCTTTGGGCGATGGCCGCGGCTCCAGGCGAATGAGGCGGCAAGTCTTGCATTCCACGACCAGGAAGCTCTTGTCGGTGGTGTGATAGAGGCGGTCGCCTGCGCTGAACAGCGTCCGGACACCGGACTCCCCGCAGCCCGGGCATTCCATTCTCAGATAGCTTGTTCCGTCAGTTCCTTCAGTGGAATGCGGTGCTGCAGTATCAGCGCTCTTACTTCGCGAGGTGAAAGCTTCCTTATGCGGTTTACGCTGCGCCGTTTCGCGAGCATTTTGGGCAGCAGTGGCAGAGCCGCCAGGTCGCCCTTCAGCAGCGCCAGCGCCGCCCGGATTTTTCCGGTCAGCCCCGGGTAGCGGCCCACCTCCCCCTTGTGGGTCGCGGCCGCCCAAAAGCCCGCGGCCAATCTCGTCAGGTAATACACGCCGTTCAGCCAAAGCAAACTCCAGGGAAAAAGCTTCGCTGCCAGCAGGACACGGTTCCTCTCGATGAGTACCAGCCTGCGCTCGGATCGCAACCCCAGTGTAGCGCCGCGGTGATGCAGGACTCGGGCGCGGGGCATGTAGAGGCATTTCCAGCCGGCAATCCGGGCCCGCAATCCCAACTCGGCGTCGTCGGCGTAAGCAAAAAAATCCTCGTCAAATCCACCAATCTGATCCAGCATCGCGCGCCGGTACATGGCGGCACAGCCATCCGGCCAGAGCACTTCTTCGATCCGGTCATATTGACCGGCGTCCAACTCGCCACTACCCCTCCCGCGGTTCTGGCCATCCGGATAAATCAGATGGCCGGCTTTATCGATGCGGCGCGGATCCTCGTGAACGAGAATTTTCGAAGCAGCCATCCCGATTTCGGGGCGGCCTTCAAACGCTCGAACTAAAGCGGAAAGCCAATCGGGTTCCGCTTCGGCGTCGTTATTCAGCAGCGCGACAAACTCGGAGTCGGACGCCCCAAAGCCCTGGTTATTTCCCGCACAAAAGCCAACGTTAGCCTGATTACGAATCAGCTTTAACCGGAAGGCCGGGTTCTCGGGAAACTCCCGGAGCGCCATTTCCGGCGAACCGTCGTCAGATCCATTGTCTACCACGATCACTTCAAACGGCTGCTCTAACTTCTGCCGAGTAAGTGATTGCAGACACAACCTCAAAAGATCGCGGCGGTTCCAGGTCACCACCACCACCGAAATCGTCCCCGTTCGGTAACTTTTCACCGACTGTAGTATTATAACCGTAAGTTAACCAGCAACTTGCTATGTTTTCCGTCGGTGAGACGCTACAACGTGCGCGTCTCGAACAGGAACTCGATGTAGCCACTGTCGCCGCGCGCACAAAGATCAATGCAAAGTACCTGGAGGCGATCGAAGCGGACGACCGCGGCAGTCTGCCGAGCAGCTTCTTTTATAAAAGCTTCGTTCACCAGTACGCCAGGACATTGTCATTAGACACCAAAGAGATCGACGCCGAGATCGATCGCGTGTTAAGCGCGGACGCTCCTCTGCCCTTGCCCGGTCCGCACAATCCAAAATCGAGGGAAGTTCCTCCAGTGGTGCTGTCATCGGGATTTCGGATATCGAGGATTTATGCATCGTTGGCCGGTTTGATTTTGATGCTGGCGGCTTGCTCCGGTATCTACGGCTGGTGGTATCGGGGACAAAGCCCGCCGGTCGCGAAGGTTGCGGCGCTGCCAATATCTCTACCCTCGGCGCCGTCGGCGCCTGCGGAGTCAGTTCCCTCACAGCAAACAGTGGCGACAACTTCCAAGGTTCTGCTGGACTTGATGGCGCGCGAGGAAACCTGGCTTTCGGTTTCTTCCGATGGGAAGCCGGTGTTTTCCGGAATTCTCGCCCCGAATCAGAGCAAAACGGTGGAAGGCAAGGAGTCGGCCAAGATGCGGGTGGGCAACGCCGCCGGAATAGAGGTGCGATTGAACGGCAAGCTGCTTGGTCCGCTCGGGCGCCGGGGGCAAGTCCTGGTGGTGGTGTTCACGGGCGACAATTTCCAGATCATGTCGCCGGCCAAGGAGAGTGACTAAATTACAGCATTGGTTTATTCATTTGCCTGGGTCGGGCTGGCGATCGCACAAATCCCGGGTGGGCATGCTTTCAAGCTGCAAAGCCCCGTTCATCTTTCCGGTGTCGTAACAGACTCTGACGGAAGAGCTCTTGCGGATGTGTGGATTCAGCATGCATCGCTGAAGTATCCGTCAGGTAAGACAGACGCTCAAGGGCGGTTCGACTTTCGGACACAGGCCCCTGCGATCGTCTTCCGGAAAGACGGGTTTACTGGCAGCTACCATCGCGTGCAGGGTGACGAGACACTAGCGATCCAGCTTGCACCCGCTGGACAGTTTCGAATGTGTCAGTCATCTTCGGATTGTGTTTCGCTGAAGGGCTGGCCGAGCAGGTTTTGTTTTCAAAAGGTTCACGGCGTCAAAGTCACCGCGCAAGGCAATGACATCGCCTATGGCCAGCGTTGGTTCGTCATTCAGACGCCTGCTGGAAAGCGTGGGATTCAGCACGGGGCAGGAGGGATGTGGAGTTTTGGGTTGCCGTTCGACGAGGATGTGTGGTCGGCAACCGAATACAGCGAAACGGATTATCGTGATCCCGACGGCTTTTTGATCATCGACGCGCGTGGACAAAACGCTAGCGGCGAACACTGTCGTGTGTTAGGACATTTCGGAGAAACGGCGTCGTACCGCAAGGTCCAGGCGCAGGACGCCGGCCTGCTTGACAAAGTGCTCGATTCCGCCTGCGTGTTGTCACGGTAACCTTTTCCGCACCGCACAGTAGTGAACAGATGGCTGCGAGGAACCAACCGCGACGAGTCTACGTAGTCAAAGGATAAAGCATGGGAAACCTGTGGAACGACCTCAAGTTCGCCGCACGGACCTTGGGCAGAAGCCCGATCTTCGCGGGCGTGGCGGTGCTTTCCGTGGCACTGGGGATCGGAGCGAACACCGCCATCTTCTCGCTGCTGGACCAGGTCTTGTTGCGTCTCCTACCTGTTAAAGATCCGCAGCAGCTTGTCTTGCTGAACATGAAGGGCATGCATTACGGCAACAACAACGGGGGAAATGCGCTGTCGTATCCGATGTACGAGGACTTTCGCAAGAACAACCAGGTATTCACCGGGATGTTCTGCAGATTCCAGACCTACTTCGCGCTGACCTTCAACGGACAGACTGAGCGAGTGTCGGGCGAGCTGGTCTCGGGAACTTATTTTCCAGTGCTGGGCGTGGGCGCGGCGGTAGGGCGGACTTTTACGGCGGAAGAGGATCAGAAGATAGCCGGCGCTGCGCTCGCGATGCTGAGCTACGCCTACTGGAAGTCTCGATTCGCCGGAGATCCCGGCATCGTCGGGAAAACCGTTGTCGTCAACGGGCATTCCATGACGGTCGTCGGCGTGGCCGAGCAGGGCTTCGACGGCGTGGAACTGGGCCGGCGCGCGCAGATCTTTGTGCCGGTAGTGATGAAAGGACCGATGATCCCGTTGGCGGATGGTATTAACGATCGCCGCAGCCGCTTTGTGAACGCGTTCGGCCGGCTGAAGGCTGGCGTGACTCCCGAACAGGCGCAAGCATCCTTGCAACCGTTTTTCCACGGCATTCTCGAAATGGAAGTGCGGCAGCCCGCGTTCCGGAACGCCTCGGAGTATACGCGGCAGCAATTCCTGAAAAACGTGATTCAGGTGTTGCCGGGCTCACAGGGCCGGTCGTACCTGCGGCGGCAGCTTCAAACGCCGCTGTGGGTTTTGATGGCAATTACCGGCGCAGTGCTGCTGATCGCGTGCGCGAACGTGGCGGGATTGCTGGTGGCGCGTGCGGCATCGCGACAGAAGGAGATCGCGGTGCGGTTGGCGCTGGGGGCAGGGCGAGCACAACTGGTCCAGCAACTGCTGGTCGAAAGCCTTCTGCTGGCGGCGATAGGCGGCGTCCTGGGGCTGCTGCTCGCGATCTCGACGGACAAGGTACTGATGAGCTTGCTGCCGCCCGATACGGTGAGTCTCAACATCGCGGCCGTGCCTGATTGGCGCATTCTGTCATTCACCATCGGCGTTTCGCTGCTAACCGGTATTCTGTTCGGCCTGATTCCAGCATTGCAGGCCACGCGCGCCGATGTCGCGCCGACATTGAAAGATCAGGCCGGAGCCGTGGTGGGCGGCGGTGCTCCGGTGCGGTTTCGCAAGGCGCTGGTGACCGCGCAAGTGACGCTCTCGCTTCTGTTGCTGATTGGTGCGGGATTGTTCATCCGGAGTCTCGAGAACTTACGGAATCTGGGTCCGGGGTTTGCGCCGGAAAATCTAGTGGCATTCAATATAGACCCGTCGCTGAACGGTTACGATGCGCCGAGAGCCAAAGCATTTTACCAGCGGCTCAGTGATAATTTGAGATCGATTCCGGGAGTTCGTACGGTTGGGCTCGCGGCTATGCGCATTCTGGAGGAGGACGAATGGGATAGTGGGCTTACCGTGGAAGGCTATAGTGCCAAGAACGGCGAGAGCATTCAGGCTTACATGAATTCCATCAGTCCCGGATATTTCGAGAGCCTGGGGGTGCCGATCCTGGCAGGGCGCGATTTCACGATCCGGGATAGCGATGAGATTAAGCATAGTCCTGATCCAAATGACTGGAATCCAAGCAAGGCCATCGTCAACGAAAAATTCGCAAGAAAATACTTCGGTACAACCAATGCGGTGGGGCGCCACGTGGGTTTCGGCAATGATCCGGGTACAAAGACCGACATCGAGATTATAGGGGTGATCAGGGACATCAAGTACACGAATCTGCGCGATGAGATCCCAGTGCAAATGTTCATCCCGTATCTTGGAAGCCGCTACGTGGCCGGCATGACGGTGTACCTGAGAACTTCTCTAGATCCTAACCAGCTCGCGTCGGCGGTGCGGGGACAACTGCGGCAGATCGACCCCAACGTTCCCATTTATGCCATGCGGACCGTGGAACAACAGATCTCGAATTCGCTGCTGATCGAGCGGTTGATCGCAAGCTTATCGACTTTGTTCGGCGCGCTGGCGACGCTGCTTGCGACCATCGGGCTTTATGGAGTAATGGCCTACACCGTGGCGCGGCGCACGCGCGAGATCGGAATCCGGATGGCGCTGGGGGCATTCCAGCGCGACGTAATCTGGATGGTGATGCGGGAGGTGATCGTCCTGGTGACGATCGGAATCGCGATCGGCTTCGGTGCGGCAATGGGGCTGACGCGATTTGTGAAGAGCCAGCTATTCGGCGTAGAAGCAATGGATCCGATTGCGCTGGTGGCGGCGACTGTCGGCTTGGCTGTGGTGGCTTGTCTGGCGGGCTATATCCCGGCCCTGCGGGCCAGCCGGGTGGATGCGATGCACGCGCTGCGGTACGAGTAAATCTACTGAATCTGTCCGGCCTTCTGTGGTTCTTCCCGTGCCTGCGCGCGGGCCATGCGTTTGCGCTGGCGCTCGATACGCAGTAGTTCCTTGCGGCGGCGCAGCTTGATCGAGTCATCCACCTTGCGCCAGAACTTGATGAAGTAGCCGATGGCGGAGGCTATTCCAAAAATCACGACACCCCACATCCACAGCATGGCGAAGCCATTCAGCTCCTGCCAACGGATGCTCAACAGCACCATCGAGATTGCGATGACCTGCGTGATCATTTTCGTTTTGCCTAGATCGCTGGCGTAGATGGTGTAGCCCTCGGCGGCGGCAATACTGCGCAATCCGGTAACGGCGAATTCGCGGCCGATGATCAGGACCACCATCCAAGCCGGCACACGATGGATCTGAACAAGCGAAACCAGAGCGGCCGAAATGAGCAGCTTATCCGCGATGGGGTCGAGCAGCATGCCGACGGTGGTGATCTGTCCCCAACGTCTTGCAAGGTAGCCATCCAGGAGATCGGTGGCGGCGGCAATCAGGAAGATAGACAGCGCCAAGAATTCGTTGCTGACCAGGACCAGCCCGTGCCATTCAATCCGCAGGTCCTGCTCTACCAGGACGGCCACCAGGAACGGCACGAAAAAGATCCGAAGAATGGTGAGCGTGGTCGGCAAATTCATCGGGCGGGCCATTTAATAGTACGGGAATTCCTGATGCCAGAATATCATTCCACGATGTAGCGGGTGAGCCGGCGCCTTACCGATTCCGGCGCCTCGGCCTCGATCTCACAACAGTCGCCCTCGTAGCGGCTGGCGAGCACCCGGGCGCGCTCATGCAGCAAGTGAATCAGCGAGCCCTCGCTGGCGGGTAGCCGGAACTTGGCGCGCGACAGGGGATCGAGCGGCAGCTCGCGATCGATGGCTGTGAGCAGCTCGTTAAATCCGGCGCCGCTGCGAGCGGAAACTGCCAGAGCTCGCCAGCCCGCCGGCGCCCGGACCTCGCCCAGGATCCGTTGCGCGAGGCTGTCGGATGCCTCTCCGGACGCTTCGAGCAAATCCATTTTATTGAGCACCAGGATCTGCCTGGTCTGGTCGGCTCCGATTTCTGATAGAACCTTGAGAACATGCGCGGTTTGATGGGGCGCATAGGAGGAAGACGCATCCACGACGTGCAGCAGCAGCGACGCTTCGGTCACCTCCTCGAGCGTGGCGCGGAAAGCTTTCACCAGCGTGGTGGGCAGATTACGGATGAAGCCGACCGTGTCGCTCATGAGCACCTTACGGCGGGAAGGCAGCTCGACGTGACGAACCGTGGGGTCGAGCGTGGCGAACATCCGTGCGTCGGCCAGGACCGCGGCGCCGGTGAGCCGGTTGAATAACGTGGACTTTCCGGCGTTGGTGTAACCGACCAGCGCAATGGTCGCGAGAGGCACCGATTGGCGCTGGTGGCGCTGGATGCCGCGTCCGCTCCGCACATGTTCGAGCTGATCGCTTAGTTTCTTAATCCGGCCATGGATGCGGCGCCGGTCTGTCTCCAATTGCGTTTCGCCGGGACCTCTGGTCCCGATGCCGCCGCCCAGCCGCGACATCTCGACGCCACGTCCCGTGAGCCGCGGCAGCAGATAATTCAACTGCGCCAGTTCCACTTGGAGCTGCCCTTCGCGGGTGCGGGCGCGGCGGGCGAAGATGTCGAGAATCAACTGCGTGCGGTCGAGAATCTTGCAGTCGAGCACGCGTTCGAGATTGCGCTGCTGGGTTGGAGTAAGATCCGAATCAAACAGGACGACGTCCAGTTTCTGGGCGGCAACAATGCCGTGTAGCTGCTCCAGTTTTCCCGATCCGATCAAGGTGGCGGCGTCCGGAGCTTCCCTGGACTGTACGATGGTATCCTCCACCGCCGCGCCGGCGCTTTCAGCGAGCGCCTTCAACTCCTCCAGCGATTCTTCGACAGTGTAAGCGATGTGATCGGCGCTGCGGCGCGAACGTGATTTTAATTCCACGCCGACCAGGATCGCGCGTTCCTGTCCTCGAACAGCCAAATGGGACCGTTAGTCCTCGACGGGATCCGTGGAAGAAGGGGGCGGCGGAGGGCCTCCGCCAGGGGCACCGGGCGCCGAAGGATGCGCGCCGGCAGTAGCATGGAAAGGTTTCGAGACTACAACCGTGGAAATTGCGTGTTTGAAAATCAACTGCTCCTGGTTGTTGGTCTCGAGCACAACCGAATATTTGTCGAAGCTTTTTATGCGGCCAGAAAGCTTGACGCCGCTCATCAAATAAATTGTAAGGAAGGTCTTTTCCTTCCGTGCATTATTTAGAAAAGCTTCCTGGATGTTTTGTGCCAGCTTTTCCATAGGAGTGGTCCTTTGGCCGGGCTTGGGCTCGTTTTCTTGAATGGTAATCCCCCCACCCCAAGAAATCGGGGTGGACACAGCCATCATAGCGCAACTACCGAGCGTCTTATTTCGAGGCAGCCTTGGCCTTGGCGACGATCTCCTTGACGTCCGCCATCAATCCCGGAGCGTAATAGGGAATGCCATCTTTGATGGTCCATTCGACGCCCCCGGTATGGACCATTTTCCCGTCGCGAATGTCGTCGACACCGGTAGGATAGAGAACTTTGAGGTTCTCCAACGGATTCCCGTTGACCACCAGCAGATCGGCGAGATAGCCGGTGCGCACGCGCCCCAGACGGCCTTCCTGTCCGAGGATTTTGGCGTTGTTGACGGTCGCGTGTTCGAGCACAATCAGCGGCTGGAATCCGGCTTCCTGGTGCAGTTCCAGCTCGCGAATCAAACCGAAGCCGTACATCTGATAAATGAAGCCGGCGTCGTCGCCCGCCCCGATCAATCCGCCGCGTTTTTCGAAATCGCGGAGCGCGCCCATTTCGATGCGATAGTTCTCTTTCCAGAAGGCTTCATCGGTTGATGTCCAGCCGATGAAATACGATCCGTGGTTGGCGGGATTGGGCTCAAAATATTTGGCCAGCGTGGGATGCAGGTAATCGCGAAACCAGGGCTGATTCTGCGCGCGCGTGAGGTCGCGGCTGGCTTCGTAGATATCGAGCGTCGGGTCCCAAGCGACGTGGGCCTCCACCATGCCATCGAACACTTTCATGAGCAGATCGTGATTGGCTTCGCGCCACAGATGGCCGGCGTAGCGGAAACGGTCGGTCTCGTCATTGTAGTTATAAGCGGCGGGGAAATTCTGACGGCCGCTTTCGATGGCGGCATCGGGGATGCCGTACCAGTGCTCGATGCTGGTGGTTCCAAACTTGATATCGTCCCAGGCGTTGGTCTCTTCGACACCGGCATGGTGGGCGACGCGCAGCCCGTTCTTGTGCGCCTCGTCCTCCATGGCTTCCATCACGTCGCGATAGATGCCCAGGATCTTGATGCCATCCACGCCCATGGCTTTGAATTCGCGAACTCGCACGCGGCCTTCCTCCGCGTTGCGCGGGACCGGATTGCGGTTGAACATCGGGTATACAAAGATGCGCGGCGCGACAATCTCGTCTTCGGCGCTCTGCCTGCGGAGTTGCAAAGTCTTCTCCGTGTCGCTGCCTACGTCGCGAACGGTTGTGATCCCGCACGCCATCCAGATTTTCAGTTCGTAATCGACCGGCTGCGGGATTCCTCCGCGCTCATCTTGAATGTGAGCATGCGCGTTGATGAGACCGGGCATGACGTACTTGCCCTTGGCATCGATTTCGACATCACCCGCCGGGCGCCGGGCAGTCCCGCGCGAAAGCGCCACGGGATCGAGCGCGACGATGTCGGCGATACGGCCGTTCTCGATAACAATATCTTTCGGACCCGAAGCGGGCGTCCCGTTGCCTTCGATAATGAGTGCATTGCGGACAATGAGGCGCGGGTAACGGCGGCCGCTGACGATACGGGTTTGAGCAAAGAGACATGCTGCGGACAATAGAATCAGCAGGGCGCGCATGATCTGATCCTACTAATACACAGCGCGTTTTGCTTCGCGAGCCTTCGTGGCGAGCGAGAATCGCGGTTCCGCGGGAACAGTGCCTTCAATCTGCGAGGTCACGTATTCGCCGACCATCGGCCCGTGCTTGAATCCGTGCCCGGAGCCCCCGCCCACCAGCCAAACGTTGTCGAAATCGGGATGGCGATCGATCAGGAAATCGCCATTCGAGGTGTTCTCATACTGGCAAACTCGGGATTCGACCAGTGGCGCATTTGCGAGCGCCGGAAAACGCTCGGCCAGAAAAGCACGGGCATCGAGAAGGCCGTTTGCGACGCGATCGCCCGAGTCGGGATCGAAGGCCGGACCGTGCTTATCGAAGGCCAGCTTGAACCCGCGATTTTCCAGATCGGGAAGCGAGTAGCCGCCGCGCTCATCGCTAAAATCGAGCCAGGCCGGCATGAGAGGAGGTGCGAATCGTGGATCGCCAGGCGGTGAGCCGAAGAAAAACACCTCCTGGCGAGTGGGGCGGATGCGGCCTTCGAGGACCGCCGGAAAAATCTTGGGCAGCCAAGGACCGCAGGCATAAACGAATGCGCCCGCGCGGATTACACGGCCGGATACAGTTCGCAGCGTGTCGCCATCAGGAGGCAGGGCGGCTTCGCGGAAGTAGTCGACGCCACTGCGCACGGCTTGGGAGACCACGGCTCGAACGGCTCTTCGAGCCAGCAAGACTCCGCTATCGGGCTCGAAAAAACCCTGGCGCTCGGAGGAAAACCGGAACTGGGGAAATCTCGTTTCGAGATCCGAATGCGTCAGCGCCTCAAATGGCACACGATATTTTTCCAAGGCCGCTCGAGTTTGCGCGGCGCTGGGATCGCGAGGAGGCGCAGTCCACAATACGCCCGTTCGTTCGAACAATTCGGGGCGATTGGCTTCCGCGAACAGGTCGATCCAGAGTGTTAGCGATCGCTGGGCCCACTGCGTATAGATTTCATTCGGACCGTATGCCGCGCGAATGATGCGCGATTCGCCGCCCGAACTGGCGCGGCCATTTCCGGCGCCATACGCGTCCAACAATGCGACCGATCGGCCCAAGCGACGCAGCAGGTAAGCAGCCCACGATCCGAAACTTCCCGCGCCGATGACCGCCACATCGTACGAGCTACCCGATGACTTAGGCAAAAGCCGTGCCCCCTTCAATCTCATTGGCGCGACGATAGGCCAAATCGGCGGCGGCAACGTCTTCCACCGCCATCCCGAGCGACTTGAAGACGACAATTTCGTCGCCGGCGGTCCGTCCGAGGCTGGGATTCGCGGCAACTTGGCCCAACTCGGCGGCGATATGGTCTGCACCGAAACGGCCTTCCTGAATGCCCATCACGATGTCGCCGGATTCCTGGAGCGCGGCGGCTCGCGAGTCGACAATTACACGTGCGCGGGCGACCAGAGCCGGATCCATCTCGCGCTGATTGGGACGGCAGGCGCCCACTGAAATCACGCAAGCGCCCGGCTTCACCCAGGCGTCGGAAATCACGGGCTGGGGCGAGGCCGTTACCAGGACGATGATGTCCGCGCCTTCGGCGGCGGCCTGGGCACTTTCAACATGCCGCAGAGGAACGCCGCGCGAGTCGCCCACAAACTTCCGCGCGTGCGATACAGTGGGGCTCCAGCAGCGGATATCGGAAAGTCTTCTCACCAGCGAGAGCGCTTCCAGATGACTGCGTGCCTGGACGCCGGAGCCGATGATCGCGAGCTTATGGGCGTCCGGCAAGGCTAAATATCGCGCCGCGACAGCGGACACAGCAGCCGTTCTGGCTTCCGTGATGAAGCGGCCGTCCATAGTGGCGAGCAGCGCGCCGGTGGCTGGATCGAGCAGGATAATGGTCGCGAGGTGCGATGGCAATCCTTTTTGCGCGTTATCGTGATAGACCGTGACCAGCTTGGCGCCCATAGCCGCCGGCGATTCCATGTAAGCGGGCATGGTGCCGTAGAATCCGCCGGGCGTTTCGAGAACAGTGCGGACAGGTTGTTTTACGCGGCCCGCCGAGAACGCCGCGACCGCCGACTCCATAACATCGATGAGGTCAGCCATCGATAGGACGGCACGGACGTCCGCCTCGCTCAGCCAAATGGCCATATCGGTAGTTTACCTGCCCGCCCGCAAACGATAGCTGCGCGGTGCGACGCCAAACTCAGTGCGAAAGGCGCGATTGAAGTTCGAGACATCGCCGAAACCGGAATCGAGCGCGATATCGAGGACTCTGGTGCGCGGGCCGGCGCTAGCAAGCCGGATGGCCGCTTCACGCAGGCGCGCTCGAAGAACGTACTGGTGCGGTGTCAAACCGGTCAGACGCTCGAAGGTTCGAAGGAAATGATAAGGACTGAGACCCGCCTCTCGTGCCAGGCGTCCGAGCGTGAGCTCGATATCGGGATGACGTTCGATGGCCCGCACGGCGCGCGTCACTCGCGCCACAGCACTGGGTGGGGCCTCGGTTGGATGGGGCGATAGACCGGTCACGAGCTGCACCGTGTGCGCGGCCAGTTGGACGCTCAGCTCCTCCCACGGAACATCCACATCGTCATTCATGGTCAAGCCGGCGCAGGCTCGCGCGATCAGGGGCGACAAAGTGCGCAAGGGCGGCAACCGATGTGTATTGAAATTCGGCTTTCGCGCTCCAGCATCGGAAGCGAGACGCTCGAAATACTCCGGGGCGTAGTAGAACGAGATGCAGCGGTCTCCACATCCATGTTCATGCCCGCATTCGAAACGTTGGCCGGCATTGCCGAGCAGCAGCGAACCGGGCGTCATCAGTTCGCCACTACCTATGGTCGAGCGGTACTGAAAGCTGCCCGCCGCAACGATTGCGATCGAGAAGCCGGAGTGCCGCTCTTCGAATGGGCGATCTTGCGGACCGGAGGTGCACACGATATCTTGCACGGTCCAACCGTGGCCTTGAGCGATCCGTCGCGCCGTTGCCTGCCCAGCAGCCCCATCCAACGCGCGCCGCGCCAAAGCGTGTTCTAATTCGACCGCAATTTTTACCAAGAATTCGTCTCCGAGACGCCGTATAACAGTTTTATCATGCAAGCCACAATAAAACTTCCGCCCGCGCTACTGGCGGCGGGCCGCTCGCCCGAAATACCCGGCGCTTCAGATGTCTATGGATGGCTGATTGGAAGCTGGGAACTGGACGTCCTTCATTATTGGGTTGATGTTTCCGAGCGCGCCATAAAGAGCGAAGCGCACTTTGCCTGGGTGCTCGAAGGCCGCGCGGTACAGGACGTTTGGATCATGCCGCGGCGTTCATCGAGGACTGCTGAGCTGGGCAAGACCAATAACACGTACGGCACAACTCTTCGTGTGTGGGATGGAACCATTCAAGCCTGGCGCGTAACGTGGATCAATCCGGTAACCGGCGCGCGTGCCGAACTGATCGGCCGTCGCAGCGGCAAAAATATCGTCCAGGTGGGCACTCACGCGGATGGCACGCCGATCCGTTGGATCTTCAGTGAGATTACGCCCGACTCTTTCCGCTGGACCGGCGAAGCGCTGAATCCGGATGGCGAGACCTGGAGGCTGGAGGGCGAGTTTCGCGCCAAGCGGATTGCCTCGGTAAAGGAATGACGATGCGAAACGATAAAGCTTTGCGGGAACATCTGCTGAATTTACTAAAGGGCGATGGCGCTCACGCGAATTTTGACGCGGCCGTCAAGGATCTGCCGGTTAGTCTCCGGGGGAAGAGGCCGAAGGGCGCCGAGCATTCGCCTTGGGAGGTGCTGGAACATCTACGCATTGCGCAATGGGACATTCTGGAGTTCAGCCGCAACGCCAAGCATGTCTCGCCGGAATTTCCCAGCGGATATTGGCCGAGCGCTCAGGCGCCGCCGAACGAGACGGCGTGGGACAAGAGCGCCGACGCGTTTCGCTCAGATCTTAAAGCGATGGCCGCGCTGATCGCTAAAGAATCGACGGATCTGCTTGCTCCGATCCCGCACGCCGAGGGGAAGACGATCCTGCGCGAGGCGCTACTTATGGCGGATCACAACGCGTACCATTTGGGAGAACTTGTCTTGTTGCGGCGGCTGCTGGGGGCATGGCAATAAACTCGAAGACGTGTCGAGACGAGTCTCGACACGGCACGCTGAGAGCGTACGCTACGTGCGTCTAGGTCCGCCGCGGTGCCTGTTCCGGTGGCGGAAAGGGAATTCGTGGGCATGACGAGCTGCCGTCGATGTGGCTCTAGGAGGTTGCTGAAAAAGTCTTTCAAGAGCTCACATTGGCAGGTCGGGGACCTGCTCCACAACTCCAGGTCAATGACTTAGCTCTACACGTGGCGCAGGTCTCCGACCTGCGAGAGACTCTTTCAGCAACCTCCTAGATAGTATTTGGCAATGGCGGTTAATCGGCCGCGACTGTATTGGGACCGTTCCGTATTACGCGTACCGGAAGAGGGTGCGTGTGATCCAACCAAAGACGAAGAGTGCGCTGATCACCAAAAGAATCCAGATCAGCCAGCGCTTGTTCGGTGCATCCATTTCAGCAAGCCTACCCCTAGCAGCTAATTCTCCGGCCCGGCCGGCGGCGCCTGTTCCCCCGGCGGAAGAATCGGCCGAGGTCGCTCCACTCGCCATTGCACCCCGCCCGGGACTTCCCGCTCGGTTCGCGTGATGCGCAGCTGGCCATCGGCCAGATATTTCAAGTGCACGCGATCGAACGCGAGTCCAGCCGCTGCCAGCAGCTTCAAATAATCGCCGTGCGCGGTTTCATAGGCGCCTCGGTGTAGCCGGAATCCCAGGTGATGTCGGGCGAGATGCCGCCTCCGCCTCCCGCGGCCTGCACTTGTGAGCCTGCCTGCCCCGCTGCCGGCCGCGCGGGATTCCCCTTAAGCGACATGTAAATGCGAATGCCATCGACGACCGGCTGATACATATTGCGCGGTTGCCAGCGCTGGCCGAATCGTTCGTAGCGTGCGTTCATTCGTTCCTCGAGCGGCAGCAGGCCCGGCACGCCGCGTTCCGCCTGCACGATTCGATCCTGTAAAGCGTAGGCCGTTTTCATGCTGTAAGGATGCTCGGGATCGCGCAGATAATTCAGACTGGTGAACCAGCCGCGCGGGATCCACCAGGCGCGACCGGGATTGGCCTGTTCGCGGGTTTGCACCCAGCCGGTATATTCCGAAAATGGCTGCACCCACTCGTGCGATGGATAACCGTGCGGATTCAAAAACGCATCCGGCAGCCATTCCTCGATCAATTGCCTGCGCGTTCGGGATTCCGGATAGACGGGATCGGTCTCGCCCTGGCCGTTCGCCACGTCCGCGGCTAGAGCGCCGTGATAGCCGGGATGAAGGATGTTGTCGGGCGTCATGCCGGCCAGATCCATCGACAATTGCGCACCATCGGTGTTGGTGATCGGGTGCAAGACTACATTGACCTGCTTCAGCATTGCGCGCGTTTCAGGATCGGTCACAAGTTGCTCGCCCAATTTCAAAATATGACTGGTGCTCGAAACTTCATCGGCGTGCTGGCGGCCGGAATACACGACGGCGGCTTTCAACGTGCCCTCCTTGGCACGCGAACGCAGCACGGCAGGTGACGGCAACATCACATCCGCCGCCCAAAGGTTCTGGCCAAGATAACTGCGCCCCATCCAGTAACCAATGACGCCCGGATAGGTGGCCAGGCGCGCGAGCACCGCGGCGTTTTCATCCGGACCGATGGGCTCGTCCCATTGCACGATGGGCGTGCGCGTGGTTTTCGGCGCGTAATCGGCGATCATGGGACGCGGCGTGGCGGGCGGACTCACGGGCCAACTCGCGTAAACTCGCTGCGGCGCGCTTCCCACTTTCGCTGTGAGAGCGAGCGGCAGTTCGAACTCGATGGCCATGCGCTCGAGATGCGGATATGCCACGTCGTCGCGATAAATTCCGGCGGAATGCATTTGTTCGAGCCAATGCAACTGGCCCCGTGCGCGCTCGATGACGAACAGTGTCCGATCCACCTGCTCCTGGCCTTCCACCTTCAGCCAGTCCTCGTATCTGTCCTGGTTATAATCGGCCGGCATCAGCCACGTCAGGCTCTCGACGCCCTGCTCTCCAGCTTTGACGCGCGCCTGAATCAAGCGCGGCTGCATGTCGCCCGTGATAACTGGCAGGTTACGTTCGCGCTCCTGACGATTGCCCTTCGCATCTGTCCAACTCAGGCGCACCAGAGGATTCGCCGCCGGTTTTCCGTAGAACTCGATGTGGACGTGGCCATCCTGGCCGTCTTCGGAACCATGCACCACCGGAATGATGCGCCCCACATAACTGATTGCCCGGCCGCTTTCGAGATTACCCATCATGTTCACGAAGTTCTCGGTTGAATAGAACGTGTCTTCCTGCAGCGCCTCGAGCGACGAGATGCGTTCCTTGTCGAGATCCAGCGAATAGTCGGGCTCGCTCATGTGAATGTCGATGCGCAGCGTGTCAAAAGGTGGCGCGAACTCCCGCCGCGGATCGCCTTTGGACTGCGCCATGACGAAGTGAAACATCTTCGGCAGCGTTTCGTTCTGATAGTGATTCCAGAACTCTTCCGGATCTGTCTTGATGCGCTGATCGAGCAACACCTTGCCGTTCTCTTCGAGCTTTACCCAGCCCGTGTCGACACGCACCTGCTCATAGCGTTGGATGACGCCGTTGTAGGGCTGCATGACCGTGGTGACTGTGAAGTCACGCCAGGATTTCGTTGCTGCCGGCATCGTAGGCGTGCACGCGATAGGTGGGGCTGCCCTTCGACGGCTCGAATTGATCGAGTGTTATTTTAGCCAGCGGCAGATTCAGCTTGCGCGCCAGCATCTCATCCACCGGATACAGTTCTTGCACCCAGCGCGCGGGCGAATACATGACGCGCTCACCGGTGGGGTCGACCTCTTTAGCGAATTCGATCTTGACGCTCGCGACTGGCTTGGCTGCGAGCTCCGGCGC
>DATHOT010000367.1:0-21458 GCA_035484655.1 Bryobacteraceae bacterium | reverse complement strand
CGAACCATCGCGATCGCCGTGGAGGTTGTATGCATTGTCGAACTTCGGGTCGTTTGCCGCGCTGCTCAGTTATCCATTCCTGGTAGAGCCGTTCGTGCTATTGCACACGCAGGTCTGGATCTGGTCGGCATTCTATGCGGTCTTCGCCGGATTGTGCGGATGGACGGCTTGGCGGGTGCGGGAAGTTAAACCGGAGGTCGAGGCCACTGAGCAAGAAGCCGACGCGCCCCCAACGCCGTGGACGATTCTCCTCTGGCTAGCGCTCGCGACGTGCGGCTCCATTCTGCTACTTGCTACCACGAATCAGATTTCGCAGGACATCGCCGTCAACCCGTTCCTCTGGGTGGCGGCGCTTTCGATTTACCTACTGACGTTCATGCTGGTCTTTGAAGGCGAGCGCTTCTATCGGCGTGCGCTATTCGCCTGCGCGGTGGGAATAATGGCGCCGGTGGGCTGCATTGTTCCCAGCCTGGCGGGCGGGCTGTCGATCGCAACTCAACTCGCTATCTACCTGGTGGCTCTGTTCGTCGGGTGCATGGTTTGCCATGGGGAACTGGCGCGGTCGCGTCCGGCGCCGGGATATCTTACGATGTTCTACCTCACGATTGCGGCTGGCGGAGCGCTGGGGGGAGTTTTCGTTGCGCTGGCCGCGCCGCGTGTATTCACCGAGTTCAGCGAATATCCGGCCGGCTTGGCGGGAGCTTGCCTGCTCGGTTTCACCGGCTGGATGCGGACCGGCGCGCTGGCTCAGTGGACCCGCAGCAATTTCGCCATACGCTTGCCGCTGATGGCGCTGCTGTTGGGCGGCATCACGTCGATCATGGCTGGAGTGACGATGAGCAATCTGCCGTCGGTCGCGAGTGCGCGGAACTTCTACGGCATCCTGCGCGTGATGGACAAAACCGATCGCAATGGTCCCTTGCGCGAGTTGAGGCACGGGACGATCCGGCATGGATTCCAATACCAGAACGGTCCGCAGCGTTCGTGGCCGACCACTTATTACGGCCCGCACAGCGGCATTGCGACCGTGCTGACTGCGCTAGACCGTCCGGATCGAAACGTCGCCATCATAGGACTCGGCGCGGGAACCATGGCGGCCTGGGGCCGTTTAGGCGATACTTTCCGGTTCTATGAAATAAATCCGAACGTGGAAGCGATGGCTCGTACGTGGTTCACATTTGTGAAAGATTCAGGCGCGCGAACCGAGATCGTGCTGGGCGATGCGCGTGTGCAGCTCGAACGGGAACTGGCGGGCGGGCGCTCGCATGATTTCGATCTCATCGCCGTGGATGCGTTTTCAAGCGACGCGATTCCGCTGCATCTGTTGACTGCCGAATGCGGCGACATCTATCGTGACAGGTTGAAGCCCGGCGGTCAGCTGATGCTGCACATCTCGAATCGGGCGCTCAATCTGCAACCGGTGGCGCGCGGGCTGGCGCAGCACCTGGGCTGGCAGCCGATTCTGTTTGTCTCCGGCGACGACAACAGTACCGGGGAGAGCAGCTCGAGCTGGGTACTGATCACCGACAATGCTGAGTTTCTCGAGCGCAGCGGGCTGGGGCGTGGAAACTCCCCTTGGACCAATCGCGCGCCGTTGCTGTGGACCGACGATTTCGCCAGCCTGTGGCACGTGCTGAAGTTCTAGGGATGAGTCGGTGGTGCTATGTCGTAAGTCGGGCCGTGCACCGTCCGATGCGACACATATTGCCACCGGCCATTGCGTCGGGCATAAACCCGCTCAAACCATACCGTGAAGTCGGCACGTTTGGAGTCGGCGGGCGCGCTAAAACGGGCGCGGTACATTCCGTAGGTGATCGCGATATCGCCGTGCAGCTCCACCTGTACCTGATCGAGATCGCGCGACAGATAAGGACGCTTCGCGACCGACGCCAGCCACTGGGCACGGTTCTCGACACGCAGAGGTGGCCCGCCGGTGGTCCAGCCGTCGCCGTGAGTGAAACTGAAATCGCTGGCGCAGACGCCATCCAGAAACTTCACGTCGCCGCGCACCACGGCTGCTTCCATCTGCCTTTCGAAGGCCAGCACGTCGGCGGCATCGCCGGACGCAGCGGTCGATCTTGTTCCCAGACCGGCCAACGCAATCGCCAACAGCACCAAGATTCGCGCGATCATCGATAACCTCCCGCTGGGCAGCCATTATATCGAACCAGCCCAAACCCCTGGTCACGAAAATACTATCTGTCTATTCATTGGAGATCGCATGGACTTCAACCAATCCCCGTTGTTGGTGATCTGGGAAGTAACCCAAGCTTGTGATTTGGAGTGCGTTCATTGCCGCGCCAGCGCGCAGGAACGGCATGAGGACGAGTTAACTACCGAGGAAGGGAGAGAGCTTCTGAATGAAATCAAGCGCTTCGGCAACCCGCTCATGGTTTTTACCGGCGGTGATCCGCTCAAGCGTCCGGATCTCTATGATCTAGCTCGGCATAGTGTCTCCGTGGGACTACGGACCAACGTCACGCCCAGCGCTACTCCGCTGCTGACCGCCGAAGCGAAACCACCGAAGGCTTGCACTACCGGCGCTATATCGCCCAGCGGCTCAAGGTTGAGCACGGCGGACGAGGCGGGGTCAATGGACGGCTGCTTTGGAGAACCACCGCGGTCAGCGATGGCCGGGTTTCGTGTTCATCTCGCACACCGGCGAAATCTATCCCAGCGGCTACCTGCCGGTTTCCGGCGGCAATGTCCGCAACGATTCGCTGGTGGACGTCTATCAGAACTCCAGCCTGTTCCGGATGCTGCGCGAGCCTTCGGCGAAATTGGGCAAGTGCAGTTACTGCGAGTTCAGCAAGATCTGCGGAGGATCGCGCGCCCGCGCCTACGCGCTGACTGGCAATCATCTGGAAGCCGATCCACGCTGCTGCTATCAGCCGTCGCATGAGGCCCCGCTAGTGACGACCGCTCCCTGACCGGTCAGGGCTCACGTCGCCCCACACCGCCGTTTTGCTTGTCTGCTACACAATGGAATGAGCGGCGGATAAATATGACCAGCGGTCCCAGTGATTACCTTGCGGCCGAACGAACGTTTCTAGCCTGGATCCGAACTGGTCTGGCGCTCATGGGATTCGGCTTCGTGGTTGCCCGCTTCGGCCTCTTTCTTCGAATGCTGCAGAGCGGCGGCCAGTCCACCCTGCCGCCCGAATCTTACGGATTCTCGTTCTGGGCCGGAACGGCGCTGATCACGCTGGGAGTGGTTGTCAATATAATGTCCGCCAGGCATCATGCGCGTCTAATTCGAGAGTTGAATGCGGGTGGATCGGGCTTCAATCGCCCGTCCTCGCTCGGCATAGCCGTCGCGGTGATTCTGGCCGTGCTCGGATTGGCGATGGCGGCCTACTTGATTTCAGTTCGTGATCCTAAACAGGCAAATCCTGCCGGAGGAGGCCAGTCGAAAGCTATGACAACCAATACAGGCGCTGGAATCGTCAGCATACCCAGCAACCACTCGGTGGATCAGACGGTTGAAAAGCTACAAGGAATACTGCAGGCCAAAGGAGTAAAGCTGTTTGCCTTGGTCGATCACAGCGGGGAAGCGGAGAAGGCCGGACTCAAGATGCTGCCGACCAAGCTCTTAATTTTCGGCAATCCGAAAGCCGGGACGCCGCTCATGATAGCCTCGCCCAGCATCGCGATCGACCTGCCGTTGAAGATTTTGGTGTCGGAGGACAAGAGCGGGAAAGTCTGGGTCGCTTATAACAATGTCGCCTATTTACAGGGCCGCCATAAATTGCCCAGTGACCTCGTTCAGAACATCGCCGTGGTGGAAGCGCTGGCATCCAAAGCGGCCGAGTGAATAACGCGGCCTCTACTCCTGCCGCAGCGCCTTCACCGGATCCACGCGGCTGGCCCGCCGGGCCGGTACAAAACTAGCAAACAGGGCAG
Source organism: Bryobacteraceae bacterium (assembly GCA_035484655.1). Taxonomy (GTDB): domain Bacteria; phylum Acidobacteriota; class Terriglobia; order Bryobacterales; family Bryobacteraceae; genus Palsa-89. The sequence goes on along the minus strand of DATHOT010000367.1, from coordinate 17,555 downwards.
CGATCACCAGCACGGGGATCATGATGGCGAAGCTCAAAGGCTCGGTGGATTGCATTCCCTCCACCAGGCGCATCAGGACGCGGCCCGCTGCCCACGCGCCCGCGACTCCCACGCCGATGCCCAGGAAAATCATGCCAAAGCTCTGCCGCATCACCAGCCCCATGACATCGCGAGCGGTGGCGCCCAGCGCTATGCGGACACCGATTTCCGGCACGCGCTGGCTGGTCAAATAGGCCAGCACGCCATAGATGCCGATGCACGCCAGCAACAAAGCCAAGCTTGCGAACACAGAGAACAAGAGCAAAAGGAAACGTTGCCGGGCCAGCGTGGCGCTCGCCAGGTGATCCATGGTTTGGACCTCGTAGAGCACTTGATCGCCAGTCGCGCCGCGCACTGCCCGCCGCAGTGGTTCGATCACGCTCAGTGGTTCGGTGCTGGTCCGGACGGCAATCGACATCAGTTCCGACCAACGGCGCAATAACTGATCCGGTACCTGTGCAAATGGATAGTAGAGCTGAGCGCGCACGCGGGCTTGATCGTCTCCGGCTGGCCCCCAGTATCGGACATGACCCACGACCCCAACCACCCGTAGAGGGTCGGTACCTAAACCGATCCAGAGGTGTTTGCCGATGGGCTCATGTCCGTGAAAAGCTTCATGAGCCATGACGTCATCGATCACCACGACGGGTTCGTTGCCCATGCGGTCGTGCTCATCAAAAAATCGGCCTTGGCGCAGCGGAATACCCATCACCTTCAGATAGTCGGGCGACACGCTGCTGGCCAAGACGAGCGGTTGTTGATTCTCGGGCAAAGCATCGGGAGCGGTTCGGTAGCCGATCTGGTTGTTGCCTTCGCGCAGCGGCACGGTGTCGACGGTTGCAATGGAGTGCACGCCCGGGACGCTCCGAGCGCGATCGAGAATGTCGTCCCAGGCGGCACGGATCTGCGCCGGGTTGGTGAGAGTTGCGGGCGAAATCGCGGTCCTGGCTGTTAGAACATTTTGGATGTTCACGCCCGGGTTCAGAGACGAGAGTCGAAGGAGCATGCGCCCCAACATCCCGGCGGAAACGAGCAGCACCAGTGCCAAGGCGATCTCGGATATGACAAAGCCGCTGTGCATCCGGCGCGAGCTTCCCGTAAGAGACCGCGCTCCGGCTCTTAGGGTCTGTTCCAGTTCGCGCGCTGGAGCACGCAGGGCCGGCGCCAGTCCGAAAAGAAGACCGCTTGCGAGCGAGGCGGCGAGCGCGAAGAGCAGCACATGCCAATCCAGATGAACCTCGTCAACGCGCGGCAACGTGCCTGGCCAGTACTTCACGAAAGGGCGGACGCCGGCAGCGGCGAGCAAAATGCCGAGCAGGCCACCCGATAGCCCCAACACCGCGCTCTCAGTCAGACATTGGCGCACCAAGCGCCCCCGGCCGGCTCCCAGCGCGATGCGCATGGCCAGTTCACGCTCGCGTGAAACCGCCCGCGCCAGCAGCAAGCTGGCTACATTGACGCAAGCAATAAGCAGCACCAGGCTGACGGCGCCCAGCAGCAGCCAGAGTGTCGAACGGATATCGCCGACGTCGGGACGAAGTGGCGCCGCAATAAAAGTTCGGCCCTTATTCGATTTCGGGTACTGCTCAGCCAGATGGCGGCCAACTAAGGTCAGCTCCGCCTGCGCCTGGGCCAACGTTGCACTGGGACGCAGGCGCGCCCAAACTTGAACACCGTGCGCTTCCCGATTTTGCATGCGCGGCGAAGTGTCCTGACCGAGTAGCGTAAACACATCGACTTCGTCTCCTAACCAGAAGCCGGCGGGGGTGACGCCGACAACGGTGAAGGATTTCCCCTCGAAAACAAGCGGCATTCCGATGACGGCTGCGTTTCCGCCGTAAAGGCGCTGCCACAAGCCATAGCTAATGATCGCCACCGGGGTTACGCCCAGCCGGTCTTCATCGGGACGGAAGGAACGTCCTTGTATCGGTGTAACTCCCAAGAGAGGAAATAGGTCGGCCGATACTTCTCGACTGTCCACGTACTCGGCGTTGCCGGAACTGCTTACCGTGCCTCCGCCGTAGCGCCACGCCCCCAGGTCCAAAGAGTTGGTCCCACTCTTGCAATCGAGAAAATTAGGGTATGTAAAGGCCCACAGATTGCCCCACTGCGTACTGAAATCCGTTTTTTCCTGCAACTTGACCAGGCGATCAGGCTCTCGATAAGGCAGCGGTTTTAGAACCACACCGTTGATCACCGTGAACATGACGGTCGTTGCTCCGATTCCGAGGGCCAACGTAGCGAGAGCGACTGCTGCGAACCCGGGCTTCTGGCGCAGGGTTCGGAATGCGTAGCGCAAGTCCTGCCACAGATCTTCCAGCCAGCGTGTGCCGCGCGCGTCGCGACATTCCTCTTTCACCTGCTCGGGTCCTCCCAAAGCGAGCCGTGCTTGTCTTCGAGCTTCCTCGGGTTTGTAGCCGCGCGCGATCAGATCGGCGGTATGTTGTTCCACGTGGAAGCGCAGTTCCTTTTCGAGTTGCTCCTCCATCTGCTTTCGCCGCAATAATCGATTCCACCAGGTCATTCTGAGCTACTCCTGCCGCAGCGCCTTGACTGGGTCCACGCGACTGGCCCGGCGCGCTGGTACGAAACTCGCATACAGAGCCGCGACCACCAGGATTGGAATCATGACGGCGAACGTCACCGGCTCGCTCGATTGCACTCCTTCCACCAGTCGCACCAAAACACGCCCCGCCGCCCAGGCGCCCGCGATGCCGGCGCCAACCCCCAGGAAAATCATTCCAACGCTCTCTCGCATTACCAACTGCATCACATCGCGAGCATTTGCTCCCAGCGCCATCCGGACACCGAATTCCGGTACGCGCTGGCTGGTCAAATATGCCAGAACGCCATAAATACCGATGCACGCGAGCACTAAAGCCAAGCCGGCGAAGACGCCGAACAACACCAGAAGGAAGCGCTGCCGCGAGAGCGAATCGCTCACCAGCTGCTCCATGGTGTGAACATCGTAGAGAGCTTGATCGCCGCCGGCTCCGCGCACTTCCCGCCGCAGCGGCTCCACCACGCTCAATGGCGCCACACTGGTCCGCACGACCATCGACATGAACGAGGAGAATATTCGCAACAGCGAGTCGGGCACCTGAGCAAAGGGATAGTAGATCTGATCGCGTACCCGTGAGTGATCATCGCCCGCTAGCCCCCAATGCCGGACGTGGCCCACCACCCCCACCACCTGTATAGGTCCCCGGCCCATCGCCGGAATCCAGAGGCGCTTTCCCACCGGGTTGCTTCCTCCGAAGGCGTGTTGGGCTAAAACGTCATCAATCACGACAACCAGGTCATGCCCCACGCGATCCTCTTCGTTGAAGAATCGGCCCTGGCGCAACGGAATGCCCATGACCTTCAGATAATCCGGCGATACACACGATGCCAGCGCGAGTGGCTCCTGGTTCGGTGGCGGCGGGAAGGGAGTAGCCCAGTAGCCCACTGAGTTTTCGCCTTCGCGCATGGGGACGATGTCGGCCAGCGCGATTGACTGCACTCCTGGTACTCGCCCTCCGCGATCCAATACGTCCTGCCAGACCGCGCGAATCTGAGCGGGGTTTGTGAGCGCGTTGGGCGAAAGCGCGATCCGCGTAGCCAATACGTTCCTGATATTCACACCGGGGTCAAGGGATGCGAGTCGCACGATCGTCCGTCCGAGCATCCCGGCCGAGACCAACAGCACCACCGCCAGGGCGATCTCGGATATGACAAAGCCGCTGTGCATTCGCCGCGTGCCTCCTGCCAGGGTCCGCGCGCCGGCACGTAGAGTCTGTTCCAGTTCGCGCGCTGGAGCGCGCAGAGCCGGTGCCAGTCCGAAAAGAAGACCACTCGCGAGTGACGCGGCGAAGGCAAACAACAACACATGCCAGTCGACTTGGATCTCTTCGGCGCGCGGCAAACTGCCTGGCCAGAACACGACGAACGGCCGGATGCCGCAGGCTGCGAGCACGACGCCGAGTACGCCACCATAGATCCCCAGCACCGCGCTCTCGGTCAGGCATTGGCGGACTAACCGGCCGCGGCCCGCTCCGAGCGCGACGCGCATAGCGAGTTCCCGCTCGCGTGAGACCGCGCGCGCCAGCATCAAACTGGCCACATTGACACATGCGATCAACAGCACCAGGCTCACTGCGCCTAGTAACAACCAAAGTGTGGACTGGACATTTCCGACCAGTTCCTGTCTAAGCGGATGTGCTACCAGGCCACGGCCTGCATCAGTCTCCGGATATTGCTCAGCGTGACCCCGGGCAATCAGCGACAGCTCTGCCTGCGCCTCGGCTAGCCCAACGCCAGGACGGACGCGAGCCACCAGATGAATAAAACGTGCTCCGCGATTGTGCATTCTGGGATCCGTGCTTTGGGCTAGCGGCGTAAACAGGTCAGCCTCGCCGTCCAGCCTGAGTCCTGCGGGTGTGATGCCGATGACGGTATAGGGTTTTCCATCAAAGACGATCGGTTTGCCGATTGTGGCTGGGCTTCCCGCGTAGCGGCGCTGCCACAACCCGTAGCTAATAATGATGACCGGCGCGGCGCCAGGACGGTCTTCTTCGGGCAGGAAGGCACGCCCGTTTGGTAGAGAAATTCCCAGCACGGAAAATAGTTCGGACGAGATCTGGCGACTGTTAACGTACTCCGCTTCCCCGGGCTCACTCAAGGTACCTCCGCCGTAGGTCCATGCCGCGATGGGCCCTAGCGATCGGCTCTGGCGTTGGCAATCGAGAAATTCAGGGTATGAGAACCCCCACTGTTCGCCGTACTTTTCGGTCCGCCCATGCACCGTGACCAGCCGATCGGGTTCCGGATAAGACAGCGGCTTCAGCACGACACCGTTGATCACTGTGAACATGACAGTCGTCGCTCCGATTCCGAGCCCCAGGGTCGCGAGCGTCACCACCGCAAACCCCGGCTTTTGGTGCAGCGTGCGAAGGGCGTAGCGCAAGTCTTGCCACAGATCCTCCAGCCAGCGTGTGCCGCGCGCATCACGGCATTCCTCCTTCACATGCTCCTCGCCGCCCAGAGCGAGCCGGGCTTGTCTTCGAGCTTCCTCGGGATGTTGCCCGCGTGCGATCAGATCGGCTGTGTGTTGTTCCAGATGGAAACGCAGTTCCTTTTCGAGTTGCTCTTCGGCTTGGTTTCGCCGCAACAATCGACGCCACCAGGTCATTCCGCGCCTCTTTCCGACATTTTGAGGATCAATCCGACCGCTTCCGCCAATTGCCGCCAGCCCTCGGTTTCTGTATCGAGCTGCGCCCGCCCTTTCCGCGTGAGGCGATAAAATTTGGCCTCGCGTCCGGTCTCGGTCTCCTTCCAGTCCGCTGCCAGAAGGCCGCGGTTCTCGAGCCGATGCAGCGCCGGGTAGAGCGAGCCTTGGGGAACTTGCACGACGTCGCGCGACACCTGCTGGAGCCGTTGCGCGATGGCGTAGCCGTGCACCGGGCCTAACGCGACCACTTTCAAGATCAGCAGGTCCAGGGTGCCTTGCGGCAGATCCATTCTATACCTCGCCCTTCTACATGTACCACAAAATTAGGGACAGTGCACTCAAATACCGATTTCAGGCGCCCGCGATTCGCATCGGTCGCCAGCGATTTGGGAAGATGCGCGCTGGTACTAAATTGGCGCTCCAAAGCGCGTATCTCCCTAGATGTCCAAGCCCGGTCCGACAGCCGCAGCCGCGTCCCCAGGCAACACTTCCGGCTTCACGCCCCTCATATTCATCGTCAAGCGACCCGGCCGGATCGTTTCTACAAACGGCGACTCAAGGACCTCGTCCTCACTGCCGTAGTCGAAGTAAAATGACGCCCTGGCTTAAAAATCCACCGCTGGCTTTGGTTTGTTATCTTGAAAGAGAACCCTCCAAAAACATGCTTGGAACCAAAGTCGACACCCCCACAGACGCCAATCCACAGGAAACCAGCGAGTGGCTGGAAGCGCTCGACGGCGTGGTGGAAGAGGGCGGCGCCGAACGCGCCTCCTATCTGCTCGAACGGATAGTTGACCGCGCTGCCATTTACGGCATCGAATCGCCACACAAGCTGAACACTCCGTATGTCAACACTATCCCGGTGGAAGAGGAAGAGCCCTATCCCGGCGACCGCGCCGTCGAGCGGCGCATCAAGAGTCTGATTCGCTGGAATGCCATGGCCATGGTAGTGCGCGCCAATAAATATGATGCCGGCATTGGGGGCCATATTGCCACCTATGCTTCGCTCGCGACGCTCCAGGAAGTGGGTCACAATCATTTCTTCCACGGCCGCTACGACGATCAGCCTGGGGATTTCATCTATTTTCAGGGCCACGCTTCGCCCGGCACCTATGCCCGCGCATACCTGGAAGGCCGGCTCACCGATAAACATCTCGATAATTTCCGTCACGAGCTGCGAGAGCATCCCGGTCTCTCGTCTTATCCCCATCCCTGGTTAATGCCCGATTTCTGGCAATTTCCGACCGTCTCCATGGGGCTCGGCCCGATCAATTCCATTTATCAGGCGCGCTTCATGCGATACCTGGAGAACCGCGGCATCATCCCCAAAACCCCGCGCAAGATTTGGGCCTTCGTCGGCGATGGAGAATCGGACGAGCCGGAGACTTTGGGCGCCATCACGTTGGCTTCGCGCGAGCGCCTGGACAACCTGATCTTTGTAGTCAACTGCAACCTGCAGCGCCTGGATGGTCCGGTGCGCGGCAACGGCCATATCATTACCGAGCTCGAGGCGGCTTTCCGAGGCGCGGGCTGGAACGTCATCAAAGTCCTCTGGGGCGCGAGCTGGGACGACCTGCTGGCGCGCGATACTACTGGCCTGCTGGTCAAGCGCATGGGCGAGGCCGTGGACGGCGAGTATCAAGCTTTCAAGGCCAAAGACGGCGCTTACGTGCGCAAGGAATTCTTCGGAAAGTATCCGGAGCTGCTTAAGCTGGTGGAGCACATGACCGACGAGCAGATCTTTGCTCTTCGCCGCGGCGGGCACGATCCACAGAAGGTTTATAACGCCTATAAGCGAGCTGTCGAACACACCGGATCGCCTACCGTCATCCTGGCCAAGACCATTAAAGGTTACGGCATGGGTGAGGCGGGCGAAGGCCGCATGGTCACGCACCAGCAAAAGAAAATGAACGAGAAGGAGATGGTTTACTTCAGCAAGCGCTTCGAAGTTCCCGTTACTGAAGAAACCGCGCACACCGGATCGTTCTTCAAGCCGCCCGAGGATAGCCCGGAGATGAAGTACATCCGGGAGCGTCGCGAGGCCATGGGCGGGAGTCTACCGGCTCGCAATGTTCCTAAGATAACCATCCAGGCGCCGCCCGTCACGACGTTCGCCGAGTCGCTGGCCGGTTCGCAGGGCCGTGAAGTTTCCACCACCATGGCGTTCGTCCGCGTGCTCACGCTATTGCTGAAAGATCACGACTTGGGCAAATACATCGTGCCCATCATTCCCGACGAGGCACGCACGTTCGGCATGGAGTCGCTATTCCGCCAATACGGCATCTACGCCAGCCGTGGCCAACTCTACAAGCCGGTCGACGCGGAGAATTTTCTCTTCTATAAGGAAACTCGGGACGGCCAGATCATCGAAGAAGGAATCACTGAAGCCGGTTCGATGGCGTCGTTCACCGCCGCCGGCACAGCCTACGCCAACTATGGCGTGCCGATGATCCCCTTCTTCACCTACTATTCGATGTTCGGATTCCAGCGCATCGGCGATCTTATTTGGGCCTTTGCCGATTCCCGCGGCAAGGGATTCCTGATGGGCGGAACGGGCGGCCGGACCACGCTTGCGGGCGAAGGTCTGCAGCATCAGGATGGACATAGCCTGGTGTTGTCGAGCACGGTCCCCACTTGCCACAGCTACGATCCGGCTTACGCATACGAGATCGCCGTTATCATACAGGACGGCATCCGCCGCATGTATCAGGAGATGGAAGATCGCTTCTACTACCTGATGATCTACAACGAAAATTACGCGCAGCCGGCCATGCCTGAAGGCACGACCGAAGGCATTCTGCGCGGTATTTACCGGTTCAAGCAGGCCGAGAACGGCAAGGCCAGGGTACAGTTGTTCGGTAGCGGCCCGATCGTGAACGAGGCGCTACGTGCGCAGAAAATCCTGGCGGAGAAGTATCAAGTCCCATCTGATGTCTGGAGCGTGACCAGCTACAACGAGCTACGCCGGGACGCGCTCGAAGTGGAACGATGGAATCGTTTGCACCCGGCCGAACCGGAGCGCAAGCCCTACTTGCTTGATGTCATGAAGGGCGTGGAGGGACCGATCGTCGCTTCCTCCGATTACATGAAGGTAGTGGCCGACCAGATCGCTCCCTGGTTGCCGGGCCGTCTAACTGCGCTCGGTACCGACGGCTTTGGCCGCAGCGAAAATCGCGAGCATCTGCGCAAGCACTTTGAAAATGGCGCGGAGGCAATCGCGGCAGCGGCGTTGTCCCGATTGGCGCGGGATGGCAAGTTCGACAAAAAGCGCGCCCAGGCGGCTATCACCGAGTTAGGCCTGGATCCGGAATCGCCCGATCCCGTCAAGAAGTAGCCCAACGGCCTATGGGTCATCGACGCAATCCGGATAAGCTCGTCGACGAATTCCGCGTCCGCCAACAAAATATTGTTTTCCCGGACACCGTCCGCAATGGGAGTTTGGTGGATCTCTTCTTGTGGAAGGGATCCCCGAATCCAGCCTTGGTGCAAAGAATCGCGGCGTGGATGTTTGGACTGGTCTTTATGGGCTTTGGCGGAGAGACCTTTTATTACGCCGTTGTAGAACGCGTCGAAAATGGTTTCTCCTTTGGTATTGTTTTTCTGGCGGCTATGTCGTTAGCGGCTGTGTTGTTAGGTATTCGGGTATTCCGCAACGGATTCACAAGGCGCGCCAAGCCAGAGCCATAGTGATGCTGTCTCTATAGAAGTAGGGAGCCGAGCATGGCAATGCCACTTAGTTTGTGGGGCGGACGCCCGCGCCCGCCGACGGCCCCTTGGCCGTCGCTAAAACTTCGACAGGCCGGGCGGGGGCGCCCGGCGCGGGTCAGGGGACCCGCCCCACAACGCGGTGGCATAATGGCCGTATGCGCTGCTTTGTCATTGCTCTTGCTTGCGTAATCCCGGTCCTAGCCGCCGATCAAGTAGACTTGGCGACCGTCAATAAAATTAAATCCGAGGCGTTCGAACACTCCAAAGTAATGGAGCACCTTGAATATCTCGCCGATGTTTACGGCCCTCGCCTCACCGCCTCGCCGGAGTTCAAGGAAGCTGCCGACTGGGCGCTTAAGCGCCTCCAGGAATATGGCCTGGAGAACGCCCACCTCGAGAAGTGGGGACCTTTCGGCCGTAGCTGGACCCTCGAAAAGTTCGCGCTGGAGATGATCCAGCCGCGCTATTCGCTGCTGGCGGCGGCGCCCTTGGCCTGGTCGGCCAGCACCAATGGACCCGTGAACGGCGAGCCGATCTTTGCTCCACTCGCCGCTAGCCAGGCGGTTGGTAGGGGCGAGCGAAATCTCGAGCAATACATGCAGAAGTACAAAGGTAAGCTGCGCGGCAAGGTGGTGCTTATCTCGGAGGTTGTGCACAATGTCGCGGATGCGGAGGCGAAGCCGGAGCTCCACCGCTACACCGATGCCGAATTAAGAGAGCTCGAAACCGCGCCGCCTCCCGTCGAAAAGATGAAAATCGACCCCGCCAACCTCGATCCACCCGAGGAGCTCGAAGCGCGACTCCGGTTCTTTGCCAGTATTCCCCCGTCCGTGCAGGATGAGCTGCGCCATCGCCGCGAAGAGTTGGCGGCCAAACGCACCCAGTTCTTTTTGGACGAAGGCGTCCTCGCGTTAGTGCAAGACGACCGCCGCGCGCGCGATGGTATATCTTTCGCCGAGGCTGCCGGCTCGTATGATCCCAAGAAGCCAGCCCCGCCGCCGACGTTCGTCGTGACCTCCGAACATTACAATCGCATCGTACGGCTGCTCGAGAACAAAACTCCAGTCCAGATGCAGGCCAACCTGAAGGCGCGTATTTCCGACAGCGCAGTGGATGCCTACAACCTGAGCGCCGAAATTCCGGGGGGGAGCAAGAAGGATCAGCTCGTGATGGTCGGCGCGCACTTCGACTCCTGGCACACTGGCACCGGCGCCACCGACAACGCCGCCGGAAGCGCGGTGATGATGGAAGTGGTCCGCATTCTGAAGGCGCTTGATCTCAAGATGGATCGCACCGTTCGCATCGCCCTATGGAGCGGGGAAGAGGAAGGGCTGCTGGGATCGAAAGCCTACATCAAAGAGCATTTCGGGGATCCCAAGAGCATGAAGCTGACTGCCGCGCACGCCAAGTTGTCAGGCTATTTCAACCTCGATAACGGCAGCGGCAAGATTCGCGGCGTGTATTTGCAGGGCAACGATGCCATGCGCCCGCTGTTCGAACAATGGCTGGAACCCTTCCGCGACCTTGGGGTAACAACCATCACCATCCGCAACACCAGCGGCACCGACCATCTGTCGTTCGATGCCGTCGGCCTGCCCGGTTTCCAGTTCATTCAGGATCCCCTCGATTACATGACCGTCACGCATCACTCCAGCATGGATGTGTATGACCACGCCATCCCTGGCGACCTGATGCAGGCTGCCGCCGTAATCGCCTCGGTGGTTTACGACGCGGCCACCCGGCCCGACATGCTGCCGCGCAAAGCTTTGCCGAAGCAGGAAGAAGTCACTTCGACGAAGTAATCAGTACTCAACCGAGACCAGAAACAGCCCTCGCGCTGGCGCGGTCGGACCCGGTGGAATCTTGCAGCCAGGTTGCAGCCGCTCGATCAGTGCGGACTGATCCACGTTGCCCTTTCCAACTTCGATCAGGACGCCGACCACATTCCGCACCATGTGCTTCAGAAATCCGCTGCCGGTGACGCGATAGAGCAGTCGCTCGCCTTCCTGGGCCAGTTTCGAACAAAAGATCGTTCGTACCTTGGAAGCTCCTAGTTCGTCGCGATCATCGGTGGCCGCGAAGGCCGCGAAATCATGCTCGCCTTCGATCAGAGGCGCGAGATTCATCATTGCCTCCAGCGTCAGCGGGTAAGGATGATGGTACACGTAGCGGCGGTCGAACGGCGCGCAGATCTCGCCGCGGAAGATCCGATATTCGTAGGTCTTTGCTTTGGCTTGGAAGCGCGGATGAAAGTCGATCGTGACTTCATCGATCCGTGTCACGCGAATATCAGGCGGCAGCAGGCGATTGGCGGCCCTTCTCAGATTTTCAAGCGGAATAGGATTTTCCATCGACAACGCGGCAACCTGCGCGATAGCGTGAACGCCAGCGTCTGTGCGGCCAGATCCGGCCACTTGCACTGCACGGCCTTCAATTTCGCCGAAGACCTGTTCCAGTGTGCCCTGGATAGTCGGTAAACCGGGTTGCACCTGCCAGCCGTGATAGTCCGTGCCGTCGTAAGAAATCTGGATCTTAATTCGCCGCATGGACGGGCCGCGAACCCGGTTTCACTACCGGACTACCCGCGCGGCACAAAGGACAATCGTCAGGAGGATAGCTCACCACTTGCATGGTCTTCAGGGCAACCCGAGGAACTCCGAGATCGGCAGCGCCGCCGCTACGATCGATAATCGATCCTGCACCGATGACCCGCGCTCCGGCCTGCTTCAAAATATCGATCACCTCGCGCGAGCTGCCGCCGGTGGTGACGACATCTTCCACCACTACCGCCACTTCGCCCGGTTCCACCGAGAAGCCGCGTCTCAGAACCATCTTTCCGGTGGCGTCGCGCTCGGTAAATACGAATCGCGCGCTCAGCGCCCGCGCCACTTCGTGTCCAATAATTAGTCCTCCGATCGCTGGAGACGCAACCACGCCGGCGTTCAGTGTCGGTTCCAGGCGCCTGAATTCGGTTGCCATCAGCCGCCCGAAATGCTCGGCGTGCTTGGGATACTGCAGCACCAGTGCGCACTGCAAATACTCGGGGCTGTGCAAGCCGCTGGTCAATCGGAAGTGGCCATTCAGGTACGCGCCCGTTTCGTAAAAAGCGCTCAGAATCGGGTCCAACTGCGGAGTCACAACGCCACTATAACAGTTCCGGCTAGCCAATCCCGCAAATCGTATTACCATATAGAATCAACGAAACGCCCTAAGTTTGTTTTCGTTATAAACCAGCTGAAGAGGTCCTTCGAGGTATTCATGAGACGTCTTGATCGGATAAGGGTATTGTGTTTGGCGGCGGGGCTTTGCTTGCTCACGCCAGGCAGCTATGCGCAGCAATCGACACTCCGGCTCGATTCGGAACGGCATTGGTACTCCGGCTTCACACATGCCTACACGTCGCCGGTCTTTCCGGCGGTGAGTCTCGCGAATTCTACGCGGTTGGATTCACTCCTTCACGCCGGAAAGCTTTACCTGGCGCTTTCCGACGCCATCGCTTTGGGCATTGAGAACAACCTGGACGTTGAAATCGAGCGATACGTGTTCCCTCTCGCGAATGCCGATCTGCTGCGAGCCCAATCTGGCGCAGCAACTTTGGGAATCCCGACGACGGTACAGCCGGCGATCAACACATCCACCGGGCTATTGATCCTGGGCAGCAACAGCGCTGGCCTCCCTTCCCAGGGCGTTAATACTTTCCTCCCGCTGGGTGTGAGTTTTGATCCTATTATGCAAGGAACGGTGAGCTGGGGACACCTGACCTCGCCACAATCGAATACAGTTCTTACCGGCACTACCGAACTCGTCTCGACGAATCAAGTCTACAACGTCAGCATCGGCCAGGCGTTCCCAACCGGCGCCATAGGGGTCTTGAGTTTCACCAATCTCAACCAGGAGCAAAACTCCTTTCGCAGCGCGATCAATCCAGCCATTACCTCAAGCATCGATTTAACAGTCACGCAGCCTTTGTTGCAAGGCTTCGGTCTGGCTACGAACAACCGGCCGATTCGGGTCGCGAAGAATAATCTCAGGGCCGCTGATCTCGTTTTCAAGCAGCAGCTAATCAATGCCGTGGGCAACATCGTCCAGCTCTATTGGACCCTGGTAGCGGCCAACCTGAACGTAGACGTGAAAGGTCAAGCGGTGGCTGTCTCTGAAAAGCTGTATGAAGACAATCAGAAACAGGTGGAAGTAGGGACGCTGGCGCCGATCGAGATCGCGCGCGCGGAGGCGCAAGTGGCATCCGACCAACAAGCCCTGGTAACCGCACAGAGCAACGTTCTTCAGCTCGAGGCCGTATTGAAAAGCGCGCTCAGCCGCGACGGTCTGGCAAGTCCTAGCGTGTCGGAGGCGCGCATCGTGCCAACCGACCGGATCCGGATCCCGGAAGTCGAACCCATCGAACCGGTCCAGGATCTGATGGCGAGAGCCCTTGAGAACCGCCCTGATCTGGCGCAGAGCCGGATCCAGATCGATAACACCAAGATCGCCCTGCAGGGTACTCAGAATGCGCTATTGCCGACGTTGAACGCCTTTGTAGATCTCCGTAACAATGCTTTGAACGGTACGCAGAACAATATCTCCGGCATCAATGCGACGACCGGCCTGATGTCGCCTCCGCCCACGGCGGATCCGTTCTTCCTGGGCGGTTACGGCGGCATTCTGGGTCAGCTATTCTCGCGGAACTTCCCGAACTATACCGTCGGCTTGAACCTGACCATTCCTTTCCGCAATCGCGCCGCTCAATCCAACATCGCCACCGCGGCGTTTAGTCTTCGCCAGAGCGAGCTGCAGGTCCAGAGGCAGGTCAACCAAATCCGGGTGGACATCCAAACCGCGCTGATCGCCCTGCAGGAGGCGCGGGCGCAGTACCAGGCGGCTGTCAAGCAGCGTGTCTTGGAAGAACAAACAGTCGATGCCGACCAGAAAAAGCTTGCGCTAGGCGCCACCACGGTTTTCCAATTGATTCAAGATCAACGGGACCTTTCCACCGCGGGCGGGAACGTCGCGACGGCCGAGGCGGCCTACGCCCAAGCCCGCGTCCAACTCGACATCGCGACCGGAATGACGCTCGAGAACAACAACGTCGAGCTTGATGAAGCGAAGAGCGGCCGGGTTGCGCGGCCTCCTTCGCCGCTGCCCCCGGACCAGAATGGATCAAGAAACCGTCCGAACGGGTCGCGCTGAGGCTTAACTCGTCGTAACCTTAGCGATTTTATTTCCACAACGGTTACCTTCCTGGCTGGAATGCCGGGTTTTGCATGTCGAACGTTCCAATCTGGTAAATATTTCTGCTGGCTTCCGATCATTTGGTCAGAAAATAAACACTTAGACTTTGGCAGCGAGCTTGCAATCAATAGGAGCGAATGGAAATCATGCAAAGCTCAAGGAGCCAAGGTCGTCCCTCTCTAAGATCTGCTAGATAGACTCCACCAAAAGACTTTCTTCTTTTATTCCCTACGAGAATCCCTCCCGACCTGCTCCTTGAGTCTTTCCTGATAGCCTCCCAGAGGCGATCGAACATCTGTCCATAGGCCGACACCCCTGACAAATACCTGGCATGTGACAATATTTCGTCACGACACCCTATTTGCCCTCGGCACCCCCCGGCCTCCCACGCCTACTAATCTAGAAGTATGCCTCGTATCGTCTCGCTAATCGCGAGCGCCACCGAGATCGTCCATGCACTTGGGCTCACTTCGCAGCAGGTGGGACGATCGCACGAATGCGACTATCCTGACGAAGTCCGCAGCCTTCCCGTCTGTACGCGTCCCAGCTTCCCCATCGAAGGATCCAGCGCGGAGATTGATCGCCGGGTGAAGAATCAAATTGTCAATGCGCTCTCTGTTTACGAGGTTTTTGAAGATGTCCTCGACAAGTTGCAGCCTACCCACATTGTCACGCAAACCCAATGCCGGGTCTGTGCCGTCAGCCTGGAAGATGTTGAGCGCGCTTTGACGGGCTGGATCTCGAGCCGGCCCAAGCTGGTAGCGCTCGAGCCGAATGCCTTGGCCGACATCTGGCGCGATCTCCGTTCGGTCGCGGCGGCTTGCGGAGTTCCTGAGCGGGGTGAACAGGTGGTCCAAGCACTCCAGGCGAGGATGAATGACATCTCGGGCAAAGCCGGTCGGGCGGTGCGGCGCCCTCGCGTGGCCTGCATCGAGTGGCACGAACCTCTGATGGCAGCCGGAAATTGGGTTCCGGAGTTGGTCGAAATGGCAGCCGCGGAGAATCTTTTCGGCGAGGCGGGACTCCATTCGCCCTGGATGACTTGGGAAAAACTCCAGGCTGCCGACCCCGACGTGATTATCACCATGCCTTGCGGCTTTGATCTGGAGCGCACTCGCCAGGAGATGTACTGGCTGATCGAGCGTCCTGAGTGGGAGAAACTCCGAGCCGTCGAAAGTGGGCAAGTCTATCTGGCCGATGGGAATCAATATATGAACCGTCCGGGTCCGCGGGTAGTCGAGTCGCTGCAGATCCTGGCCGAGATTCTGCACCCGGAGATCTTTGAACCGAAGTTTCAGGGTTCGGCATGGGAGACGATGTAGCTAACGCGAAGGCTCGTTTAATGCTACACTATTTTTTACACAGACGGATGTGTACCGATGCCCACCAATCTTGCCATCGATGACAAGCTGATCGAAGCAGCGCGCCGGATCGGCCATCACAAGACGAAGAAGGAAGCAGTCACCACTGCGCTTTCCGAATACATCGCGCACCGCAAACGCCTCGAAATTCTGGATCTATTCGGAACCGTCGACTTCGACCCGACCTACGATTACAAGGCCGAGCGTCGAAAGAAGCGCTAGTGCAAGTTCTGGTCGACACGAGCATCTGGTCCTTGGCCCTCAGGCGGGCAACACAGATATCCGATGCCGAAAAGAGAATCGCATCGGACCTTCGCGACTTAATTCAAGACGGTCGAGCCCGTCTAATCGGAGCGATTCGGCAGGAACTGCTTTCGGGAATTCGTGACCCGGCTCAATTTGAGCAACTGAAGACCAACCTACGTGCTTTTCCCGACGAGCCTCTTTTGACGGACGACTATGAAGAGGCTGCCAAATGGAGCAATCAATGCCGATCTCGCGGCATCGCCGGAAGCGGAACTGACTTTCTGATCTGTGCTGTCGCGATCGCCCGCGGCTGGCAAATCTTTACGCGGGACGACGACATTCAAACCTACGGCCGCGCCATGCCGATCAAGCTGTTTGCCGCGACCGGTGCAACGCATCGGTAAACAACCGATCCGGGAGCAGCGCATAAATCAGAACCGCCGACAGCGGATGCATCAATCCAGACAGCAGGAACACTGGCGCGTAGGTGAAATGGGTCACCAAGTAGCCCGTGCCGAGGCTGGCCAGCATCCCGCCCACCGCGCCGCCCGATCCGGAGAATCCGCTGACCGTGCCGACCTCGTGACCGGGGAACAGATCGGTCGGAACGGTTTGCAGATTCGCGGTCCACAGCCCGTGCCCCAACGTGATAGAGCAGGTGGCGGCAATCGCCAGCGCCGCCGTCGGAACAAAAGGCGCGAGCATTGCCACCGGCATCACGGCCGCTCCCAGAGCCATCCCGAACTTCCTGGCGCGCGCTAGAGTCCAGCCGGCGCGCATCATTCGTCCCGATAGCCAGCCACCGAAAACGTATCCGACGCCTCCGAACATGAACGGCACCCAGGAATATTTGCCGACCATTGCGAGGTCGAAGCCGCGCTCCTTCCTCAGGTACTCGGGAAGCCAGAAGATGACGAAGTAGATCACCGGATCGGTGAAGAATCGCGCTAGAATCAGCGTCCAACAGCCTCGGGCCCGCACCAGCGATTGCCATCGAACGCGTTCGGCTGAAGCGGGACGGGCCTCTTCGGGCGGCGGAAGCAGCGGCTTGAGCGCGGCGTATTCTTTTGGCTTGAGCCAGCGGTTCAGGTGCGGAGGTTGATACAGAATCAACCAGGCGGCTAACCAAATGAAGCCCGCGAGGCCGGTGAAGACGAACGCGTATCGCCACCCATAGCGGATCGTGAGTAACCAGACGGTTGTAGGCGCGAGCAGCGAGCCGAGCGACGTCCCGGCATTGAAGATTCCCATCCCGAGCGCGCGTTGGGATGCCGGAAACCATTCCGTGACGGCTTTCGACGCAGCTGGCCACGCTCCCGGTTCGGTTAAGCCGAGCAGGAAACGGCAAGCTCCCAGGCTCCACTTGCCAACGGCGAAACCGTGCAAAAGCTGAGCAATCGACCATCCGGCGGCGAACAGCGCGAAGCCCCGGCGCGTTCCCAGCCGGTCGAGAATATAGCCCGAGCCTGCGTACATGATCGCGTACGCAAGAAAGAAGAACGTCAGGATGTACGAATAGTCCTGCTCGGTGAGCGTGAACTCGTGGCGGATATCCACCGAAACGACGCCAATGGCCAGGCGATCCAGGTAGTTGATCGTGGTGGAGAGACACAGCAGGATAGCGATCACCCACCGGAGCCTCGGGATTTTCATCAAGTACGAGTGTACCTTCGAATTTCGAGCGCGTGGCCCGTGGCCGGGTCCACTGACACGATGGTGGCATGCAACTCGGCGCCACCCTTGGCGCTATCGAGGCGGATCGG
>DATHOT010000366.1:0-9434 GCA_035484655.1 Bryobacteraceae bacterium | reverse complement strand
ATTCGGGTGGGGAGCAGCGATGCGGAGGGCGCGGGGGAGTGTTGGACCTGATCGGGCCTGCGAAATAAAGGAACCAGATCCGGCGGGGAGCGGTCGCGTCACTTTCGACATTGTTCCGTGATTATTTTTCCGGGCTGACCGCGCCGTAGAGAAAAAAACGCGACGTCGAACGCACCCAGCCGCGCCAACCCAGCCCGGCGAGCCGTTGCTCCAGTTCGGCGGGCTCATAGAAGATCTTCACGACGTCGAACTCCCGCCCGTCATTGAGGCGCCGGTGAACCACGCCCGATTGTTCGACCGGACCATGGTCCACGGCGGACGTCGTCGGCTCCAGCAGGCTATCAATGAAAAAGGCCTGCCCGCCGGGCCTGAGCGCCGATCGAACCGACGTCCAAAATGCATCAAACCGCGCCGGCGGGACATGCGAAAGCCAAAACGAGAAAAAGATAGCGTCGAACTTAGCGGCGGAAACCCATGAAAAGATGTCGGCGACTCTATATTCGACGTTATCTGACCGCACGCGCTCCCGATTGATTGCAATTACTTCTGGTGAAGAATCCACCGCCATAATTCGCCGATTGTTTTCGGCCAAACGCCGCGTCCAAAGTCCCGTTCCGCACGCGAGTTCCAGCACTTCAGCCCCTCGCACGGTAGACCTGAGCACCGATTCGATCTGCCCAACTTCCTCGAGCCATTGGTTCCTATGCTCAGGCCCTCGATCGTAGCGCCCTTTCCGAAGGAACCATTCGTCATATTCAGGCGCCCGCGCGCGATAGTACGCCATTTGCTGGTCGAGTAGCTGGCGGTCATCCATGAAACTCAGTTGCCTTTCAATCCCAGCCGTGTCAGGATGCGGCGGACCTTCTTAGGAGAAATCGACAGTCTGGTGGCAACACGCGACACTTTGCGGCCCTCGCGTTCCCAGACCTTGGGCACAATCAGGTCGGCGAATTCGTCTGTCATCTGCTGGAAGGTCTGGTCCTCGATCAGGCCCTGCGACCATTTCCGCAGCCGTGCATCCACGCTGCCGCGGCGCAGCAGTTTCGCCTTCAGGGTTTGATACTCACCCCACAGATCGTCGTTTCCGGGGCTCAGATATTCCGCGGCGCGATCACACCAGGCTTGCGCGGCTGCCGGATCGTTGAAGAAATCGGTGCAAAAAATCTGGCCCAGACGGATGTGGGTCCGGGCGAGCAGTTTGTGATTCTCCGTGTGACGCGCATACTCGAGCGCGTCCTGGGCGAAGTCATGCGCCCGCTGGGCATGCCTGGCCGGGTCGTCATCGATGCCCTCTTCATACTTCGAAGTTTCAATGGTGCTTTCGAGCAGGCGCGCGCGAGCCATCAAGATGTAGTCTTTCTTGTCGGCTCCGAGCTGATACGCCTGGTCGGCCTCAAACTCCGCGCGCTCCAGATCGCCGTAGTCCAGAAACAGACGCCCGCGCTCGATCCGCACCGTTCCCAGGCCGCGATGATGATGCAGCGAGCGGTAAATGTCCTCCGCCTGGGCGAGATTGGACGAAGCCTCGGCGCGGAGCTGCTCGATCCGTTGCCGGGAGAGCAGGCTGGCGGGTCCGGTTTCAGCCGCCTCGCGTCCGGCCAGCTTACGGCGCCGCGCCACTTCGGTGTCCAGTCCCCTCTGTAAACGAACCGCAATGAGCCGCTTCACATAGGCCATGTTGGCCAGCGAGCGCGCCAGGTTCCGGTGCCGGGGGTCGCGCTTCCGATACCATTCGATGGCATGGGCGAAATGTTCCAGCGCCCGATCGTAGCGGCCTTCGTCCTGGGCGATCCGTCCGTAGCCGGAATGGATATTGCCGAGCGTCACTGAATCGTCGGTCTCGCGAACGATCGCCTCGGCTTCCTCGAGCAGTCTGGACGCCTGCGGCAGTTCCTTTTTTTGAAAGCACAGCCAACTCTCCAGCACCTGCATGACGGCCGCCATCCGCCGGTAACCGAGTTCGAGCGCCAGTTCCCTGCCCTTCACCGTGTGGTTGAGAGCGCTTTGATATTCGCCCAGCTTCCGCTGGCAGCGTCCTTTCCAGAAGTGAGACAAAGCCAGCAGTTGTTTGTCCGCCACCTCTTCGCCCAGGGAGAGGATGAAGTCAAAATGCCCGATCGCGTCTGCAGTCTCCTCTGATGCCGACGCGGCCATACCCTCGGCCAGGCGCAAATGAATGTAGTCGCATAGGGGAAGCCTGGCGCGGGTCTCCTTGGGGAAACGGCCGAGCAAATCCCGGACGATGCCCTCGTCGCAGTAACCGATATCTACCCACTGGGAGAAGTAACCGACGAAGGATGCGGCGTTCTTCTGCCCTGGATCAAGCGAAAGAATCGCTTCCCGATGAGCCTGAAACCACTCGATTCCGCTCTCAATTCGACGCAAAACGACCGCTTCGCGCAGCCTTTTGAGCAGGTCGTCGTCGATATCGAACTCGGCTGCTGGGTTGGACATTGGTTCCAGTGCACTAATACTAGTACTTCAACAGTAGTAAGTTACACATACTACCGTAGAACAAGTGCTAGGTCAAATCGGACGAGTGGCCAGCCCGGACGGCCAGATTTGGAAATTTCCCATTTTGCGGTTTTACTTGTAGCAATGGATATGGGGCAGAATATTATCGTGCTGATAGGGCCGCCGGGTTGCGGCAAGGGTACTCAGGCGGCAGTCCTGAGCGATTTGCTGAACATTCCGGTGCTTTCCACCGGGGCAATCTTGCGGGCTGAATGCGAATCGGGCACGCCGCTCGGCAAGGCGGTGAAGGCGACGCTGGCTCGGGGCGAGCTGGTTTCCGATGATGTGATGAACCAGGTGGTTGCCAGTTGGATCGCTCATCCCCATTGCGCACACGGGTTCCTGCTGGATGGATACCCGCGCACGGTTCCTCAGGCTATGTTTCTGGACGGCACGCTGGACGGTCTCGGCATGCCGCGTCCGACGGTGATCCAGATCGACGTGCCAAGTCACGTGCTGGTTGATCGGGTCACAGGCCGGCGGCAGTGCCCTTCCTGTGGAAAGATATACCACATACGGCATAGCCCACCCGCTCGCGACGGTGTCTGCAACCAGGACGGTATGGCACTCATGCGTCGCGCCGACGATACCGAGGCGGTGGTTCGGGAGCGTCTGCGGCGTTACGAAGAGGCCACCGCTCCCCTCATCGAGTATTACCGCGAAATGGAGTTCCACTCCGTGGATGGCAGCGATAATCCCGCCATGGTGCTGGAAGCCATTGAAGCGGCGCTAGGTTTGCCGGTGTGGTAGTGTCCCATCATGCTAAGTTGCGACCGGTTGACGCTGTTGCGTGAGAAACCATTGGTAAGTTTCCCGGATACCGGCTTCAAGATTGATGCGAGCCTGCCAGCCTAACGCCCGTAACCGGGATACATCCAGCAGCTTTTGAGGCGTACCATCCGGTTTCGAGGTGTCGAAAACCAGGCGGCCCTGATAGCCCACCACCCGGCACACCAGTTCGGCAAGTTCGCGGATTGAAAGGTCCGTTCCGACGCCGACGTTGATGATCTCGGCCTCGTCGTAGTGCAGCATCAGGAACAGTGCGGCATCGGCCAGGTCGTCCACATGCAGGAACTCGCGGCGCGGGGCGCCTGTACCCCAAACAACCATCTCCGGTGAACCGTTGACATGGGCCTCATGGGCCTTGCGCATCAAGGCAGGTAGGACATGGGAGGCCTTGAGATCGAAATGATCGCCCGGTCCGTAGAGGTTAGTGGGCATCAGGCTGATGGCGTGGAATCCGTATTGCTGCCGATAGGCCTGCGCAAGCTTAATACCGGCGATTTTAGCGATTGCATACCATTCGTTGGTCGGCTCGAGGGGGCTGGTGAGTAAATACTCTTCCTTGATGGGCTGGGGCGCCAGCTTGGGATAGATGCAGGAAGATCCGAGAGACTCCAGTTTCTTGACGCCGTGCCGGTACGCGGCATCGGTCACATTCAGCTCTATGCTCAAGTTATCTCGAAGGAAATCAACGGGATAAGTGCTGTTCGCCAGGATTCCGCCCACTTTGGCGGCCGCCAGGAATACATACTCGGGCTTTTCGGAAGCGAAGAAAGCTTCCACGGCGGGTTGGTGGGTCAAATCCAACTGGCCGCGATCCCGAACGATCACATTGGAGTAGCCGGCGCGCTGCAATCGCCGGCAAATTGCCGATCCTACTAGACCGCGGTGTCCGGCCACATAGACACCACTCGATTTATCCATGTGAGGTCCCCCGCAGGATAACTCGGTGGCCGGCCTGGGCCAAGGTTTGCTCCTGACGAGCCAACTCGAGATCGTGATCCACCATCAGACGCACTAACTGCTCGAAGCCGACCTTGGGCTGCCAGCCGAGTTTCTGCTTGATCTTCGAAGGATCCCCCAACAGATAGTCCACCTCGGTTGGACGCAAATAGCGGGCGTCGGTCTCCACGAACTTCTTCCAGTCCAGACCGCAGTAGCTGGCCGCCTGGTCCAGGAACTCGGCGACGGAATGCGCCTGGCCGGTGGCGACGACATAATCGTCAGGCTGGGGCGCCTGCAGCATCATCCACATGGCTTCCACGTAGTCGCCGGCATAACCCCAGTCGCGGCGGGCTTCTAGGTTGCCCAGAAACAACTTAGGCTGAAGGCCGAGCTTGATCCGGCCGAGAGCGCGAGTGATCTTACGCGTCACGAAAGTCTCGCCGCGGCGTTCCGATTCGTGGTTGAACAGGATGCCATTGCAGATAAACAACCCATAGGCTTCCCGGTAATTGACGGCGTACCAATGTCCGGCCACCTTGCTGACCGCATAGGGACTGCGCGGATAAAACGCAGTGGCTTCGCTTTGCGGCGGATGAGCGGCACCGAACATCTCCGACGAGCCGGCTTGATACATACGTACCTGCCGGCCGGTATTGGAGATATAGTCCCGGATCGCTTCGAGTAAGCGCAGCGTGCCGGTCGCGACCACGTCCGCGGTATATTCCGGCTGGTCGAAACTAACTCGAACGTGCGACTGCGCCGCGAGATTGTAAATTTCGTCCGGTTGCACGGTTTCAATCACGTGCCGGAGGCCGGAACCGTCGGTCACGTCGCCATAATGGAGATAGAGGCGCGCGTCCTGCTCGTGTGGATCGGCGTAAATCGAGTCTAAACGGTCAGTGTTAAAGGTGGACGCACGCCGGACGATGCCGTGGACTTGATATCTCTTGGCCAAGAGGAATTCCGCCAGAAAGGAGCCGTCCTGGCCGGTTATACCGGTGATTAGAGCCTTTTTCATTGTTTTGGTACTGGCGAGGCGCCGGGCCCCGTTTTCCATGGATGTTCTATCCATTTCAACTTTGGCATTCCAGGCCTAGCAGACGCAAGCTCGTAGCCGCCTTCGCCAGGCCGTCGGTCGTGTCATACTGATGACAACAACGCTCACGTTGGAGTTTTCGGTCAACCCTTACGATCAAACCTTCATGGACGCCGCCGCCGTTACACCGCAGGACAGCAGTGCTCTGAAACAGGCCGAGTACACCCAGAACCGCCTGCGTTACTGGGACCAGGCTGCTCAGCAATTGGATAACGATCCTGCCATCAGAAACTACTATCGACGGCGCTTAGCCGAACTTTACGCTTTCCTGATTCCGCCGGGAATGCGGGTGCTGGAGGTCGGCTGTGGCCAGGGCGACTTACTCGCATCGGTGCGGCCTTCCTATGGGGTCGGAATCGACCTGTCGCCGCTGATGATAGAACGGGCGCAGCGCCGGCATCCGGAGGTTCGCTATCTTCAGGCCGACGCGCACTCTTTCGATCTGAAGGAGCAGTTCGACTTTGTGATCTGCTCCGATCTGTTTAACGATCTGTGGGACGTACAGCGCGTGCTCGACAGCATTGCACTTCATACGCATCCCTCCACGCGTCTGATTATCAACACTTACAGCCGTGTTTGGGAGGCGCCCAGGCGGATGGCGGAAGCAGTCGGGATGGCCCGGCGGCTGCTGCCACAGAACTGGCTTACTGGATCCGACATCGTCAACCTGTTGTATCTGGCGGATTTCGAGGTGATCCGCTCCTCGCAGGAAATCGTATGGCCGGTGCGCACACCTTTGCTGGATACCTTCTTCAATAAGTACGTGGTCCGGCTTTGGCCGTTTTCCTGGTTCGCGCTGGCAAGTGTCTTAGTCGCCCGGCCTCGGCCGAAGCCGGCGCTTCTCAAAGATCCGGTGGTCAGCGTGGTCGTGGCCGCTCGCAATGAAGAGGGCAACATTCCGCAGATCTTCGACCGGGTACCCGAGATGGGAGCCGGAACCGAATTGATCTTCGTCGAAGGCAATTCCAAGGACGATACCTACGGCGCCATCGAACGTGAAATCGCGCGACGGCCGGGTGCACGGGTGAAACTCTTCAAGCAACCGGGCAAAGGGAAAGGAGACGCTGTACGGGTTGGCTTCCACGAGGCGAGCGGCGAGCTACTGATGATCCTGGATGCGGATCTGACCGTCGCTCCCGAAGACCTGCCGCGATTCTATGAGGCCTGGAGGTCCGGCAAGGCGGAATTCGTAAACGGCGTTCGCCTGGTTTATCCGATGGAAGAGAAGGCCATGCGTTTCTTCAATTTCCTGGGCAACAAGTTTTTCAGTCTGGCCTTTTCGTGGCTGTTGAGTCAAAACATCAAGGACACGTTGTGTGGGACCAAGGTACTCAGCAAGCGCGATTACGAAATGATCGCCCGAAACCGCGCGTACTTCGGTGAGATCGACCCGTTCGGCGATTTCGATCTTATTTTTGGCGCGGCGAAGTACAATCTTAAACTCGTCGACCTTCCTGTGCGGTATGGTGAGCGCGTCTATGGAGAAACCAACATCCAACGCTGGACACACGGCTGGCTGCTGCTGCGGATGATGATGCTAGCGATGAGAAGGATCAAATTCGTTTAGGGACGCTTAGTGACCGCTAAAAGAGCGAACATAGCCCAATCATCCATCTGAGGTTTCATCCATCGTTCCAACCGCGTCCAGATCGGGAACGTAAAAGCCGGCATGAGGGCTCGCATCGAAACTCCGCCGGATACCAGATAGCGAAATGGCATGAACGGCTGTATGGTTGAGATTTCCAGATTCTGGAACTCGGATGCAAAGATAGCCTGGTCGCGCTTGAAAACGATATAGGGGAGCGCACCGTTGGCGCCGGAAAGAGGGCCGCTACTCGAGTGACGCCAGTCACGTACATCGGTTTCGAAGGGTTCGTGATGCAGGCCAGTATAGATTAGATGCGACCATGGCGACACCCACGGCTCGATCATCGCGATTACGCCGCCCGGACGGAGGCAGCGCGCTGCTTCCGTCAAAAAAGCACGGGTGTCGGGGACATGGTGAAGAACATTGATCATCGCGATGCCGCGCAGACTCTCGCTTCCAATAGGCAGCGATTGCCCGTCGAGAACCAGCCGGACGTTAGGGCAATAGAAGACTTCCGAAGTGATGAGGCCCGGAACGTAATCCGCTAGGAATCCAGCCCCCGAGCCTAGTTCGAGGACACTCCCTGGAACATCGGGCAAACAATTTGCGATGGCCCTATACCACTCCTCGTAGATCCGCTTCAAAAAGGGTTTGCTGTGAACGATGCTCCGGCGGAGAACGGTCGTGGCGGGGTCATCAATATCGAGCGCTCGCGTCAGGGGATGTGCCAGGAGTCGCCTCAACATAGTCGTAAAGACTCGTCCTGGCGCAATCAGTTGCGGTCCGCTAACGGTTACAGGTGAGCGTCGTTAGCGTGCGTGCGACTGTATAGTTATTTCCATAGCATGTGGGCTCCAGCATCGCCATGTCATACTGGTGACAACGAACTCTGACTCTTGGAACAGCTAACATACGAGCAATCAAGATTTTCGGGGGTCGAAGGGCTGAAACCCCGTTCTGCCTATGCGCTGCTGATGGTGGTGTTCGTTCTCTCCCGTATCGCATATTACCTGCTAGGGGTGCGCTTTGACGCCCGTCCGGTTTTACACTTTTTCCAATTCATCGACCCGGAGCTGCTGAAGCACCGGCTGCTCGAGAGCATGTATTATCTCCACATCCAACCGCCGGGTTTCAATTTGTACACCGGCATCGTTCTGAAGTTATTTCCCGACGCATACCCTGCCGTATTCCACGCCATTCATTTGTTGCTGGGGATCGCGATCTGTTGGCTCACCTATTACCTAATGTCCGTTTGCGGCGTGAATTCCTGGCTGGCGTTCATTTTGACAAGCTTGTTCATTGTCAGCCCGGGCGTCGTGTTGTTCGAGAATTTCATGCTGTATGAATATCCCTTGGTCTTTCTGCTGCTGGCGGCCGCGGCGGCGTTGTACAATTTCTGCCTTCGTGAAAGAGTAATCTATGCAGTGCTGTTCTTCACTTGCCTGCTCTTCCTGCTAGCGGTGCGGAATCAATTCCACCTGATCTACATCGCCGGAGCGTTCCTGGCTCTGCTCTACTTCTACAAGCGCGATCGCAAGATGCTGTTCCTCAGCGGTATCGTTCCACTGCTCCTGGCATTCGGCCTGTTCTTCAAGAACTGGGTTGTGTTTGGAACCTTCTCCAGCAGCACCTGGATGGGGATGAATATGAGCGTTATCCTCACACACCAGCTCACCGAGGAGGAAGCGCGCGGCTTTATAAGCCGGGGCCTGATCTCGCCCGTTTCGCTGATCGACGCCGGTGCTCCCATTGAACCCTATCTCGCGTACGTTCACATGCCGGCCAAGACCGGCATTCCCGTGCTCGATGAAGAGGTCACTTCGACTGGCTCCACTAACTTCAACAATCCGGTGTTTTTTCAGATTCAGCGATACTACATAAAGGACGGTCTATGGATCCTGCGTAATTACCCGGTGGCTTATCTTCGATCGATGGAGGCGGCCTGGTTCAGCTACTTCCTGCCGACCGGTGATTTTCCATTCTTCGACCTGAACCGTCCGAAGATATTGGGCATCGATCGTTTTTTTAACCTCGTCTTTTTCGGCCAAATGAGGTACACCTCCGACCGCAAGGAACTGCGAGCAATAGCCGCACAAGGCGGTAAGCTCAGCTTGATGCTTTACACCGGGATTTTCCTGCTCATTGGGTTGCCGGCATTATGGATCTGGAGCATCTACCACCTGGTAACAGGAATCCGCAGGAAGACACTAGCGCCACCAGTCGCAGTTCTCATCGGCTTCTTACTTTTCAACATTACCTATCTCACGGCGGTGGCAAATTTCCTTTCCAGCTTTGAAAACAACCGCTACCGGTTTCAGTTCGACGCATTTTTCGTGATTCTCTTCGGGATCGCCCTGGAACAGTTGCGCCGGAAGTTTTTCCGGTCGGCTCAGGAACCAGTCTGAGCATGCTCAAAGAGTTGAAGCCCCGTTCCGCTTATGCGCTGCTGTCGTTGGTGTTTGTTCTTTCCCGGATCATCTATTACCTGCTGGGAGTGCGATTCGACGC
>DATHOT010000365.1:0-30651 GCA_035484655.1 Bryobacteraceae bacterium | reverse complement strand
GCCACCACTAAGATCGCGCCGTCCATCTGCGCCGCTCCGGTGATCATGTTCTTGATGTAGTCGGCGTGACCGGGACAATCCACGTGCGCGTAGTGCCGGTTGGCAGTCTCATACTCGATGTGCGCCACCGCGATCGTGATTCCGCGCGCCTTTTCTTCCGGCGCATTGTCGATGGAATCGAACGAGCGGAACTTCACCTTGGGATTCTTCTTTCCCAGCACTTTCGTGATGGCCGCCGTGAGGGTGGTCTTGCCGTGATCGATGTGTCCGATCGTCCCGATATTCACGTGCGGTTTGCTGCGATCAAATTTTTCCTTAGCCATAGTCTCTAGTTCTGGTTTCTAAACAACGAAGATCTGGAGCCGTTGACCAGGATTGAACTGGTGACCTCGTCCTTACCAAGGACGCGCTCTACCAACTGAGCTACAACGGCTAAATTTTCTCTTGGTGGACAGGGAAGGATTCGAACCTTCGTACCTCGCAAGGAGGGACAGATTTACAGTCTGTTGGCTTTAACCACTCACCCACCTGTCCAATACTCAAAATCCCTCCTCCGTGATCCTGGCAACAACAAGCCGCTTGTAAATAGAGGACAAAACTGGAATCGGCCGGAGGGATTCGAAATTACAAATCCATTGAAAAGTTTAGCACAACTCGGTGGCCCGCCTATCGTGCTAGATACGACTCAAGCCGGTACGTCGACTTCTTCGCTGCGGGTGGCCGGCGGAGGTACAGCCTCGCAGTGCAAGCGCATGCGTTCCAGATGGAACTCGATAGCTTCCTTCACGAGTTCACGAGCTTCTTCCAGAGTCGCGGCTGCTGCCACGCATCCCGGCAAATCGGGCACATGCGCGCTGTACCCAGTCGAGGTCGGTTCGAACAAGACCGTATATTTGGTCATTTCAACCCTGCTTGTTTTAGACGCCTTCGTCTTATGATCTAGATCAGGTAAGTGGACCTTTCCGGCTCCGATCCCCGTACCCTAAGGAGCACTCCGTCCAGCTGAAGAAAATCAGGTACGATGCACTCCTTCAGCTTCGGATGCTTCCCATGATAAGGTTTGCGATTCACTATCAGCACTTGCTCGATCGCCGGGTGCTCCAGGCATTCCAGCAGCACCCCTTCGCCAACCATACCCGCAGCGTCCCTAATAATGACTTTGAGCTTCGAAACTTCACCGCTCATGCGGCGCGCTCACCTTTTTTCGCGCTGTCCTTCAGAAGCCCGAGCCGCACCAGGCTTTCGGCCGTAGCGACGATCGACTCCTCATTCGATCGCGGCGCCCAGCCCAGTATGCGCCTGGCCTTTTCGTTGGTCCCGTTCTTCCTCTTTCCAAGCTCGGGCAGGATCTGCTTCACCGCCGGATCGCGCAGCGCAGCGAGCCGCACCAGCCAGTTGGGCAGTTGCCGGGTCGGCACTCGTTTCGCCGACACTCCCATGCGGTTCTTCAGCACCTTCGCGATGTCGAGCAAAGACATGAAATCCCCTGCGACCGCGAGGAAGCGTTCGCCCTTGGCCGCGGGGCTAGTCATAGCTCGGATGTGCAGGTCAGCGACGTCGCGCACATCCACGGCCCCGAAATAGATCTGCGGGCAGCCGGGCAGCGCGCCGTCCATCATGCGCTGCACCAGCAGGATCGAGGTCGAATAGTCCGGCCCCAGGACCGGCCCAAACACGCCCACCGGATTGACCACGGACAACTCCAGGCCACCGCCTTCCTTGGCGATGAAATCCCACGCCGCCCGTTCGGACAAAGTCTTCGATTTCACGTATGGCAGCACATCGTCGCCGTTCGGATCCGTCCAGCTAGTTTCGTCGAATGGCGTTGCCTGCGGCTTCTGGCCATAGCCGATCGCAGCGAATGAGGAGGTCAGCACTACCCGCTTGACGCCGGCGTCGCGCGACGCATGCAGCACCCGGAGCGCTCCTTCACGTGCGGGCACGATCAGTTCGTCCTCATGCTTAGGGACCGTCTGAGGAAAAGGTGACGCCACGTGCAGCACGTACTCGCAGCCGGCCACTGCCTCCGCCCAGCCCGCATCGTTTTCAAGGTCAGCGGCAATGAAGGACAAACGATCGCCCGGGTCGGCCGCGCCTTCCTTCAGCATCGCGCGAACATCGCCCTCGCGCTTCAGGTTTCGCACCGTGGTGCGCACCCGATGGCCCGCCGCCAAAAGCTGCAGGATGGAATGGCTGCCGATGAAGCCCGTCCCGCCGGTCACCAGAATTGTGCTCATCCGGAGCTGTGACCACAGTGCGGCGCTCGCCGCAGCGATGTTATCGCGACGTTCGCTGATTCTCGCGCAGCAGACGCTGTACTTCGGCGGTGAACTCGTCCTTCGCCTGGCGATACAGGTCGCCCGAGGCCGAGCTTGGGAAGCCCGAGTGCACGCCCCGCACCAAGCCATCGCGGCCGATGAAGAATGTGGTCGGCCAGGAGTTCCAGTTCACAGCCTGCGTGAGTTTGTCCTTGGCCTCGCTCGGCTCGCCGCCCACCAGCACGGTGTACTGGATGTCATAGCGCTTGATGAAGGCGCGCAGACGGGCGAGATCCTTCAATTGATCCGCTTCTTCAAACGATAGCGCGACGATCTCGAGGCCCTGGTCGCGGTACTTCTTATAAAGTTCCGCCAGGAACGGAGCTTCGTCGTGGCAATTCGGGCACCAGCTCCCCGAAATATTCACCAGCACCACCTTGCCGCGGAACTTCGCGTCGGTATTGCTGACGGTCTTTCCGTTCAAATCGGGGAAACGGTACTGGAACGGCTCGGTCGGATCCTTGACGCTGGTGTTCTTCATCGGATCCGTCGGCTCGGGCAGCCCTTTGGCGTGCGCCACCTCCCAACGAACCGCCGTCCGCTGCGTCTTCGCGTTTTCGAGCAGTTGGAGCGTCCCGTCCTTTTGAGGAGTGACTTCCAGCAGCATCGGACGGGCTGAGTCGAAGTGACTCAGCACAAATTTTCCATCCTTATATGTACCGGTCAGCGCGCCGGTATCCCCATCGATGCGCAGGACCGCGGCCGAAACCTCAGGACCGGTCTGCCGCACGATGAATCGCCAGGCTTTCTCCCCCTTCGGGCTATCGGTCGGGATCACCCACATTCCGGCGATCGAGGGCACGTCCCCTTTGACGGCCGGTGGCGGAGTATGGCGCTTCGCCGAAAAAGCATAGTTGCTCTTCTCATCTCGCCCGTCCCTCCGGTACCTTCCCTCGAGCACTCCGTCGTGAAACGCGGCGTCAAGACTGGAAGCATGGTCGTCCCATCTCAACACCAGCGACCCGTTATCAAAGCGGCCGCTCGTCGAAGTAATCTTCTCATCACCGTTGAAGAACGAGCCTTTGACGTTCGCCCCTTCGCCCGACAACTCGAAACGGAACGGAATGTCAACGCCCGAGACCTGGACAGTCGCGTCCCAACGGCCCGCCAAAGATTGCGCCACGGCCGCGGGGGCGATAGCGATAAGCATTGCGAGGGAAAACTTGGCGATCATAGAGCGGAGCATAGCACGGTTTTTGACCGTGCGCCACGGTTACTCTACCCCCATCCAAATACCCCCTACCCACCGGCTTTTTTTCGGCGTATACTATGAAGAAGCCAAAGGAGGGCGCGTGACACCTATTCTCAGTAAGGACGAACAGAGGGATTTCCTCAAGCGTGGTTTTTCTCGACGGAATTTCGGCCGTCTTGCTACCATGCTCACTGCCGGCGCAACACTACCGTTCTATAACGAAGCGGCGCTAGCCCAGCTTTCTAAGGTCGAAGCCCCCCCGGATGCGGTCTTGATCAATGCCAACGAAAACCCGCTAGGCCCCTGCAAAGAGGCTCGGGAAGCCTGCCACCGGATGGTGGACTACGGCGGACGTTACCGCTACAGCGAAGGCGACAAGGTCCAGCAGCTGCTTTCCGAACAGGAAGGCGTGAAGATGAGCTACGTTCGGATTCACGTCGGATCCAGCGGACCGCTGCATCAAGCCGTGCTCGCATTCTGCTCGCCCACCCGGCCGTTCGTGACAGGCGATCCCGGTTATGAAGCAGGCACTCGGGCGGCCAAGTTTATCGGCGCCAATGTCATCTCGGTTCCGCTCACCAAGAACTACGCGCACGACGTCAAGGCGATGGCTGCGGCTAGCCCCAATGCCGGCCTCATCTACGTCTGCAATCCCAACAACCCCACCGGCACGTTGACCCCCAAGTCCGATCTCGAATGGCTGGTCAACAACAAGCCCAAGGGCACGATTGTCATGATCGACGAAGCCTACACGCACATCTCGGGCGCGCCGTTCAACACCGATCTGGTGGCTGCCGACAAGGACGTCATCATCCTGCGAACCTTCTCCAAGATTTACGGCATGGCGGGTCTGCGCGCCGGCGCGGCGATCGCTCGTCCGGATATCAATGACAAGGTCAGCGGATACAGCCAGACCATGATGCCCATCACCGGCATGGCCGCCGCCAGTGCCAGCCTGGAAGCGAAGTATCTGGTACCCGAACGGCGCAAGCTGATCGGTCAGGTACGCGAGAATACACTTGAGTTCCTGGACAAGCACAACTTCAAATTCGTGCCATCGATGTCAAACTGCTTCATGGTGGATGTACACCGGCCAGGCATGGAAATCATCGATGCCATGCGCAAAGAGAAAGTCTACATCGGCCGCGTCTGGCCGAGCTGGCCTACGCATGTTCGCGTGACCGTGGGCACTCAAGAAGAAATGGATAAGTTCAAGGCCGCGTTCCTCAAAGTAATGGCGTAAGCCGCCGCGGTTCGCCTCCCCCTTTGGTGCGCCCACTGGAGTCTTGACCAAGGCTCTAGTGGGCGTTTCTGCTTGCCACCTCCTTCCGGTGGTTAATAAATTTAATCAAAAAGTGTTTGGTCGTTTTGCTTAAGTCGTGGTATCTTCGATTCTCAACTCTCTCGCGAAAGGAGGCAGCTATTGAGCATTGTAGGTGATGATCTTCAGAAACGACTGGATGAACTAGCAACATTTGCCCGCTGCCTTCCGGTAGCATTCCCCGTTCGTTAGTTTTCCTTCGACCAGCTTTTAATTTTTGGTGCGGGTCGCTCGTCGCCGGCTAATGCTGTCGCCTACCATTCGGGTCCAGCCGGTGGCACTCATTTATCCGCACCCAAACATTTTTATCAAGGAGGCAAGAATGCGTGTCGAAAATTGGGCGCTCCTGGATCGCTTTCTGATCCTGGGTAGCGAGGAGAATAGTTATCGAGTGGGCGTGCAAGAGCTCGACGTTGATCAGGCGTCTGCCGTTCGAGCATGCCTGAAAATCGATGGCCCGCGCGTAGTGCGAACAATTCTGGATGGCTCCGCAAGAGATCCGGCGTTGTTCGTGCTCGCCTTGGCCGCCAGCCCCAAATTTGCGGATGCCCGGACCAATGCCGCGGCGCTGGACGCTTTACCGCGCGTCGCCCGCACCGGTGCGCAGCTTCGCAAATTTGCCGCGTTCTGCACCAGCCTGCGAGGTTGGGGACGCAGCCTTCGGTCTGCCATAGCCGATTGGTACCTGAGCAAGCCCGCCGGCGAACTGGCTCGTCAACTATTCGAATCTGAGAATCTCGCCGCCTGGTCGCATCGCGACCTGCTGCGGCTTTCCCATCCGCGGCCGGCGACGCCCGCCCACAACGCGCTTTTTCAATGGGTGGTGGATGGCAAACCCGGCCATCTGGCCACTTCCGAGATGCTGGATGGTCAATTGCGCCCGATGCATGCCTTCGAGCTGGCGAAGAAAGCCCGTACAGAAGATCAAATCGTGCAGCTGATCGAAGATTATCGAATGACCGCCGGGATGGTTCCCTCCCGCTGGAAGACCTCGCCCCGGGTTTGGGAGACGCTGCTCGACAGCATGTCCTATCTCGATCTGGTGCGGAGTCTCGGTCAACTGACCGCCATCGGATTAGTTCGCCCGCAAAGCGCAACCACGGCGCTGGTGGTGGCGCGGCTGCTCGACCGCAAACGCGTGGCCAATTCGAAGATACACCCCATCGCGCTCCTGGATGCCTTCCGAACCTATCGTCAGCCAGAGGGTTGGGCGCCCGTTCCGAGTGTGATGGACGCGCTGAACTCCGCATTTTATCTGGCGTTCGATAACGTCCGGCCGTCCGGAAAGCGGATCTATCTCGCCGTCGATGGGAGCTGTTCTATGGGGCTCTCGCAGTGCCTGGGGATGCCCTCGCTTTCGGCGGCGATGGCTTCGCTCGCGCTATCGATGATTTACGCCAAGACCGAGCCCCGGTATTCGATCGGCTCTTTCCAGGGACCGCCGGGAGTTGCGCCGCTGGCTATCGAAGAGGCTCTCAATCGGGGCCTGCAGATCGATGCATTCGTGGTCCTCACCGACCTCGCGAATGCCGGCCAAAACGATCACACTGAAGCACTCGATCGCTACCGCCAGGCGACCGGAATCGCCACCAGGCTGGCGGTAATCGCGATGGCTGCCGAGCGCTGCAACACGACCGATCCCAATGACCCGCTGCAGATGAGCGTGGCAGGCTTCGACGCAAGTGTGCCCGAAATTGTGGCGGAGTTCATTCGGGGCTCGTAATTTGATACCGAGGGGGTGAAATCTGATATCGAGGCCTCTAATCTGATATCGAGACCTCTAATCTGATATCGAGGCCTCTAATCTGATATAGTGTCCGGCATGAGCCGGACACTTGCCGTACGCTTCTCCGCAGGACTTCTATTCCTGTTCGCCGCCTGGATCGCTTACACCCAGAACCAGAACAAGCAGCCTCCGCAGTTGAAAATCAACAAGGTCAAGGACGACCTGTACGAGATTGAGGGCGACGGCGGCAACGTCGCGGTTTACATCACCGATGAGGGCGTAATCCTGATTGACGACAAATATGATCAGGATCACGATCAAATCGTCGCCAATGTGAAAAGCGTCACCGACAAGCCCATCAAATATATCCTCAGCACGCATTATCACGCCGATCACAGCGGCGGCAACGCCAAGTTCCTGCCGACGGCCGAGATTATCTCCACCGCCATGGCCCGCAAGAATATCGTCGAGCACAAGCAGTCCAATGCGCCTCCCGGAGTGATGCCGGCGCGCATCACCTTCACCACCGAAGCCGCGGTGACCCTGGGCGGCAAAGAAGTACGCGCGCGTTATTTCGGACGCGGCCACACCAACGGCGACGCCGTTATGTATTTCCCGGCGCTCCGCACTGTCCACACCGGCGACCTTATGGCCGGTGCCAGCCCCTTGATCGACTACCCGGGCGGCGGCAGCCTGGTGGAATGGACCAAGACGCTGGATGGCGTCCTGACCACGCTCGATTTCGACACCGTGATTCCCGGCCATGGCCCGGTCACCGACAAAGCCGGTCTGCAAACCTACCGCGACAACGTCGAGAAGCTGCGTACCCGCGTAACCACTCTGATTCGCCAGGGCAAGTCTCAGGACGATATCGCCAAGTTCATGACCGCCGAGTATATGTGGGCGCCTGGCAGCTTGCAGCAGCAATGGAGCGTGCCGGGCTTCATGACCGAGCTCCGCTAGCATGAAGATCGGTGTTGCCGGACAAGGCGCGTTCGGCGTAAAACATCTGGAGGCGATCGCCAAGATCGACGGGATCGAAGTCGTGACGCTGACGGGTGGCAATCCCGCCGGCACCGAGGAAGTTGCCAGAAAATTCGGTATCCCGCACTGGACTTCTAATCTCGCCGAAAGCCTGAAGCAGCCCGGCGTCGAAGCCGTGATCCTCGCTACGCCTACGCAAATGCATGCCGACCAGGCCGAGCAGTGCATGCTCGCCGGCAAGCATGTCCAGATTGAGATTCCCATGGCCGATTCTTTGGCCGACTCCGAGCGCATTCTCAAAGTTCAGCAAAAGACTGGCTTGATCGCCATGGCCGGCCACACGCGCCGCTTCAATCCCAGCCATCAGTGGATCCACAAGCGGATCAAGGCCGGGGAGCTCAAGATCCAGCAGATGAACGTGCAGACCTACTTTTTCCGGCGCACCAATATGAACGCGGCCGGCAAGCCTCGCAGTTGGACCGATCATCTGCTCTGGCACCATGCCTGCCATACCGTCGACCTGTTTCAGTATCAGACCGGCGAAGCCGTCTCGCAGTGCCATGCGCTCCAAGGCCCGCTGCATCCGGATCTGAAGATCGCCATGGATATGAGCATCGGCATGAAGACGCCCGGCGGCGCGATCTGCACGCTGTCGTTATCGTTCAACAACAAAGGACCGCAAGGCACTTTCTTCCGTTACATCTGCGACAACGGAACGTACGTAGCGTATTACGACGATCTGGTGGACGGCGATCAAAAACCGATCGACCTCTCGAAAGTGGATGTCTCGATGAACGGCATCGAGCTCCAGGATCGCGAGTTTTTTGCCGCCATCCGGGAAAAGCGCGAACCGAATTCGAGCGTGGCTCAATGCCTGCCCGCGATGCAGACTTTGGACCGCCTGGAGCGAAGCTTGCAAGATCATTCCTCTAGCGCCTCGCGCGGCTCAGTAATCTAACTTTAACCGGCCTGTTAGCCGACGTTAACATGTTTTGTGATAAGGTAATGAAAACAGTCCACTAAGCTACAGCTTATAGCTTGAATCGTTTTGTATCCGGGAGGTTAGTTCATGCGTTTTTGCTTAGCGCTCTATCTACTTTTGTTATCTTCAACGCTGGCTTTCGCGCAAGCAGCCGGTGGCGTGGCGGGGATCTCAGGCGTTGTCAGAGATTCCTCCGGCGGCGTCGTAGCCAATGCCAAGGTGGTAGTGTCCAATGACGCTCAAGGCCTGGTTCGCAATCTGACCACCAATGGGGCCGGGGTCTTCGCCGCGCCGGCTCTGATACCAGGGTCTGGCTACAAAGTTACCGTCAACCAGTCCGGTTTCGCACCCTACGAGGCGGGCGACTTGATCCTGCAGGTCGGCCAGAACATCAATCTGGAAATCAGGCTGTCTGTCGGGCAGACTGCCACCTCAATTGACGTGAATGCGGCCGCCCAATTGATCGAGGATTCGAAGACCGACGTTTCGCAGGTGGTCAACTCGCGCCAGATCAGCGAGTTGCCGATTAATGGCCGCCGCGTGGACTCCTTTGTGCTCTTGACACCGGGCGTAAGCAACGACGCTACGTTTGGCCTGCTTTCGTTCCGTGGCGTGGCTGGTAACAACTCATTCCTACTGGATGGTAACGACAACACCGAGCAGTTCTACAACGAGAATGCCGGCCGCACGCGCATTCAGTCCCAGATCTCGCAAGAGGCCGTGCAGGAATTTCAGGTTGTCAGCGCCGATTTCTCCGCCGAGTACGGACGCGCCATGGGTGGCGTGGTGAACACCGTCACCAAGAGCGGCACCAACGAAACCCACGGCGATATTTTCTACTTTTTGCGTAGCACCGGGTTCGACGCAAAAGACGCCTACGCCGCCTTTAATCCGACCGAGCACCGCATCCAAACCGGCGCTACGATTGGTGGGCCGATTATCAAG
The DNA here is from genome assembly GCA_035484655.1 of Bryobacteraceae bacterium. Lineage (GTDB taxonomy): Bacteria > Acidobacteriota > Terriglobia > Bryobacterales > Bryobacteraceae > Palsa-89. The sequence goes on along the minus strand of DATHOT010000365.1, from coordinate 21,183 downwards.
AACAAACTGTTCTACTTCCTGAGCGTCGATATCACTCGCCGGAATTTCCCGATGGTGGATAGCCAAATCAAGGTCGGCGTGCTTGATTCCGTTAATCAGATCTGGACCCCCTGCGGCGCGCCCGCGAGCGCGGCGCAGTGCCAGGCCATCAATGCGCTGCTTCCCCGCTTCTTCGGGCAAATCCCTCGCACCGCCGACAACGACCTCTATTTCGGACGTGTCGACTACCATCTCAATGAACGCAACACTTTTAGCGCCAGCTTCAACTACCTGCGCTGGCTGTCGCCGAATGGCATTCAAACCGGCATCTCATCGACCACCGGCGCCGCGATCACCGGCAACGGCGATGACTCGGTATTCGTACGTAATGGAAAGGCCACCTGGACCTTTGTACCAACCAATACCCTGGTGAACGCATTCCGCTATGGACTGGACACCGATCGCCAGGCGGATGGCTTCGACCAAGCAGAACTTGGCGGTGGGCTCAACTATCTCGATGTATCGGTCGCCGGCGTCCAGCTTGGACCTGCGACATATCTGCCCCGCGTCGAGCCCATGGAAACGCGTAACGAGTTCGCCGATGACGTGACCTGGACCAAAGGCCGGCACACCATTAAGTTCGGCGCCAATTTCGTCAATTCGCAAGACAACGTCAACTTCCTCAGCAATCGCTACGGATCCTATACTTACCTGACCGCGTCGCAATTCGCCGAGGATTATAGCGGAAACACAACCGGCCAAAAGAACTGGACGAGTTATTCACAGTCCTTCGGAAATCCCGTCGTGGATTACTGGATTCGCGAGTTCGGCGTTTATCTCCAGGATCAATGGCGGGTCACCGACAAGCTCACGTTGACGCTCGGCGCCCGCTACGAGCACTCTTCTGTGCAGCAGCCCACCACCGTCAACCCCGATTGGCCACAGACGGGTCATATCGTCACCGGACCCCTGGACCTCATGCCTCGCGTCGGCCTGGCCTATCGGATCAACGACAAGACCGTAGTCCGCGCCGGCTTCGGCACGTTCTTCGCCCGATATATCGGCGGCCTGGTCGACAACTTGTTTACCAATAACAATCTCGTGCAGCAGTCCGATTCGTTGAGCCAGACCAATCCGACTCAATTGGCCGCCGGGCCCGTTTTCCCGAACATTTTCTCCGCTCCTCCAACGGGAGCGTCTTTGGGCGCCGCCACTATTCAATTTGTTTCGCCCAATTTGAAAACGCCATATTCCGAGCAAGCCACGCTCTCGGTGGAACGCCAATTCGGCAGAGACATGGTGCTCTCGGCGTCGGGTATCTGGAGCCACGGCGTAAACCTTTATGGCGTAACCGACGTCAATGCTCCTCCGCTGGGTCCGAACTTTACCTACAAAATCGATGACGCCAGCGGCAACCAGGTCGGCACTTACACCACGCCGGTTTACCTCAATCCGCGTCCGAACACGAAATATGGCGCCGTCTACGAAGTTACCAATGGGCTAAGCAGTTACTACGACGCCCTCGCCGTGACCTTCGAGAAGCGATTCTCACACGGCTTCCAATCTCTCCTCTCCTATACCTGGTCCCACGAAATCGACGACGGCCAGGGAGGCGGCTCTAGCGACATCTTCTTTAGCAGCCTCAGCACTGTGTTCAATGGAAACTACACTTTTGAAAAGGGCAGCGGCCTGCTCGACCAGCGGCACCGCTTGGTCTATTCGTTTGTTTGGAATCTACCTACCGTTCGTCATAACGACTTCTTCACCAAGTACGTCGTGAACAATTGGCAGCTTTCCAGTATTACCACCCTGGCCAGCGGTCGTCCGACCGGCAGCGCCAGCATCCGCATCACGGATACCCCCGTGCCCGGCATGTTATCCACGAGTTCGTTGAACGGGTTCGGTGGTAACAGCCGTGTTCCCTTCCTTCCGGTGGACAGCCTGTACACTCCCGCGACGTATCGGGACGATCTACGCATTTCCAAAGTTATCCCGCTGTGGCGTGAGCCACTCAAGCTGTTCCTCAATTTCGAGGCGTTCAACATCAGCAACACTTGGGCGCCCACCAGCTTGACCACGCAAGTGTACACCGAGGCCAAAGGCGTTCTCACGTTGACGCCTACCGCATATGGCGTGGGCTCGTCCGATGGCGGTTTCCCCGACGGCACCCAAGCGCGCCGGTTGCAGGTTAGCGCGCGTCTGGTTTTCTAGAACGGTTCAGCGCTCCGTATCCTGAAGCCGGGGGGCCAGAGTTAGTACCATACAAGCGAGGCCAGATCCGTTCCTCCAGGCGAGGAAAAACAGTTTGTGTCTTCACCAGCCGCCAGCCTGATTGGAAAGACAATTCTGCACTACCAGATCGTCGAAAAATTGGGCGAAGGCGGGATGGCGACGGTCTACCAGGCCGTCGACTTGAAAATCGATCGCCGGGTAGCGTTGAAGTTCACCTCCGCGTCATTGCTGAACTCGCCTGATATACGCGAGCGCTTCAGGAATGAGGCGCGCGCGACCTCCCGGTTGAACCACCCCAATATCGCGACGCTTTACGACGTCGAAGAGTTCGAGGGCGAGCCTTTTCTGGTGCTCGAGTATCTGCCCGGAGGCACGCTTGAGGATTTCATGCAAAAGCACAAGGCGACTGGCCAAAAAGTGGGGGTGGAACAGGTCGTCGCCATTGCACTGGGGATCGCCGAGGGGCTGGCGCACGCGCATCGAAACGGCATCGTGCATCGTGACATCAAGCCCGCCAATATCCTGTTCAGCGCCGACGGCTTGCCCAAGATCACGGATTTCGGAATATCGAAGTTTCGCGAAGCGGCCGACCTGACCAAAACCGGCCGCGTGATGGGAACCGCCGGATATATGGCCCCTGAACAGGCGCAAGGGATGGACGTCGATTCGCGCGCCGATATCTTTTCGTTCGGCGCCGTTTTGTTCGAATTGGTGACCGGCGAAAAGCCATTTCAAGCAGACTCTGTTCCCACGCTGCTCTACAAAATCGTCCATGAACAGCCGCCCCAGGCCCGTGCCCTGCGCCCCGAGGTGCCGGAGGCGCTGAATGCGCTGGTTCGAAAATGCCTGGAGAAGAAGCGGGAAGATCGGCCGCAGCGGACCGTGGAACTGAGCGACGCACTGAATGGCGTCCGCCGTCGAATCGAATCGAGCGACGGGGCTGACGGCGCCACCAGGACGATAGCCGCGGGCTGGGTTTCGGCGCGCGGGCTCGTCACTCGGCGGGCGCTCTGGCTGTGGTTATTACTGCCTGTGACCCTCCTGCTGGCTGTGCTTCTTAAACCAGCAATTCTCGAACGTCCGATGGAGTGGTGGCGGGCCAGAGGTGTTCCTGGAGAAAAGAAGCTGGCCGTGCTGGCCTTCACCAACGTCGGAAATAATCCGGCGACGCAGGCCTTCTGCGACGGCCTGATGGAGACGCTCACCAGCATGTTGACCCAGCTGGAAGACTTTCACGGATCGCTTTGGGTTGTGCCGGTCAGCGAGGTTCGGGCCATAAAGAGTCTGGGAGACGCGCGCCGCGAGTTCGGCGCAAATCTCGCCATCACCGGAAGCGTGCAGCGCTCCACCAATCAGGTGCGGATCACCGTCAATCTGGTGGATGCCGCGCGGGGACGCAATCTGGCATCGCGCGTTATCGATGCCCGGGTGGACGATCTCACCACCCTCGAGAACGGAGTGCTGGGCCAGGTGGCCGACATGCTGGAAGTGGAACTGCAGCCCAAAGCGCGCAATCTGCTGCGTTCCTCCAACACCAAGGTGGCCGATGCATACGACTATTATCTGCAGGGTCGCGGTTATTTGTACCGTTTCGATAAGCCCGGAAATTCCGACAACGCCATTGCCGCGTTTGAAAAGGCGCTGGTCAAGGACTCACGCTATGCTCTTGCTTATGCTGGACTGGGCGAGGCGTATCTGTCGAAGTACAGCATGAACAACGACCGGCAGTGGCTGGAAAGGGCCATGACCAGTGGCCAGCAAGCCATCGTCCTGAATAACTATCTGGCCGCGCCTCACGTGACCCTGGGAATTATCTTCCGCAACACGGGCCGCTACAAACAGGCCATCGAGGAGTTCAAGACCGCCCTTAACCTCGACCCTTTGAATGCCGACGCCTATCGCGAGCTCGCTACCGCCTATGACAATTCCAACCAACTCGCCGAAGCCGAGAAGACCTACCGGCGCGCCATCGATTTGCGGCCCAGCTCGTGGCTGAGTTATAAGGACCTGGGCGTGTTTTACGTCAATCATAGCCGCTACCGCGATGCCGAGCAGCCTTATCGAAAAGTGATCGATCTGACGCCCGACAATGATTGGGGCTATCGGAATCAAGGAACGCTCTACTACCTGGAAGGACGATACCATGAAGCCGAAGAAATGCTGAAGAAGGCGATAAGCCTCAGGCCGACTGTCGCGGCCTACACTAATCTATCGGTGCTCTACTATTTCGAGGGCCGCTACCCAGACATGGTAAGTCTTAACAAATTAGCTCTGGATCTTCCGGAAGGCCGGATAAATTCCCTGGTATGGGGGAATCTCGCGGATGCCTATCGCTGGGCGCCGGGGATGCGCGAAAAGGCTCCCGAGGCCTACCAGCAAGCGATTCGTCTTGCCGAAGAGGGGCTCGCACTAAATCCGAAAAGTGTCAACTTGACCATCCGTCTGGCCGTGTATTGGGCTAAGCTGGGCGATCGGAGTAAAGCGCTGGTGTACCTGGCGGATGCCAGGAAGCTCGCCCCGTCGCACATGAACGTGTTGTTTCAATCGGTGCTGGTTTACGAATTGACCGGCCAGCGGAAACTGGCTCTCCAAGCGCTTCAGGACGCCTTGCGCGCCGGCTATTCCAAAGATGATGTACTCAGGGAGCCGGAACTTGCTAAGCTTCGAGAAGATCCGCACTTTCAGCGGCTGATCGATTCGCAGCCGTAACCAGGAACCTTACACTCAACAGGAGAGCCGATGGCCCGCAAGAAAAACGAGAAGCTCGCGCTTAAACAGGAATCGATCAAGACACCGGCTAGTTTTGATTATGAGGTGAAGGTAATTCCATTCAGAGATCGGCGCGGCAACAACCGCTTGAGCATCGAGTCGCCAGGCGGAAAGCCGCTCAAGGAGCTGCATGTACGGGCGAGCGAGGGCTCCGGAAAACGTATGGTGGTCGGCTGGCGCGTGGATACGAAGCGAATCCCTAAAGAAACATCTGCCCACATTCAGATCCATTTTCCGATCGGAACGCCGTTCAGTTATATCCTCGGACCACTCGAAATCGACCACAGCTCCGGCGCCGCCCGCGAAGTGGTCTGGAAAAGGATCAAGCGCAAGGGCAACGTCATGCATCATGTGAAGTTTAACTACACCGTCCAGGTCACGACGAAACATGTCGACGGAACGACCGAGACTTACTTGGCCGAAATGGACGACCCCATGGTGATTGTCGACTGATCGATGCTGTCCGGTTCCAAATACCGAAATCCAATAGGAGGAAGCAATGGCGCGCAAACAGAACGTGCGACCCGTATTAAAACAAGAGCCCGTCAAAACCCCGAGGACTTTTGACTATGCAGTGAACGTGATCCCTTACAAGGACTCGCGCGGAAATAACAAGCTAGAGTTCACCACGTCCACCGGCAAGCCGGCCAAGCAGCTTACTGTCGCGGCCAGCGAGGTAAGCGGGAACCGCCTGGTGGTCGGATGGCAAGTAGACACCAGTCAGGTTCCCGGAGAGACCGCCGCCCTGTTTCAGATCACTTTTCCAATGGGAACCCCCTTCAGTTACATCATCGGCCCCCTCGAAATCGACGACAGTTCCGGCACCGGTGTCGATCTACTCTGGAAAAGAGTCAAGAGAGAAGGCCACGTACTCCACTATGTAAACTTTTACTACTCGGTTTCCGTCACCACGCAAGACGCGAATGGTGGTACGCAGATTTATGTAGCCGAACTTGCGGACCCGATGGTGATTGTGAATGGCAACGGTGGATGATCTTGAGGCTCGACACCCAGGGCTTGGACACCGGGCTCCCGCCGCTTGACTTTTCCGCCCCGCGCCGACTAGACTCAACCCAGCGCCCTAGGAGAGCTAAATGACCATGAGTTGCACGCCAAAAATGCGGTATCTCGGACTCCTGCTTGCCCTGCCACTGGCAGCCGGCAGCGTTCGCATCATCCAGACCAATAGCGCCGGTGACAGCGTCTCCATCATCGATCCGGCTACCAATAAGGTCGTCGGCGAAATCAAGGGCATCGAGGTTAACCACGGGGCCGCCGCGGCTCCCGACGGAAGCCGTTACTATATCAGCAACGAAGCCGAGAGCACTCTGGATGTAGTCGACACCAAGACGCTCAAGGTTATTAAGAACATTCCCCTCACCGGCCACCCCAATAACATATCGATCAGCAAGGACGGCCGCCGAGTATATGTCGCGATCGCAGTGGCTCCAGGCGCCGTGGATGTCATCGACACCACCTCTATGGAGAGGGTCAAGAGCATCCCCGTGAAAGGGGCCGTGCACAACACCTACGTCACGCCCGATGGCAAGTACGTGGTCAGTGGCTCGATTCCAAGTAAAACCATCACCGTAATTGACCTGCCGACTGAGACGCCGGTGTGGTCGCTCACGATGGACTTAGGAATCCGTCCCATGGCGTTCGCATCTAACCCCGATGGGTCCACGAAATGGATATTCGTCCAGCTTACCGGCTTCAACGGATTTGCCGTGGTGGACTTCGCCACCCACAAGGAAATCAATCGGATCAAACTCCCGGACATCCGTGCGGGCAAGGAGCCATTTCCAAAGGGCGGGAATGAGTCGCACGGCATGGCGATCACCTCCGATGGAAAGATCCTAATAGTCAACAGCCGGCTGAACAGCGCGATTTACTCCTATTCACTGCCTGACCTGAAACTCTTGGGCAGCGCCGATGTGGGCAAATCCCCGGACTGGGTGACGCTGACGCCTGACGGCAAATCGGCTTACGTGGCCAACGCCGGATCGAACTCGGTGTCCGTGGTCGACATCCGATCCATGAAAGAGGTTACGCGTATCCCTGTTGGACAGGCTCCCAAGCGGAACACCACCGCCGTGCTCCCATAGCATAGCCGACGTCGGATCTCAACGATGTCGAAAATGCTGGAGGAGATCCGCGAGCAGCCAGCCGTTCTCGAACGCACCCTCCAGGCCGAACGCAAATCGATCGAGAAGTTGCGCGTGGTCCTCTCGCGCCAAATGCCCCGGCTGATCATGCTGGTGGCGCGCGGTACCTCCGATAACGCCGCGCAATTCGGCCGCTACCTGCTCGAAATCACCACCGGCATCCCGGTCACGCTGGCCGCGCCCTCCATCTTCACGCTGTATAACGCGCCCTTCCGGTTCGACGGCGTGCTGGTGATCGCTATTTCGCAATCCGGCGAATCCACCGATACCAACCTGGTGCTGGAACGCGCGCGCCAGCAGGGCGCTCGCACCATTGGCATCACGAACGAGGCATCCAGCACGCTCGCGCGCCTGGCCGAACACCCCTTTCTAGTCCATGGCGGGCGGGAACAAAGCGTCGCGGCCACCAAGACCTACACCGGCCAGTTACTGGTTCTCTATATGCTGGCTCATGCCCTAGGCGCCAACATCGCCCTCGATGATCTGGCGCGTTTACCCGAATGGACCAGCCGCGCGCTTGCACTTGAACCAGAGGTCGCCCGCCGCGCCGAGCGATATCGCTTCATGGATCACGCCGTGGTCGTCGGCCGTGGATTGAATTACGCCAATGCCTTCGAGTTTGCGCTCAAGTTGATGGAAACCTGCTACGTAGTCGCCGAGCGATTCTCGAGCGCCGATTTCCTGCACGGCCCCATCGCCATGGTCGAGGCTTCGTTTCCAGCCTTCTTATTCGCGCCCTCGGGAGTTACCTGGCCAGGCCTGCGCGAGATGATCGAAAAACTCGCCAGGCTCAAAGCCGAAACCCTGGTCATCACCGATCAGAGCAATACCGAAGCACTGCCGCTCGGCGATCACGCCATTGCACTGCCGATTTCGCTCCCGGAGCTTCTTACGCCGATACCCTACATCGTTCCCGCGCAATTATTCTCCGCGCGTCTGGCCGAGGAAAAGGGCTTCAATCCCGACCAGCCCAGGACGTTGAGCAAAGTAACTAGGACGCTGTAGCCCGGCTCCCCACCATTCCGCTGAGCGGGCTGCTCGCACTGGCGTACAACTTCTTCGGCATGCGTCCTGCCAGATGAGCCAGACGGCCCGCTTCCACCGCCAACCTCATCGCAGCGGCCATCTTCTCCGAGTCTTCCGCCTCCGCGATCGCGGTGTTCATCAACACGCCGTCGAATCCTAACTCCATCGCGATGGCCGCGTCCGACGCCGTTCCGACACCCGCATCGACAATCAGCGGGACTTCGGTAATGTTCTCGCGCATGATCCTGAGGTTGGTCGTGTTCTGGATTCCCAGCCCCGACCCTATCGGCGCCCCCAGCGGCATCACCGCCGCCGCCCCCGCGTCAATCAGCTTACGTGCATTCACCAGATCGTCGTTGGTGTAAGGCAGCACCACGAAGCCTTCTTTCACCAGCACGCGCGTGGCTTCCAGTAGCCCCTCGTTATCGGGGAACAGCGTCTTTTGGTCGCCAATCACTTCCAGCTTGAGCCAGTTCGAGAGTCCCACCTCGCGTCCCAGGCGCGCCGCGCGGATCGCTTCATCGGCGTTGTAACAGCCGGCCGTGTTCGGGAGGATGAACATCCGTGACCGGTCGACATAATCGAGTAGCGACTCTTTCGATTTATCCGTCAGGTTTACCCGCCGGACCGCCACTGTCACCACTTCGGCGCCTGAAGCGGCATGGCACCGCGCCATCTCCTGGAAGCTCCGATATTTGCCGGTGCCGACGAATAGTCGCGAGTTGAATTGGCGGTCTGCAATGCGAAGAAGGTCAGACATGCCCCTATTTTACCGCTTAGAAGTCGTTCAGCTTGGCCAGGAGAGCGCGGATTTTGTCCGCGTCTGGCTTGGAGGGGCTGTCGGCAAGAGCAGCTTCCAGGGCTGCGCGACCTTTGATGCGGGCCCCCTGCTGTATCAGAGTGGCGCCCAGGTGATAGCGGAATATCGGTTCGTGCGGATCTTTGTCCAAAAGTTTGTTGAAGATTTGAAGCGCCGGATCAGGCATATCCTTCTTGAGATAGATCCAGCCCAGCGTGTCGGCGAACTGCGGATCGTTCGGCGCTTTCTGAACAGCCCGTTGCGACAGTTGTAGCGCTTCATTCACGTCGCCTTGGGTTTCGACAATTAAATAAGCCACATTATTCAAGACGTTCGCATTTTCAGGCTGCAGCTTCAAGGCACGGCGATACTGTGCCAGAGCGAGATCCAGGCGGCCGGCGCCTTCCAAGGTGGAAGCCAGCATCGCGGTCGGCAGCAGTTCTTCCGGGGCAGCCTTCTGCGCGCGCTCCAGAACCGAGATTGAATTTCCCCAATCGCCTTTGGCCCGATAGGCCTCACTCAACTTTAGAAGCAATAGGATCGAACCGGGATCATCCGTGAGCAGCGTTTTAAGCTCGGAAATCGCAACATCGTATCGGCTAGTGCGAAGCGCCAGCGTAGCCAACATGTTGTGAATCAGGCTGCTATCCTCCGCTCGAAGTGTAACCTTCTTCAGCACGTCGAGGGCTCTATCCATTTGCCCTTGCGCGGCGTACATGACCGCGAAGCCGCCCGCTGCTCCCGTCGGGTCAAGTTTATTCAATTGCGTTAAAGCCTCTTCGGCCTCTTTGAACTTTCTTTCGTTGGTATCGAGCAGCGCCAACTGGAGCATCGCCGAGGGATTACCTGGAGACAGTCTGAGGGCTGCATTAAGTTCATTTCTAGCCTCGCCGTCCCGACCCGCTGCCCGGAGCGCAACCGCCTTAACAAGCCTGGCTGAAACATCTCGCGGGTCCAAACTAATGACTTCATCACAGCGCCTCACGGCCTCATAAGGCTTGTTTTCCTTCAAGGCGAGCTCGGCCAAGGCCTTGCGAGGGGCAGTGTAATCGGGCTGCATCCGAATCGCTTGCTCGAATTCGTTTTTCGCCCCTGCGAAATCATTCTTCAAAACCAAAGCTTGGCCGTATTTGTAGTGGAGCGTAACGTTCTCGGGTGTCGATTGCGCTAACGCCTTGTAATCGGCGATGGCCGACTTCGCGGCCTGAGGACTTTTCCCCGAGAGCTTCAGGCCGGCCCGTATTGCAATGGCCTCCTTATCTTTAGGCTCCTGCTTTAAGATGTCGTCAACCACCGCTGCGGCTTCAGCGCGCTTGCCCTCGGTAAGCAGCACGTCGGCAATCCGCTTTTGAAAAAACACTTTCCGCTCCGGTGCAACCCGGATGCCTTCTTCAAATTGATGCAGCGCTTCCGGCCAACGCTCGATTGAGCCGTAAAAATCCCCTACCGCCAAATACGTTGGGCCTCGCTGCCCGAGCGTAGCCTGCAACCTGTCTATCAAGCCCAGGGCCTCGTCTTGCCGGCCCAGACGCCAGTAAAGACGAGCAAGGTCGGTCACAAACGTAGGCTGGCTCGGATTGTTCGCGATCTTTAGCTTCCAGATCTCTTCAGCTTCCGCAATCCGCCCTCGGGCTGAATAATGGGCATAGAGGGCATCGTAAGCAGGCCCGTGCGATGGGTTGTTCTTAATGAAGTCCCGCGCCAGACGTTCAGCTTCCTGGTTCTGCTTGTTTTGGAAAAGAGCCTCAACCAGGCTGATCGCCACATCGGGCTGATTCGGTTTCGCTTGATGAGCGCGCCCAAAGGAATCAATAGCGTCATCCATCCGCCGGTCGAAAAGGGCCACATAGCCTTTGAAACGCAATCCAGCAAATGAATTCGGATTCTTGCTAAGGAACTGCCCCGAGACATCCTTGAGACATTGGTATAGGAACTGGGGACGGCTGGGGTCCACAATCAGGCCTGAGAGGCATAATTCCCCTAATTGAGCGCGAATGTCGTCGCGCTCCGGGGCCAGACTATTTGCTCGAGTGAGTTCCTGCCAGCCATCCTGAAAATGTTGCAGCTTGGTTTCCGAAAGACCCAGTCGGAAATGGGCTTCCGCGGAATTCGCGTCTTTTTGTAAAGCGCGGTGGTAGTTGAGAGAGGCTTCCTCAAACTTGCCGGAGGCAACCATGGTATTGCCTCGATCGACGTAGTACTTTGAGCTTCGAAAGCACCCGGTGCAAACGACCAGCAGAACTGTGACGGTGTAGACGCTAGCCGATCGCATTTTAAATCCAACGTACCACGAGATGCCGGCTAGTCCTTAGCGAAACACGATTCTTATAGTGCTATGGCCTTTTTCCGCCGCCACGCTGCAAATACCGCCAGGCAGCCGAGCAGGAGTGCCGAGGTGGCCTTCGGCTCTGGCACCGTACTATTGGTGTGGCCGGTTATATTCCCGCCCGCCGTTGTACCGAACGAGAAGGTTACTGCGGTGATAGTCGTGCCGCTCGTGATTCCCGTGAGACCTGTGAGATGGAAAGTAGCGCTTCCTTGCAGGAAGGGATCATGTGAGCCGTTGTCGATCGACCCGACTGCGTGGGGGTAGGATGTGGCGCCCGCGCCGCCGACGATCGTCTGACTGGGTGCTTCCAGGGATCCTAGTTCTTCCAAAGTGAAGTTAGATCCGCTATTTGAAAAATCCCAACCGTCAAAACTTCCGCTGCCGGCCGTTACGTTTCCGGAACCATCGACATCCACCAGCGTGCCGGTGTAGCTGCGGTTAGAATCGCTTACCGAGCCGCTAAAAGAATTTGAGATTGTGAACATCAGATCGCTGATATCGCCCCCCACCGAGTGGACTTGTGCAGCCGTCAGCAAATTGCTCAGAACAATGTCAATGGTGCCGGTTCCGGTGGTAAACATCGCCGAGGCATTCACATTTTCGGTGCCGTTCATGGCGCCTGTGGCGGTTGAAAAAGTTGTTGTAGCAGCAGTGGCGATGGTTGAAGACAGAGCAATCAATAGAAGTGCGGGTAGAGTCCGAATAGCGAAGAAAGTGATAGATGTTGGCATATAGAGGGTTCCTGTCCTCTTCTGTCACTATAAAGTCACTGGCGCCTGAAGGCAACAGTTAAGGGACCAATAAGGTCCCATCGGCCGGCTCAAGAAGTACTAGTACTAGCAACGCTAAGCTCCGTCCCCGGCGTCCCGGCCGGCGATAAACTTCTTCAATAACCTCCCACCAGTTATCCTGTAATAAGCCACCATGGATTCGCGCGCCGTAGCGCTTCCCCTGCAGGAGCGGGTGGAGGCAGAGGGTCATTTAATCGACTCCCACATCATGGAACAGATCTTCGATACCGTCGTGGAATTTCACGGCCGCTTCGAAGTGGAGCAGTTTCGCATCGGACGCACCAATAGCGAGGCGTCCTATCTGCGTCTGAAGATCGATGCCGACGACGCGGATTCGATGCAGAAGATGCTCTCGCAGTTGCTCGGACTGGGCTGCTCCATGGTCGACTCCGGCGACGCCGAGCTCCGCCAGGTCGAACGCGACCGCTGCGCTCCCGAAGATTTTTACTCCACCACCAATTATCGAACCTATGTCCGCCGCAACAACCAATGGGTGGAAGTCCAGAACCAGCGCATGGATGCCATGATCGTTGTCGATGGCGACCAGGCCTGGTGCCGGCGTATGCGCGATCTGCGATTCGGCGACCTGGTGGTGACTGGGATGCGCGGCATTCGCGTGGTTCCCGAATCGAAGGAACGCGATCGCCTTTCGTTCGCCTTCATGAGCAACGGCATCTCTTCCGAGCGCCAGGTGGAAACGGCCGTGAATCAAACCGCGGCCTTGATCGAACACGCGCGCTCGGCCGGACAGAAGGTTGTCGCCGTGGCTGGTCCAGTGGTCGTGCACACGGGCGGCGCCGTCGCGCTTTCTAAATTGATTCGCGAAGGCTACGTGAACGCGCTGCTGAGCGGAAACGCCCTGGGCGTTCATGACATCGAGGCCGCGCTGCTGGGAACCTCGCTGGGCATCCGGCAGAGCGACGGGCGTCAGGAAGAACACGGTCATCGCAATCACATGCGCGCCATCAACGCCATCTATCATTGCGGCAGCATCCAGGGAGCGGTCGAGAGCGGCCGGTTGCGCAGCGGCATCATGTACGAGTGCGTCCGGGGAAACGTGCCGTTCGTGCTGGCCGGCAGCCTGCGCGACGATGGCCCGTTGCCCGACACGATTACCGACATGAACCTCGCCCAGGACGCCTACGCCGAGCAATTGAAGGGCGCCGGTCTGGTGCTGTGTCTCGGCTCCATGCTGCACTCCATCGCCGTCGGCAACATGCTGCCCAGCTGGGTGAAGATCGTGTGCGTGGATATTAACCCGGCGGTGGCCACCAAAGTGAGCGATCGCGGAACCGGCCAGGCCGTAGGCATCGTGACCGATGTCGGATTGTTCCTGGAGATGCTGGCGCGGACCCTGATCCGGGCCGAAAAATGATCCCTGCTGAAAAATGAAACGCGTTTACACCGACCAGCATGCCGCCGCTGGCGTCCGCGCCAAGCTACCCGCGATCGAGACCTGGCCCAATCAGTATCCCGGCTACGAAATCGAAATCGTGATGCCCGAGTTCACTTCGGTCTGCCCCAGAACCGGCCTGCCCGATCACGGCCAGATTACGCTGCGTTATGTTCCCGACAAGCTGTGCTTGGAGCTGAAGTCGCTGAAGATGTACACGCTGGCATACCGCAACCTCGGCATCTTCCAGGAGAACGTGGTCAATCGCATTTTGAGGGATGTGGTAGCGGCCTGCCGTCCGGTCGCGGCCACGGTCACCGGTGAGTTTACGCCGCGCGGTGGAGTTTACACCACCATCACGGCAAGCTGGGGCAAGAAACCCAGCCGGAGCAGGAATGGAAAAAGGTGAAGAGCTGGCCGCGGTTCTCGCGGAAATTCGGCAGCGAGTGCGCGCGCGAAATCCGAATGGCACAGTTTCAGGCGACATTCCACTCCCCGATCTGACTCCTCTGCTGCACGCCCGCGACGCCGCTGAGGGCAAGGTGGCCAGCATCGGCTCGGTGAATCCGCGTCCGCCTGGGGCGCTCAACTCGATCATCCAGCGCGTAAAACGTTTGGTGGCGCGCGCTCTCGATTGGCATATTCGCGAACAGGTGGAATTCAATCGCGCCTTGGTGGCCTGCGTGCAATCGACCATCCAGGCGCTGAACGACAACAATCGCGCCTTGGCCGCGCTCGCTGCGCGGATCGATCAGCTGCGCGAGGAGTCTAACCGGGCATTCCACGAGCTTCGCGAGGAAGCTCGGCAGCTCAAGGATGTGCGCGCGCACTGGTCCCAATGGCGCGTGGATTGGGAACAAAAGCTGGCCGCCAACGAAATTCACTTCCTCAAGAGCATCGCCGAAATGCAGGGTGCGTTCCAACATCGCGTCACGTTAATGGACGGCAATTACCGCGAGCAGATAAAGGCGCATCATGCCAACTTCGAAGCCGCCATGGTTCGCCAGTCCGAAGAGATTCACAAACGATTCTGGGCTGACCTGGACCGCGTTCGTACCGAGTATGAATCGGTTATTCATGCCGAGCTGCGGCTAGCGCGCCAAAAGGCTTCGCTCTCGAAGGCTACCGGACAAGCCGCCGCCAACGCGCCGCCGCCGGATTTCACGGGCATCGACTGGCTGAAGTTCGCCGAAAAGTTTCGCGGCTCGGAAGATGCCGTCCGCCAGCGGCAGCAGATGTATGCGGGCCGCTTCCGCGCGCATGCTCCAGTGCTCGATATCGGCTGCGGACGCGGCGAGATGCTGGAAGTTTTTCGTGGAGCTGGCATCCCGGCCCGCGGCATCGATTTGAACGACGACTCCATCGCACTCTGCCAAAGCAAAGGCTTGGACGCGGAAAATGCTGACATGTTCACCTATCTCAACACCCTCGCGGATTCCTCCTTGGGTGGCGTCGTTTGCTGCCAGGTAGTGGAGCATCTCGCGCCCGAGCGCTTGCCTGAGATGGTTCGCCTGCTGCATGAAAAGTTGCGGGCCGGCGCGCTGGTGGCCATCGAGACTCCGAATCCCGAATGCCTGGCCATCTTCGCGACCCACTTCTACATCGATCCCACCCACCGCCATCCGATTCCTCCGCCGCTCATGAGCTTTTATCTCGAAGAGGCCGGCTTCGGTCGAATCGAAGTGGAGCGGTTGTACCCGGCGGTGGACGCCATGCCGTCATTAGCGGAGTTGCCGGAAGCGTTTCAAAAGGATTTCTTCGGAACCCTGGACTACGCTATCTTTGCGACCCGCCTCCCGTAGCCGTCAGCTCTTCGTACATCCGCTTCTGCTGCCCCGCGATCACGCCCCAATCGAACCGGCGCTCCACGGTCATGCGAGCCTGCCGCTCGATAATTTCGCGCTTGGCCGGGTTATCCAGCAAGTCGCGAACAGCCGCCGCCATCTGCGCCCCCGTACTCGCCACTACCACGTCTTTGCCGGCTTGGAGATCCAGCCCGTTAACTCCCGCCGGTGTGCTGACGATGGCCTTGCCCATAGCCATCGCTTCCATGATTTTGATATTGGTTCCCGCCGAGGCCAGCAACGGCGCCACGACAATCGCCGCGCGCCGGTACGCTGGGCGCACGTCCGAGACAAAATCTTCCAGCTCCAGGCCCGGCTGCTCCAGCGCGAGCCGAACACGATCCTGATAACGATCCAGATAATACTGAGGTCGCGCGCCCGCAATGATGTGCAGCGTGATGCCGAGCGGCTGAAGCCGCGGCCAGACTTCGCGCAGGAAGAAATCGACCGCCAGGACATTGGGCAAGTGGGCGAAAGATCCTATGAACAGCAAGCGGCGCGGATCGGCGGAATTTGGAGTGGGCTGGAACCTCTCCAGATCCACGCCGTTGGGCAGCGCCACGGCGCTCGTGGATAACACGCCTTCCCGCAGCGCCAGCCCGCGATCTTTCTCCGACATCGTCACCACGCGGTCCACGATACTCCAAGCGGCGATTTCAAACGGTTTCCAGCGCTCGAGTTGATGCCGCAGCTCCCAGTCGTCACCTTGCTCGAGAAGCTGCTGATAAAGATCCAGCGTGACATCATGCTCCACGAGAATCGTCTTGGCAGGCGCGCAGTCCACGGCATATTGGGCCATCTGCGTGAACTCGAGTTGCACCACGCCGGGTTTCCATTTCCTAACCGTTTGACGCAGCGCGGCGTGGAAGGCCGGTGAATCGAACTCTTCGACGACATCGGGACGATCGGTCGAAGGCAGCAGGTGGCTCCCGGAACGCTTCACCAGAACCACTTCGCAGCAGATCTGCAATAACTCAGCCGGGACCTCGCGCGCCTCGCCGGAGAACGAAACCAGCACCTGATCGAAATCCCGCGAGGCCCAACCCATCAGGTTGTACATCCGCACCGCGCCGCCGTGCGCCAAGGGATACGGCAGGTACGGCGTGGCTACCACCACCACCGGCCGATTGCGAGGCGCGCAGCCCGGCGCCACGGTCACCGCCCCGCTGCCGATCGCCAAAATGTGGTCGTCGCTCAGCGCGGCCGCCTCGCGGCGCTTCCACCAGAATGGCGCGCGCCAAGCCTCCGACAAAGTTGCCACCGCGGCGGGATTCGGCGTATGCGAAACACTCGCCAGATTCAGGCGCTGTACCGCTTCGCGCCACAAGCGTCGAAACACTCGCGGATCGTCAACCGCGCGCGCCAGAAATCGAAGATAGTTCAACTCCAGAACCTGATCCAGGAATTCGCTCGAATAATACCGGGAAGTTGTGGCGCGGTGCTTATGAACCACTCTCGCTGCTTCCACGAAGACTGACGGCCAGCCCTTCTGCCAGGCGCGAAATCCGAGATCGAGATCCTCCACGTAAGCCGGTTGGTAGACCTCATCGAGCCCTCCCAGCTCGTCCAGCTTAGCGGCGTCGAACAACGAGCACCCTCCGCTTCCATAGAGCACGTAGCTCAGATCCTCGCCTGGAAAAGGAAGCTCACAGCGCACCGGGAAGTCCGCGGGCTTGCGATCGGACGGGAACGGCATCACCGCCTTGCCGGTCTCCTCGCGCCGCGCGCCGTCCGGGAAAAAGATCTGGGCCGTAGCGCAGAAAAGATCGGGTACCCGGGCGAAGGCCGTCAGCAGCGCTTCGAGAAATCCTTCCCCGATCGCCATATCGTTATTGAGCAGGCAGACGTGTGAGTAACGCGATTTCCGAACCCCGGCGTTGACAGCGCTCGCAAACGACAACGGCGTCGGGCTCTCCACCAGCGCCACGGTGTGATACCAGCTCCGCAGAAAATCGGCGGTCTGGTCATCGGACCCGTTGTCGACAACGATGATCTCCCCGCTCATCCGCTCAATCTGCCCCACCACTTTGGGTAACAGGTCGGTGAGCAACTCCCGTCCGTTGCGCGAGGGGATGACCACCGATACGCCGCGTGGACGCGCCTGGGATGCATATGGCACCGGCGCTCGCGGAGGAATGATCGCCTTAAGAACTGCAGTCGCTAGCCCGGCGGTCTTAGCGAGCAGGACGCGCGCCGGCCGCACTAGAGCTCTCGGATGACGCAGCCTCCACAACCACGTATACGTGGCGCCGCCCGGCGAGAATTCCCACACGAAGAAATTCCGGGTTCTCCACGCCACGTGCCTGGCGATGGTGCCCAGCGTGCTCGGACGCAGCATGAAATGGCCGAACGCCTCGTTGAACGCCAGAAAGTTCCAGGGCGAGAGAGCCAAAGCGATCAATCGCATGCGCCAGTACGGCATGCGCGGCTGCAGAATCACCGCACAGAGCCGAATGCGTTTGTCTCGAAAATGCCAGCGGAACAGTGACAGGTTCTGCCAGAAGCCGCGTGACAGGGGATAAGGAATCCAGCGCGCGCCTTGAATTGGAAATTCAGACACCACCACCAGCGGAAGCTCCGGAAAGAGCTTTTGCATGTGCTCGATGGCGGTCGGGATTAAGTCTTCGGACCCGGAGGCGAAGAGGACTTTGATCGTCTCCGGCAAGGCCTGGCTCAAATCAGTAGCTGCCGGCGAGCCTGGAGCGCGTTGTTCTTGCGATCGTCCCACCACGCCAGCGCCTGGACGCAGAATGCGGTGGAGACGGGATTCACGAACGGCATCGGTTCGCCGCACTTCCTTCCAAATGAAAATCCGCCCGCGACACGATCGTCCTCCGCGGACAGTTGAAATGCCGCCGCCTGGCCGGCCTCTTGCGCCGCGGCAGCATGATCGAGCGGGATCACTCCAAAAGCTTCGCCCAACAACCGCGCCCGCAGCAGTTGCGCATAAACGTCGGAGCGGGCAAACAGCGGTGCGATTTCGCCCAGATACGCCGCGATCCGATCGATGCCCTCGCGGTAGGCGTGTGCGCAATCGGAGCGGTGCAGCATCGGCGACAAACCTTCCAGGAAATAAGCATAGGCATGGAGACGGTCCATCACCTTCTCCCGGTTGGTTTCGCCCGGCAAAAATTCATATTCATTCGCCAGCGCGGCCGCCACAGCCGATTCGTAGGCGCGGAAAAAATCCATCTCGCCCGTAGTCTCGAAGAGCTCTTGCCAAGCCATGGCGGATTTAAGTTGGTAACATCCCGGAGAGGCCGACCAGCGTGGCTCATGAGCCAGGGGCTGTTTCCCAGGCAGATCAAGAATCGGATGAATCGCGTCGCTCCGCTGGAAATCCTTCATCATCGCCCGCCCCGCGGCGATCGCGGTGTCCCGGAATTCAGCCTCCTTCGAGGCGCGCCAGGCGGCCAGCAGTCCGCGAACGATAATGCCGCAGTCGAAAAAATATGCCAGTGCTCGTGACCGGTCGCCATTTACGGAATGCTCGAAGGGAAATGTCTCCAGCTTCCGGTCCCACGCTGTACGCGTCAGAAATCTCGCGGCCTGGAGCGCCGCAACCTGGTATTCGGCTAGTCCCGTGCGATCGTGGAAAAAGAGCAATGCGCTAACGGCGTAGCCGGTGATCTCGGTGGAGACAGGAGCGTTTTGGCCAAGATCGGAGCGGTAATACCGGGCCACGCCGCCGTTAGACTCCTGAATCCCTGAGCGGAGAAACCAGCGGCCGGCTGCCTCCAGTAAGTTGTTCGTGTTTGCCAAACGAATCCCCGGGGATGCCAAAGCGAAGAAATTTATTGTAGCACCTGATTCACACTGTGGCGTTTTTTCTACAAGCCGCGCACGTTTCTCTGAAGAAAATCACAAACTTCGAAACCTGGAACTATTGATAACCGTCACCAGTTGTTATACTAGACCATACCCGCAAGATTCAGTTTCATGAAGCTTCTCAGCATTTTTTTGTCATCGTCGATGGTTATCTTCGCCCAGGGATTCATAACCGGGCAGGGCGCTCGACTCACATTCGGCCAGCGAACCTTCACCTCGCAGGATATAGGTACTAATTCCTCGGCTACCGTGTTGGGCGCCGTAGGAGGCGTGGCGTACGCCAACAATACGCTGTTCGTGGTCGACTCGAATCACGTCCAGGCAACCCCCGTCTATAATCGCGTGATGATTTATCAGAACATCTCGCAATACGTTCTGGCTCCGACGGCTTCTATACCTCAAGCCGGACAACGCTGTGCCTTGTGCATCGGAGGCGACAACGGCGGTGGGGCAAATCTGGTGCTGGGCCAGCCAGATTTCGTCACCAGCGACATTAACCTCACGCAGAATGGTTTGCGAACGCCCACCGGCATCGCCACCAACGGCCAGATCCTGGCAGTAGCGGATACCGACAACAACCGGGTGCTGATCTGGAACTCGATCCCCACTGTGATCGATCAACCGCCTGATCTGGTGTTGGGCCAGCCAAATTTTACAACCGGCAACGTGGGACTCGACAATAAGTCCTTCCGCGGGCCGCAAGGGGTGTGGATTCAGGGAAACCAGTTCTTCGTCGCCGACACCCAGAATCATCGCGTGATGATTTGGAATAGCATCCCGACTAAGAACGATCAAGCGGCCGACCTGGTACTGGGCCAGCCGAACTTCAATACCGCTCCGGCGCCCACGGTAAGTGATTCCGCCCCCACAGCCAGCAACATGTTCTCGCCGGTATCGGTGACGTCCGATGGCCAGCGTCTCTTCGTCACGGACCTCGGTCACAACCGGGTGCTCATCTGGAACTCCATTCCTACTCAGACACAGCAGGCCGCCGATGTAGAAATCGGACAACCCAACATGACCTCCGAGCTGGCCAATAACGCGTTCACCGGGATGACCGCCACTTCGGCCACCGACACTACCAACAAAGAAACTCCGGTCATGTGCAACACTGTGACGGGCTACGATGCCGCCAATAATCCGATCTATCCGGCCCGCTGCGGATCTACGATGGACTTTCCAAGATTTGCGCTCTCCGATGGCCAGCATTTGTTCGTTGCGGACGGGGGAAATGACCGGATCCTGGTGTATAACAGCATTCCGACGCAGAACGGCCAGCGTGCAGACGAAATTATCGGCCAGCCCGACGAGTTCTCCGATCAAGTTACCGACAGCACCAACACGTTTCAACTGGACGCCAATGTCCTTTCTTCCAGCCCAGCGACTGTTCGAGACCCGCTGGCTCTGGCCTGGGACGGCTCGAACCTGTATGTCACCGATCCTTTTGACCGGCGGGTGCTGGCATTCACGGTGGGCATGCCCAACATCCCGGTCAACGGCATCACTAACGCTTTCAGCCTGACCACCTACGCGGTGGGCGCGGTGGACTTCGGTGGGACCATCACCGCCAAGGACACCGTTACGATCACCATCAATGGGACCGCCTATACGTACACGGTGGTGAGCGGCGACAGCCTCCTTTCGGTCATTCAGAACTTCGCCAACATCATCAATGGCCTTACCGGGGGCACGCCCGACCCGAATGTGCTGGCTAGGTCCAACCCCGGCTTCAATGAACTGGTGCTGACGGCGAAGGCTGGAGGCGCGGCTGGCAATTCGATTACGCTGGCGACCACCCTTTCTACCGGCGCTACCATCACGGCGACTGCTTCGGGCGCGAACTTGAACGGCGGCGCCAATGCGGCCGAGATCGCTCCTGGAACACTGATCACCATCACCGGGGCTCACCTGGCCGATGCCGCCGTCTCTGCGACTCCCGACGCGAATGGAAACTACCCCAACGCCCTGGGTGGCGTGAACTTGTACATCGATGGAATGCGAGCTCCGCTGATCTACGTTTCGCCGACT
>DATHOT010000364.1:0-22504 GCA_035484655.1 Bryobacteraceae bacterium | reverse complement strand
CAGAGCCCAGAGCAGCCACGAAAGCCTCTTCATGCTTGAACTTTCGAAGTCACGATCTCCCGGGTCCGAGCCCGCTGCAGCCGTACGAAGACTACGCGCAGCGTCGCGATCACCGGCACCGAGAAGAACATCCCTGCGACGCCCGCCATCTGCTCGCCTGCCAACACGCCAAACAGAACCAGCAGCGGGTTTAGCTCCACGCCCTTGCCCATGACGTAGGGATTCACTACGTAATCCTGAAACATCCGGAACAGGATCCAAAACAAAATGAAGGTGATCAAATGCGTGTAGCCGCTCAGACCCGTGACCGCAAGAACGATGACTGCACCCGCGGCGGGTCCGACTACGGGCAGGAATTCTCCGAGCGCCGAAATGACTGCCAGCAAGATCGCATATGGCGCGCCGGTGAGCCCCAGGAAAACACTGTTGGCGATGAAACTCGAAACCGCCAGCAGCACCAGCGCGCGAATGTATTGGCCCAGCAGCCGGTTGATATCGTCGAGAATTTCCTCGACCACAAGCTGATTGTTCTCGTCCAGGCTGTCGAGGACGTCGCGCCGGATCTTTCGGCCATCCTTCAAGAAAAAGAATGCCAGGATCGGGACCAGTATGATGTACAGCACGTAGCGCGCGCCAGTTATCAACTGGCCGCCGAAGCTCTTAACGTACGGAAGAATGTCCTTGCCCCCGGTGTCAATCTCTTCTTGCAGCCACTGAACCATGCGAACGCGCGCCGGTTCCAGCCAGTACGGCAAGGGAATTTTATCGATCCATTCGCGGTTCTTCAGTAGATCCGGGAGCCGGACGGCCAGACTGTTGGCCTCATCGGCGATACGCGAGCCCACCGTTAACCCCAGCGCCACGATGAAACCCACCAACATCAGATATACAATCGCAAGCGCAAGCGTTCCCGAAACCCGGCGAGGCGTGTAATGATTTACGGCGTCGACCAGTGGTATCAAGAGATACGCGAACAGCACCGCGATCATGAAGACCGCGATGGTCGTGCGGACGGCGTAGGCGGCTGCGACCACGAGAGCCAGCAGCAGCACGGTCCAGGCCGCGCGCAACGCTCGGGGGTCGATGCCAAGCATGGACCCAGAATAGCAGCGTGACCGGTTTCAGAGCCGCGCGCTTAGGGCTTGAACTGAACGGTCACTCGCAGACCAACCGGAAACACGTTAGCGGCCGGGTCCAAGCGGGCAGTGACCTCTAAAACGTCCCGGTCTTCCTTCTCAGCCGGATTGCCGGTCAGCACCGTCTTCCGTCCCATGATGGACGCCAGCTTCGTTACCGTGCCCGAAAAGCTCTTGTTGGGATAGGAATCGGAAGTGACGGTCACTTTTTGTCCGACATGCACGCTGCCGACGTCGCGCTCGTCCACCTCGGCGCGCACTTTGCGTCCCGAAATATCGGCGACGCTGAAAAGCGGTCGTGGCGCGAAGGTGGTGAACGACTCGCCCTCGCGCAGATGGACCCGCAAGATGGATCCGCTGATGGGTGCTCGGACCACGCATTTACTCAGCTTGTCTTCAGCCAGTTTGATCCGGTTTTCGGCGGCGTGGACGTCCGCATCCGCGCGCGCGATCTCTTCGCTGAGCGGTCCGGCATTCACCAGCTCCTCATTTCGCTTGGACTGCTCGAAATTCGCCTTGGCGACATCGGCGTCACGCAGCGCCTCGTCGTAGGCTTGTTTCGATACGGCAGTCGCCTCGCGCAACTGCCGCATGCGGTCGAGTTGGACCGCCGCCTGGTCTAACACGGCTTTCGCCGCCGCCGACTTCTGAGCGGCCGCCAAGCGTTCTTCATCGCGGCTGCCGCGCAGCACCCGCAAGCGGGCTTGTTGCAGGCTCTCTAATTCGGAGCTGGCGACGCGCAAAGCCGATTGCAGATCGTTGCACTCCAGCTCGGCCAATATCTGGCCTTGTTGTACCTGCTGGCCTTCCTTGACATGGATGGTCTGGATCACTCCATCGATCGCCGCTCCCACGCCTACCAGGTCCGACAGACCCTCGATGCGTCCGGGGGAGGCGAGCACCACGGGCTCCGGTCGAAGCGGATGCACCTCGGTGCCGATATGCGCCGAGGTCCCGGTCTTGGTGGCAAATGAATAGACAATCAAGATCGCCACACACAGACTGAATACCGCGACCACGACCCGGCTGAGTCGAGATCCTTTTGGCTTTAGACGAACTTTCATTAGTTTCTCCTATCCTCCACCAGGCGGCCGTCTTCCAGAATGACCGTCCGGTGAGCAAAGCTGGCCCAGCGATGATCATGCGAAACTACCACGATGGTTCGTTTCTGTTGCTCCGCAAGATCCCGCAGGATTTGGCCGATCTGCCGCCCCGCAATGGCGTCGAGCGCCGCGGTCGGCTCGTCGGCGAGCAAGATTTTCGGATTTGGCAGCAGAGCCCGGGCGATAGCAACTCTTTGCTTTTCGCCTCCGCTGAGTGCATTCGGTTTCAGATGAAGCTTGTCGCCGAGCCCTAAATTCTCGAGCAACTGCTGGGCGTTGGCAGAGCTGCGCTGATCGCGAGTCCCGCCGATCTCCGCCGCGATCATAACATTCTCGAAGGCCGATAAAGAATGAAAAAGCCGGAAAGCCTGAAAGATAAAACCGATCTGCTCTCTTCGCAGTTTAGTGCGCCGGCGTTCATTTAACGATGCAACCTCGGCGCCATCCACAAAAACCGACCCCTGGTCGGGCGTCAACAAGCAACCCAACAACGACAGAAGCGTCGTCTTCCCGCTGCCGGACGGCCCCATAATCAGCGTCAGCGTGCCCGCGGCAAACGAGAGCGACACATCCTCCAGCGCGCGCACACGAGTGCTGTTTGATCCATAAGACATGCTCACGTTCCGGGCCGACAGAATGGCTTCAGGCACGGAACACCTTCGCCGGTTCCACCGCGAGCGCGGCCCGGACGGAAATAATAGACGCCGAAACACACATGGCCAGGGTGGGAAGAGCAATGGCCGCAGGCAGCCAGCCCGGCGCCGATACCCAGGGTATGTTGGTTTGGGCCGCGCGTATCATCGGACTGGTAATCAGCAGGCCCAGAATGTACCCGCCGATGCCGCATACCATAGCCTGACTGATGATCACGCGCCGGATGAAGCCGTTCGAAGCGCCCAGCGCCTTGAGAGTCGCGAATTCCTCGATATTTTCCATAGTGGTCGCGTAAATCGATTGCGAAACCACCGCCAGGCCGATGAAAAAGCCCAGCAGCGCCGCGGTCAGAATCGCGCCCCCGGCGCCGGTCTGAGTAATCCAATAAAAGCGGGCCTTCCTGGAAAATTCCTGGCGGGTCCATACATCCACATTCGTGAGCCGCGTCTGCAGCGCACGTTTGACATTCTCGATGGATGCGCCGGGTTCGAGCCACACCAGGATAAACATGGTCTCTTCGGGACGCAGGTTGATGTAGCGCGACCCATCGGCGTAGGACGTGAACACGTAAGGACTGCCGATGAAAGAGCTGAATCCCGAGGTTTCGCTTACGACGCGCGCTCGCTGCTCGTTGACCTCCACGTCCTGAGGCAGATGCGCGGCCACGTTCAAAAGCTCAACATTACTCTTATCCACTACCAGCGCTTCAGGAGCGATCGCGTCGGAATCGCCCGCTACGCGCGGCATCGGAAACTGTTGGCCAACGTCGGAATCGGCGCCCACCAGGTCCACCAGCTGGTGGCTGCCGTCGGTCTTTCTGAACTGCACCAGCCTGGTACAAATCCGGCTGGTGTGATCCACGCCTCGCACGCTGTGCGCGATCGGCCCCAGGCGCCTCTCCACCGAGACCGGGAATTCGAAGCATTGCACCCCCCGGCCGGTGATCCAAAGATCGGCGTCGGTGGTGTCGATGATCTTCGAGGCGGCTTGCAGGAATCCCAGCAGAATGCTGCCTTGAAAAATCATCAGGAATACCGCGCAGGTAATGCCCAGCAAGGTCACCAGGAATCGAGTACGGTCGTGCGCGATGTTGTACCAGGCTAGCCGCATGCCTTCGCTAGATCCTCATTGGGAACGTCGAGCCAGCAAGAGTTTCATGGGGTTGGGAAGCAGCCAGGCAGTGCGCTCCCGATATTTTTGATATTCTTCGGCCAGGGCGCTGCGCGAGAACTTCTCTTCCTCGATCGCGGCCGCTTTCCAATAGATGATTACCATCACTGCCACGGTTAGAAGCAGCCACCAGCGGGCGGTAGCGACCGTGCCGGCCGACCAGGCCAGAACATAAGAGCAATAAAACGGATGCCGTATAAAGCGGTAGGGACCGTCTTCCACCAGATGGGCTGGAAGGTCGTCAGAGAAGGCCGCCGATAGCCGCGCGGTGGAGTTGGTTTGGATGGCCCACCAGAACAATCCCAGCGACCATAAGTAAAGGAGAGCCGCCACCATACCGCGCTCCGGGGGTATGCTGTTGGGCAAGAAAATCGCGACAAAATGAAGAGCCGCGAACAGCACCCCGCACGCGCTGATCACCTTCATGCCGGGAGTGCGTCCCTGAGGTTGCACGAAAAACTTCTGCATGCCCCAGGCGAAGCTGACCAGGCAACTCAACAGCAGGATGGCTGAAAACCATTGCCAACCGGATAGCGCCATTTTCCTAAATTTCCTCTTTTTTCTGGCAGGAAAACAAGCTGCCAGGCATCAGGCTACCCCTGTGGATCGTTCCCAAACCGGTTCAGCGGAAGCCACTTCTACATTTGAAGTTTGGTCAGTATGTTGGAACCGCCCGCGTATTGCAACTCGAATTTGTTCCAGTGACCGGTCCCCGGCTTTTGCGCAAATGACCGGCGCGGTCGCCAGGTAGGTCTGGCACTCGTCGATCCAAGACTGGTAGCGCGGGTTCGGCCGGTCCGAATCAAAACGTAGAATCTCCATTTCGCAGTTGTAGTGCGGATCGAAGTAAGGCGGAAGCTCGGCCCCTCGCGACAACAGCGATGCGAGGCCGATTCGGCGGAGTATAGAGGAGGAGCTGTGCCGGGTTGTGACGGTGCTGACGCCCACTGTTCCGCCCAAGGATCGAGCCAGGCCGTACGCCGATAGAATCATCCGAACCGCTTCCGTTGTGCCCCGCAGAGTCTCCGAGGTTACCCAACCGCCCACCTCCGCAAACGAACAGCGGCGCTTCCTGGCCAAAGCCAGTTCGGCTTCGATAGCCCTGCGGAAAGACCGTCCCCATGGCTCCGATTGGGCGATCGGCGAACTGGAGACCATTAGTTCCGGGAATGTAACATTGTTAGAATGGGGAAGATATCGAGTGCAGGCGGCTACGTGGCCGCGTTCGTCCAGCGTCAAAAGATGCCAACTCTTTTCGTCGGCAGCTTGCACATGGCGTCCATCGGAGCACAACTGCGACGGCTGAATCGCTCCGTCTGCCAGATAGACCCGACCTCTCAGCCTTTGCGCGTCAGCCAGGAGCCGTTGATGCAATGACACATCCGCAGTGCTCTGGGCAAAACAACTTGTCTGGCGACGGTCGGGCGCCAAAAGAATTAACCGGCGGCGTAATCGACTGGCCCTACCAGGAATCAATCTCACGCTGACGTACCTCCTTGCGGAAATCTTTGAGCCCTCCGGGGAGCGTACTGAGTGAACGTGAGTCAGGTTGAGCGGGCATAAGCCCAACCTCTAGTTGAGATTACAGTACTACGAGAACCGCGGATTTCTAAGCTCTAAGCCCAAGTTCACCGGGCCCAATCAGCGTATGCTGAACCCAGGTAGCAAGTACCGCTTCAAATTATTAAAGGTCGATAGTACCATCGGTCATAGAGTACTTGCAAGAAGAATCTTTCATCTTTCGTTTCAAAATCCGCTGCCCTATCCAGGCTCGATGTAATTATCGGTAGATGACCAAGAGTACTTTAGCCGCTCTCGTACCATTAGTACGGTTTAGTACGTTTATAGGGCTCCTCACCCGATTTAGCGTGACAAGATGAGACTAAAGTTCTAAGATAACTAGTGGCTCTAGGTAGGTGAAATTCTCAGGTGGAACTACTACCAACTACCCGTCCTGGAATTCTTTCCAGTTCCCGATTGCGCCGCCGAGCAGTACACTTTTGTTGCGGGCTTCGTTGTTGGGAGGCAAATCGTAGCGCTACGCTGGGGTCGGGTGGAGCGTTTGGGGATCTCCGCGAGGATAACGGCCTCTTGAGTTGAAATATGCAGTCACTTTAAGCAAGTGGGCGAAAGCCACTTGTGCAGGAGAAGCAAGTGAGAATTACGTTAGTCGGAGGACACATCATGAGTCTATGTTCAAAAATTTTAACGAGTGGCAAACTCGCTGTTGGGATTGCCGCCGTTGGTAGTCTACTTTTTGTTTCGAATGCTTCGGCAACCGTTACGAATACCCTGCTGACAGGGTCCACCGGCACGGTGACGGCCACGCTGACCAACCTGACTTTTAATAACGATCCTTCAGCTCTGCCCTCGGGGACGTGTACGACGGTACTGGGGAGGGGCTGCAATTCGGACGTCGCGACCAACACGACTCTGAGCTTTACGGGCGGTCCGCTGCTTACTGGCGAAGGGATCTACGTAAATAACAACGATCTGACCCTAACCGCACCCTCAGCTGCGGACGCTAATCAGTTCCTGACCTTCGCGGCGCATCCGAATCTGGTGTTCAGCATCAGTTGGCCCCCTGGACCAGGTTCACCGAACACCAATTGCGCCACAGCAAATTCTAACGGAATGTCGTGTTCGGTGTTCGCAGGCGCACCTGCCATCCTAACGTACCTGAACGGTGATACGTTCATAGGCTTCGGGGTTCATGGTCAGGTGAGTGATACCGGCGTCGCTGGACTCGCGACCGGTTCGTCGTACACCGGGGGCTTTTCGGAATTCTTCACCCAGACCCTCCCAAACGGTACGGCGCCTACACCCCAAAATATTCAACTGTACTTCTGCCCGGATTTCGTGAGTAATGGCAACTCGTGCTCAGCAGCGGACTTCGCTTCCGGCAGGAGCATTACGACCTCGCAATCCGGCACTTTCACCGCTTCTGCTGTTCCGGAACCAGGCACGACCGCGCTGGTACTCGGCGGAGTTCTCCTGCTTCTGGGCAAGGTAGGAATGCGCCGCTTTAATCGTAGCCGCTAGAAGCGCCGTTCAACTTCTTAGGTGTACGACATGAAGACGCTTTTGTTGTATGCGAGCTTCCTGCTCGCCTCGCCGGCGTTCGCAACGACAACCAATTGTCCGAGCATGCCGGCGGGTTCCTATCTGGAGACGAGCTTCGCTTGTGTATCCGGTAGTCTGCTGTTTAGTGAGTTTGGCTACCAGGGTACCGGGCAAGTCTCTAACGCCAGTTCGGTTTCCATTACACCGCTCACCACTCCGGACGATGAGGGCTTCCAATTCGCCGGAGGGTGGAGCGTTCAGTCTCAAAATGGTGTTTCCAGCTCCGAGGATTCACAGATCAGTTATACGGTCCAACATCCTGGGGGCTTAATCGATAGCCTGAGCTTATCCTTCAGCAGCATTGTCACCGGAACTGGATCCGCTAACGTGACGGAACATTTCTGCCTGGGCGCCCCGGTCAATAGTTGCCCCCAAGCTACCGGGGGCTCTGTCGCGGTGACCAATCCGGGTGCAGGCTTCAGTGACAGAGCGTTCTTTGCCGGAGTGGAGAGTGTTGGTATTTTGGACTCTGTTACCGTGACTTCCGGCATGAGTGGGACTGCCAGTATCAGCAACTTCGGTAATACTTTTTCCTCACCTGAGCCGCTCTCGTTTGTTCTGCTCGGAACCGGCTTACTGGGCATTGCACTGATGCGCAGGCGGCTGGACCGGCGATAACGAGCTCAGGCAGTTTTCGCAAATCGCTAAGCACGGAACGTTCCGGAGGCGTTCCGTGCTCTTTTTATCCCACCTGACACCCGCCTTCTGTATTCTTAACCCGGGTCCTGTATTCTGAAAACGTGCAGACCGCTAGCGCAAGCCACATGAAACAACTGGTGGAAAGCCTCCTTGAGCTGGAGGACCGGCTTCGGCAAGGCGGAGGCGCGAAGAAGGTAGAGAAGCAGCATCGCGACCGCAAGCTCACTGCGCGCGAGCGCATCGGGGAACTTCTCGATCGCGGAAGTATGTTTATCGAGGTCGGCTTGCTCGTGGCGTACGACCGCTATGAGGGCCAGGCGCCCGCTGCCGGAGTGGTCACCGGCCTCGGTAAGATTGAGGGCCGCCCGGCGGTGATCGTCGCCAATGACGCTACCGTGAAGGCCGGGGCGTGGTGGCCGGAAACCATCACCAAAATCCTGCGCGCCCAAGAGATCGCCATGCGCAACCGGGTGCCGATCGTCTATCTGGTGGATTCGGCCGGCGTGAATCTGCCGTACCAGGATGGAATCTTCCCCGGCCAATACGGAGCGGGCCGCATCTTCTATTACAACTCGCTCATGCGCCGGAAATTACATGTGCCTCAGATCGCCGCGGTCATGGGACCGTGTATCGCTGGTGGCGCATATCTGCCCGCCCTGAGCGACGTCATTATTATGGTGGATGGCACCAGCTTCATGGGGCTCGGCGGGCCGAATCTGGTGAAGGGAGCGGTGGGCCAGGTCGTGGATGCCGAATCGCTAGGCGGCGCGCGCCTGCACACCGCATCCAGCGGCGTCGCTCACTTCATGTCCAAGGACGATTCAGCTTGCCTGGAACTGATTCGCCAAAAATTTCGAGCCATGCCTCCAGCGCCGCCGACGCCCAAAGGATCGCAACCACCCTTACCGGCGGAAGGTCTTTATGACCTGATGCCTTCCGATCACCGGCTGCCTTACAACGTCGAAGAAGCCATCGAGCGGATCTTCGATGGCGACGACTATCTGGAATTTCAACCCGATCATGCACCCGAGATGCTGTGCGCCGAGGCCAAGCTCTCCGGCCGCACCGTGGGGCTGATCGCCAATCGCCGCGGGTTTCTGAAAACCGAGAGCGGCGCCCGGATCGGCGGCATTATCTACACCGAGTCCTCGCGCAAGGTTGCCTACTTCGTCGAAAACGCCGAGCGCAACAATGTGCCGCTCATCTATCTTCAGGACGTCTCGGGATTCATGGTTGGAGTGGAAGCGGAGCGAGCCGGTATCATTCGGGCCGGAGCCGAGATGGTAGAAACGATGGCCTGCGCCACCGTGCCCAAAATTATTCTCACCATCAATCACGCCAGCGGCGCCGGCTACTACGCCATGGCGGGTCAAGGATTCGATCCTAACTTCACTTTCGGATGGCCCACTGCTCGCATCGGCGTCATGGAAGGCGATTCCGCGGTCCAGGCGGTGCACGGCCCGGAACTGGAAAAGCTGAAGGCCGATGGCCGGCCGGTTCCCGATGAGCTGAAGCAGAGCATTGAAAAAACACGCGCCGATTATGAGCGCTGGTTGGATGCCCGCCACGCCGCCGCGCGGGGCCACATGGACGCCATCATCGACCCTTTGGAGACCCGCCGGGTGCTCAGCTTCGCTCTGGAAGTAGCCTGCGCCTCCCAGCACCGGCAGCATCTCGCGCTCGAAACGCTGTAAAGAGTGTCTCCATCGATCGCCCTTGTTCTGATTTCAGAACAGAAGCCTCTCGCCGCGTCGCGCTGCCGGCAGCCTCCAGCCTCAAAACAATAGGCTTGGACCGTTTTGTTCGGGAAGCCGAACAAGTTTGATTTGGGCCTTACGAGTCAGGGGTATCACCTTAAATCCTCTAAGGATATAAAGGAAAAATGCCGATATTACCACGAGCCTTCCTATATGAGAACGCCTGTCCGCGGTCTGGCACGCTACTGGGGCAATCTTCCTGTTCGTACTAAGGGGCTGGTTGTCATCGCTTTACCTCTGCTGGCCTTCGTTGCTTCGACACTGTTGATTCTTATCACAAGAAAAATGCAGGCCGACGCTACCGCGTGGGTTAGGCACAGCCAAGAAGTCCGTTTGGAGATCAGGGATTTTCGAGAAATGCTGGTTGAAGCCGAAGATTCGTTTAGAGGATATACGCTCGGAAGTAAGCAGGACTGGTCGAAAACACTAGTTAGCAAAGCGTCTGGTCTGGCATTACTTGTGAAAGACGATCCACAACAGAGCGAAAGAATCGGCCGTGTCGCGACGCTACTGCAGGAGCAGGTAACCGCCCTGGGCGGCGTTCGAAGCACGCAGGGCAATGAAGCATCCATGCAGCAATTCCTAACGTTGGAAAAAAAAGAGGGAGATGGCATTCGGCGGGAACTACGTGCGATGCAGGAGAGAGAACAGGTCCTGCTGGATAAACGCAGGATTGAGTTGGTACGCGTCGGGATGACGGTGCTTTACGGGTTGTATGGCAGCCTCGGAATAGGTTGCTTCGCCAGCATCCTTGGAATGATGCTCTTCAGCAAGGGCATTAGTAATCGAGTTCAAGCCTTGGAGCAGAACGCCTATCGGCTGCGCGATGGGCTGGCTTTGCCGGATGAGGATCACCCCAACGATGAGATCGGGCGTGTGGCTCGAGTACTGGTTCAATCCAGCGCATTGATCGCCGAGAAAAACGCGCGGCTGGAGGATGCAAAGGAGCAATCGGAGAAGGCCGACCGGGCAAAAAGCGAGTTCCTGTCCCGCATGAGCCACGAACTGCGAACGCCCTTGAATTCCATCCTGGGTTTTGCGCAAGTTCTCCAGATGGGCGGCGGGCTCCCTGCCCGCGCGCTGGAATGTGTCCAGCACATTCTCAAGGGGGGACGTCATCTTCTTCGTCTGATTGACGAGGTCCTGGACATCGCACGAATCGAATCGGGACGATTACCCCTCTCGGTTGAGCCAGTGCTGGTTAGCGACGCGGTCTCTCAAACGCTTGAAATGGTTCGGCCCATTGCTGAATCCCGCGGCATCCATCTGGCCAGCGATACGTCGCGCGATTGCCATCAGTATGTCATGGCAGATCGTCAGAGGCTTCATCAAGTGCTGCTCAATCTGCTGTCCAACGCCATCAAGTACAACCAAACCAATGGATCTGTCCGTATCACTTGCCAAGGGGAGAACAAGAACGCGGTCCGCATCAAAGTGGAAGATACCGGCACCGGCATCACGTCGGAAGATCAGGCCCGCTTATTCGCGCCTTTCGAGCGGCTGGCCGCTAGTCAGACGGATGTCGAGGGAACCGGCCTGGGGTTGGCGTTATCGAAACACCTGATTCAAGCCATGGGCGGAGGGATCGGCGTCCTCAGTCAGGTCGGAAATGGCAGCACATTCTGGATCGAGCTGCCCGTGGCCGAGGCGCCCGTGGAGCGAGTGCGCCGGCAAGAAGTTCTTACAGCTCAAACAGCCGATCCGGTTCCCCAATCGCTCAAAGTACTGTACATCGAAGACAACGTGGCGAACGTGCAATTGATCGAGCATGTGCTCTCCTTTCGCTCCCAGGTGAAGCTGCTGACCGCGATGCAGGGTCGGCTGGGATTGGAATTTGCCATCGAGAATCGTCCCGACCTGATCCTTCTGGACCTCCACCTACCGGACATCCGGGGAGATGTGGTACTTCGCGAACTCCAGGCAGACCAGAGGACCCGAGGCATCCCGACGATAATGATCAGCGCCGATGCGACACCCGGTGAGATACGGCGTTTGCGGGACGCCGGTGCGACGGACTATTTGACGAAACCGCTGGACGTCGAAAAGCTGTTGCACATACTCGATGAGCATCTCCGACGCGCTTCAGAAAACTTCGACCAGGTCCCGGTTGGAGGCGCTTGATGCGAGAGGTGGACCTCTCTTCTTCCAGTATCCTCATCGTTGACGATCAACAGGCCAATGTCGACCTGCTGGAACAAATTTTGGGGATGCAGGGATACCGGAGGGTCTACAGCACCACCGATCCACGCCAGGTGGCAACCCTCTGCAGCGAACTAACCCCCGACCTGATTCTCTTGGACCTGCACATGCCTCACTTCAGCGGCGTAGAGGTGATCGAACAACTTCGACATACCGCTTCGGATCTTTATTTGCCGATTTTGGTGTTGACAGCTGACATTACACCGGAAGCCAAGCGACAGGCGCTGCAAGCCGGAGCGAGCGATTTCGTGAGCAAGCCTTTCGACGTGACAGAAGTCTTGCTGCGAGTTCGGAATCTAATCGAGACCCGCCTCCTTTATTTGGAAGTTCAAAATCAAAATAACCGGCTCGAGGAAACAGTTCGTGCGCGCACCACGGCCCTTGAGGCTGCCCAGGATGCATTGGTGCGCAAGAACCAGGAGCTGTCGTCTGCTCTCGCCAAGGCGTCGGAAGTTGCGGAGCTCAAGAGCCAGTTCCTGTCGAACATCAACCATGAGATCCGAACGCCGATCAACGGCATCCTGGGCATGATCAATCTGCTGACCGATTTAGAGCTGAATGCCGAGCAACGGGAGTGCACGGAAATGTTGAAGTCGTCCGCGGATTGGTTGGTCAAGGTAATGAACGATATTTTGGACGTTTCCCAACTCGGTTCCGGCAAAGCAAGAATTGAGCACCGCACCTTCGACCCGCGAATCTTGTTGGAGGAGTTGTCCACGGTCTACCGGAGCCGCGCCCATGCCAAGGGTCTTAAGTTTTGCAGCACTGTAACTCCGGCCGTTCCTCACCTCATGAATGGAGATTCGGGCAAACTGCGTCAGGTGTTAGATCAGCTGCTCGGCAATGCGATTAAGTTTACCGATAGCGGCCGCGTCAACGTCACCGTGGAACTCTTGCGTGAGGCAGAGGATGCATTAACCGTAAGATTCGCCGTCGAGGATACGGGAATAGGAATCACCGAAGAACAACGTCTCCGCCTGTTCGAGCCGTTCGTCCAAGGCGATGGCTCTTTGACTCGCAAGCATGGTGGCACCGGGATCGGTCTCGCTCTCTCCAAAAAGCTGGTCGAGCTGCAAGGCGGAGAAATTGGACTAGACGGTAGGCCCGGGGGCGGCACGACGGCGTGGTTTAGCGCGGTGCTGGAAAAGGTTCCCGCCGCGGATTTGTTGGAAGCAGGAGAAATCCCTACCTTGCGGTAACATAGTTGTGCTTCAATGAGCACAACTACCCAGCGCCGTGTCGCTCGCGCGCTCACGCCCGGCGGTCCGGACGTCATTGAAGTTGGCGTGGAGGACCTGGCTCCTCTGAAGGCCGGCGAAGCCCTCGTCGAAGTCGCGGCCGCCGGACTCAATCACGCTGAAACCTTGATCCGCTCCGATAACTACACCGTTCGCTTGCCGTTCCCACACGCCGTCGGTGGAGAGGGAGCCGGCACGGTAGTGGATACTGGGCCGGAGGTAAGCCTGGCCATCGGTACTCGTGTCTGCTGGGGCACGGTCCTTGGATCGTGCGCTACTCACGTGATCGCGCCCGCCTTTATGTTGGCGCCGATCCCCGACGCGCTCAGCTTCGAGGATGGCGCTTGCCTGGCCGTCGCCGGTCTGACGGCGGGAGGTCTGGCGCGTGTTTGGCCGGTGGAAGACCGTGTCGCCGTGGTGTGGGGGGCGGCCGGTGCTGTGGGTCGAATGCTGGTCGCGCTTCTGGCCGATCGCGGGGCGCATGTCATCGGCATCGCGAGCGGCCGGCGTGGGGAAGCAGTACGTGCTGCAGGCGCAGCGCACGTCATCGATCGCGCCAGCGAGGAGGTGCTGGCCGGGGTCCGCGCGCATACGGCCGGCCGTGGGGCAGCAGTAGTATTTGACCCAGTCGGCGCGGAAACTTTCGAGACTAGTTTGCAAATGCTGGCTCCGCGCGGCTGTCTGATCAACTACGGCGAGCTGTCAGGTCCGGTGCCCGCCATCAACCTGCATCGACTGTTCCCTAATTCGGTATTTGTGGGCAAGTACAACGGCATGCATTGGGTGCAGGGGCTGCAGGAGTTCGCCGGCCTGATCTCGGCAGCACTTACACTGGCTTTGAAGCGCCGGGCAATTATTAGCGATATCGCCGGACGTTTTCCGCTCGACCGCAGCGTGGAGGCTTATCGCGCGCTGGAATCGGGCGCTCCGGGCAAAGTCCTCGTGCTTCCGGGTACGTTTTGAGGATGGCAACCCGATGGCGGCCAGCGTAGACATCGAGAGCAAGCCTGATACGGGTCGGCGTGGTGGCGCTTCACGCCGTTGGGCAACAACTCAGCGGTGATTCTGTAAGTAACTGGTGTCGGTCTTGCCGGCGACAAAATCCGGATTGGCGAGGATGCGCTGATGTAGCGGAATAGTCGTATAGATTCCTTCCACCACGAACATGTCAAGTGCCCGGCGCATGCGAGCGATCGCCTCGGTGCGGTCTTTTCCATAACTGATCAGCTTGGCGACCAAGGAATCGTAGTAAGGCGGAATCACGTAGTCGGTATAAGCGGCCGTGTCTACGCGGATGCCGATGTCGCCCGGCAAATTGAACCCCGTGATGCGGCCTGGCGACGGCGCGAAGGTATCCGGATTCTCAGCGTTGATGCGGCATTCGATGGCGTGGCCGCGCAGAGTTACCGGCTGCGGAACGATCTCGGTCAGGCGGTGACCGGCGGCGATCAGGATCTGGCTCTTCACCAGGTCGAGCCCGCTGATCGCTTCGGTAACCGGATGCTCCACCTGGATGCGCGCGTTCACCTCGATGAAGTAAAGATGGCCATGCTCGTCCATCAGGAACTCGATGGTGCCCGCGTTGGTATAGCCGATGCTGCGCATGGCTTCGCGCAATCCGGCGGTCATCTTTTCGCGCAGCGCTGGACTGACGGCGGTGGACGGCGCCTCTTCCAGCAGCTTCTGGTGCCGCCGCTGGATAGAGCACTCGCGCTCGCCTAGAATCTCGACATCGCCGTGTTCATCGGCCAGTACTTGAAATTCGATGTGCCGCGGCGCCTCGATCAACTTCTCCATGTAAACATCGGGGCTGGCGAAGGCGGCCTGCGCTTCTTGCTGGGCCTGGGTGAGCAGCGCCGGCAAATCCAGCTCCTCACGCACCACCCGCATCCCGCGGCCTCCACCTCCAGCCGACGCCTTGAGCATCACCGGGTAGCCGATCTGATCTGCGATCGCCTGGGCCTCCTCCGCGCTCTTGAGGATCCCTTCCGATCCCGGAAGAATGGGGACTCCGCACTTTGCCATGGCCGCGCGGGCGTGCTGCTTCAAACCCATCGCGCGGGTGACCGAAGGCTTCGGCCCGATAAACTTGATCTCCGAAGTTTCACAAACCTCGGCGAAATCCGCGTTCTCGCTCAGAAATCCGTAGCCGGGGTGGATCGCATCGACGTTGGTAATCTCGGCGGCGCTGATTACCGACGGGATGTCCAGGTAGCTGCGCGCGCTCTTGGCCGGCCCGATGCAGATGGCCTCGTCGGCAAAGCGCACGTGCAGGCTGTGCCGATCCGCTTCCGAATACACGGCGACAGTCTTGATGCCCAGATCCTTGCAGGCGCAAATGACGCGTACGGCGATTTCGCCGCGATTGGCGATCAGGATTTTCTCGAACATGTCAGCGGGGACGAATCGCGAACAGGGCTTCGCCGTATTCCACGGCACGACCGTTTTCCATCAGCTTGGCCACGAT
This sequence comes from Bryobacteraceae bacterium, assembly GCA_035484655.1. Taxonomy (GTDB): domain Bacteria; phylum Acidobacteriota; class Terriglobia; order Bryobacterales; family Bryobacteraceae; genus Palsa-89. The sequence goes on along the minus strand of DATHOT010000364.1, from coordinate 7,018 downwards.
GGTGCCGGACACCTCCGACTCGATTTCGTTCATCAGCTTCATCGATTCGATGATGCATAGCACCTGGCCCGGCTCGACCGAGTCGCCAACTTTGACGAACGGAGGATCGCCCGGCTTGGGACCTTCGTAGAACGTCCCGACGATTGGGCTCTTAACGATCACTTCGTTGGCGGCGGGCGGCGAGGCCACCATGCTCGTTGAAGTCGAAGGCGGCGAAGCTTGCCCGTCTGTGGAATTGGGCGAATGCCCGGTCATCGTCGCGGGAATGGAGATGTCCTGCATCGTTCCCATCGACCGGCGAATGCGGACGCGGTTGTCGCCCCGCTGCAACTCCAGCTCGGCGATCCCGCTGTCTATTACCAGCTGGATCAGCTCTTTGATCTCATCATTCGACATCTAGAGAACCATTAACTCCTTGGAAGTGGGTGTCAGGATTTCGCACCCAGTCTTGGTCACCAGCACGGTGTCTTCGATACGGATGCCGCCGAAGTCCTGGATGTAGGCGCCAGGTTCAATTGTAATCACCATGCCGGCCTGAAGTCTCGTCTTGTCGCGGCGGCCCACCCGCGGCGGCTCGTGGATTTCTAGGCCCAGACCGTGGCCGGTGGAATGCACGAACGCTTTTCCAAGCCCTTCGGATTCCAGCACTTGGCGCGCCTTCTGGTCCACGTGTCCGGCAGTAACGCCTTCGCGAACGGCGGCGATCGCGGCTAACTGCGCCTTCAACACGGCATCGTACATACTTCGAATCCGGCTTGTGACCTTACCGAAACACAAGACTCGGGTCATGTCGCTCATGTAGCCGTCCTGGCACGAGCCCATATCTATTAATAATAGTTCATTAACGCTGGTCTTCTGGTTTCCAGGCCGGGCGTGAGGCAACGCGCTGCGCGGTCCTGACGCCACGATGGTTTCGAAAGCCGGCTTCTCGGCGCCGAGCCGCCTCATTTGGAACTCGAGTTCGGCGGCGATGTGGGATTCCGAAACACCGGGTCGAATCGACTGTACCGTTTTCTCGAACGCCTGCGAATTAGTCTGGACGCTGCGGCGGATGCGATCGATCTCGTCTTTGGTCTTGACCATTCGTAAGTTCTCGATAACCGGACCTATGGGCTTGAGCGAAGTCCCCAGCGGCATGGCCTCTTTCAACCGGCGGTGAACGTCGTAAATCATACGCGTGGCCTCGAAGCCGACGCGCTTCAGTTTCCTGCTTTGAATGGCTTCGACGGCATAGGGATCGACCGGACCACGCGGAGCGATCTTGACGGCGCAGGCGCATTCCTCAGAAGCTTGAATCGTGAATCTAGGATCGGTGAACAAGGTTTGCGATTCGGGAGTGACCAGCAGCAGACCGTTGTCGCCAGTGAACCCGCTCAAGTAGCGGATGTTCGGCAAAGCGGACACCAGCAGCGCGTCGATCTTCAGCTCAGCGAAAGGAATCACGGAACGTATCACGGAACCAGCAGCAGTTTTCCACTACTTTGGCGGCCTTCCAGGTCGCGATGCGCTTGGGCAGCTTCTGCGAGTGGATAGACTTTGTGAATGTGGATCTTGAGCTTGCCTTCGCTGACCCACTTCAATAGATCGCCGGCGCGCCAGGCCAACTCTTCGGGAGTGGAAGAATAGTTCGCGAGCGATGGACGAGTCAGGAACAGCGAGCCTTTCTGGCTTAGAATCAGCGGCGCGAAATCTGGGACCGGGCCGCTGGCATTTCCGAAGCTCACCATCATGCCGCGCGGACGCAGACAGTCGAGACTCTGCATGAAGGTCGCCTTACCGACCGAATCATAGACGACGTTCATCTTGCCTTTGACTTTGGGGACGAAATCTTCCTTGGTATAGATGATGACTTCGTCGGCGCCGCCTTCCTTCGCTTGCCGCGCCTTTTCTTCATTGCCGACGGTCGCGACCACGTGTGCTCCACGCATCTTAGCCATCTGCACCAGCAATCGACCGGTGCCGCCGGCCGCGGCATGAATCAGGCACGAGTCGCTGGATTTCAGCGGATAGGTGGAGTGAGTCAGATAGTGCGCTGTCATGCCTTGCAGCATCACGGCGGCCGCGGTTTTGAAATCGAGCGAATCGGGAATCTTTACCAATTGCCACGCGGGGACCACCGCATATTCGGCGTAGGAGCCGCGCGCCATCGCATACGCGACGCGGTCGCCTGGGCGCAGATTGGTGACATCGGGACCGACCGCTTCAACGGTTCCGGCGCCTTCGTTGCCAAGCACCACCGGCGGAGTTGCGGGATAGAGCCCGATGCGGAAATACACGTCGATATAATTGACACCGGCCGCGGCGATTTTGACCAGTGCCTGGCCCGGGCCTGCCGCAGGCTTGGGAATGTCGCCATTTATCAGGTTCTCAACGCCGCCAAATTTCTCAACATAGACAGCTTTCATAGGGTTCGTAGTTTTCTCCGGAGATGGATGGTTGCTGCGTACAAGATCAGGTACAGCAAGGTGAAGGGAAACAGGACCAGTCGCGCGAGTGCGCGGACGGCGCCGGTGCCGGTGAGGCCGGCGCGGAACAGGACAAAATGGCGTATGGCTCCGATGTGGCCGCGATCGAGCCAGAAATAGTCGCCGTTTTCGTTGAGCACGAAAACTTTTCCGGAAAGACGCGCGGCCAGCATCCATTTCCATTTGGTCATAATGGGCTCGGCCGAGCAGATGATTCCGACGATGACGTAGCGGTTGGCGGCCAGTTGTTTATAGAGCCGCTGGCGCGAGCGGCCATCGGGATATTCGGTGACGCGGTACACCGTTCCGAGCTCAGTTCGGAAATTCTTCGGGGCTCCGGCGTAGCACGTTATGAGATCGGCCTGCATTTGCGGGTGGTGATTGTAGAGGCCGCTGAGCAGCTCTTCGAACAAGTCGCGGCTGCCGCTTTCGACAAGGAGGACGCGGGAGAAGGGCGGGACGGATCTCGTGAGAAAATAGCGCATTCGATGGCGCGTCTACGTCAGCTCGAAAAAGGCGGACACGGAAGTGGAGAAGCCGGGGAGGAGCGGGTCGTCGATTTTCTGATCGGCTTTCAATTCGCGGATGGAGTCCTTGGAATAGACCATGACCGATCTGGCATCCGGATAAACCACCCAAACCGATTGCGAACCGTTGCCAAGGTAGGCATCGATTTTGCTCCTGAGGTGTACTTCTTTATCGTCTGGAGAGATGACTTCGATTGCGATTTCCGGAGCGCCGCGGAAGATGCGCTCTTCAGTGGATAGCCGCTCCCGTCGGACAACGCTAACGTCTGGGACTAACGTATGGTACTTTCCGACATCAAAGCCGGCGCCAATAAGCAATGTGAACTCAAACTGCAGAAGGCTCTTAGCAATCTTGTTCTTAATCAAGTCGTGAATTGTCGGCGGGATTGACAGTCTGACGATCTCGCCTCCGATGAGTTCGTCTTTAACGTGATTTCCGTTTTTATCGAACTCGTCCGGCAGAGCGAGGTGCTGCTCGGAGGTCAGGAGCGCCGTGGCGGGCATATCGCTATTTTAGCGCGCGACGGTGCTATACACCCCAGCAGTAGTCTTCTACAACCTTGTCGATGTTTTCGTCCTGCTCGGTCAGCCGCATCAGCTCCAGGCTGATGGCGTCGACGAGGGCGTGCCAACTGGCCTCGATCACGTTGTCCGAAACACCGACCGTCGCCCAGCTCTTGCGATGATCGGACCACTCGACCAAAACACGCACCTTGGCGGCGGTGCCTTTCTTGGAATCGAGCACACGGACTTTGTAGTCCGTCAGCCGGACGTCTTTGATGTTGGGGTAGACCGACGACAGGCACTGGCGCAGGCACAGATCGAGCGCGTTCATCGGACCTTGGCCGGTAGCGGTAGCCGTATGGACACTGTCCTGGATACGCAGGGTCACCGTGGCGGTAGTGCCGCCGATGAGCCGCGTGGTGACGTCGTAGTTCACTACTTCAAACAGGCTGAAGCCGGGATGCAGCGCCTGCCGGACCAGCAGCTCGAAGGTGCCTTCGGCCGCTTCCAGCTCATAGCCCTGATGCTCCAATTGCTTGATGCGTTCGAGCAATTGCCGGCGCGCGTCTGAATCCAGCCGTTCGGCCAGACCATGCTGCTTGAGCTTATAAAGAACGTTGCCACGCCCCGATAGATCGCTCAACAGGACTCGCTGTCGGTTGCCGACACCCTCCGGCTTCACATGTTCATAGGTCGCCGAATCCTTCAGAACCGCGCTGACGTGCACGCCGCCCTTGTGCGCGAATGCACTATGCCCTACATAAGGCTGATCGTTGCGGACCGGAAGATTGGCGACCTCGGCGATGTAGCGCGCCACGGTGGTGAGATTTTGCAAATTATCTCTACCGATAGTGTTGTGACCGAGCTTGAGCTCGAGATTGGCGATGATCGAAACCAGATTCGCGTTGCCGCAGCGCTCGCCATATCCGTTGATGCAGCCTTGCACGTGCGTACAGCCGGCTTCGACGGCCGCCAGAGCGTTGGCCACCGCGACATCGGCGTCGTTGTGGGTGTGGATCCCGAGCACGCCGTCAAAGCGCTTGCGCACGTCCGCGACCACTTCCGTGATGCGATGGGTCAGGTTGCCGCCGTTGGTATCGCACAGGCAGAGAATATCGGCGCCGGAGCTCTGGGCGGCTTCGAGCGTGCGCAGCGCGAAGTCCGGATTCGCGTTGTAGCCGTCGAAGAAGTGCTCGGCGTCGTAGACCACCTCACGGCCATGGTCTTTCAAGTACTTTACTGTTTCCGAGATCAGCTTGAGATTCTCTTCTTCGCTGATTCCGAGAGCCCGGTGAACATGCAAGTCCCAGCTTTTTCCGAAAATCGAAATGGTGGGCGTAGAGGCGTCCAGCAGAGCCCGGACGTTCGGGTCATGCTCTACTTTATTCTTCGAAAACCGAGTGGACCCGAAGGCCGTCAGCCGGGCGTGCTTCAATTTCAACTGTTGGGCGCGCTCGAAGAATTCCTTGTCCTTGGGATTGGAATTGGGCCAGCCACCCTCGATGTAATCGATACCCAGCTCGTCCAGCTTGCTGGCGACAACCAGTTTGTCGTCTACGGAAAAAGAGACGGACTCGCCTTGGGTGCCGTCCCGGAGCGTGGTATCGAAAGTCTGAATACGCATAAAGCTACTTGTTGCTGACTGCCGCGGCCTCCTGTTCCTGCGGCACGCCGGTCTCCTTCCGCTTCTTCAAGAATGTCATCATCTCGCGCAGCTCCCGGCCCACGCGTTCGACGGGCTGATCGCGCGCCGCTTCCCGCATGGCGAGAAACTTGTGCCGGCCGGTTTTGTTCTCGGCAATCCATTCGCGGGCGAACTGGCCGGATTGGATCTCGGACAGAATCTTTTTCATCTCATCGCGCGTTTGCTGATTGACGATCCTCGGGCCGCGCGAGTAATCGCCGTATTCCGCCGTGTCTGAAATCGAATAGCGCATATAGCCCAAGCCGCCCTCGTATATAAGATCGACGATCAGCTTCAATTCGTGTAGGCACTCGAAATAGGCGATTTCAGGCGCGTATCCGGCTTCCACCAGGGTTTCAAAGCCCGCCCGGATCAGTTCGCTGACTCCGCCGCACAGAACCGACTGCTCGCCAAACAGATCGCTTTCGGTCTCTTCACGGAACGTGGTTTCGATGACACCCGCTTTGAGACAGCCCAGGGCCAGCGCATAAGCCAGGGCGTTTTCGAGCGCGTGACCGGAGGCATCCTGATGGATGGCGACCAGCGCCGGCACGCCTACGCCTTCGGTAAACAGCTCGCGGACGCGATGTCCGGGCGCTTTGGGCGCGATCATCGTGACGTCGACGCTCGCCGGCGGCTTGATCTGTCCAAAATGGATGCTGAAGCCATGGGCGAACATCAGGGTCTTGCCTTTGGCCATGTGCGGGGCGATATCTTTCTCGTACAGGTCGGCCTGGATGTGATCCGGAACCAGGACCATGATGACGTCCGCCTCCTTGGCCGCATCGCTCACCGGCAGCACTCTTAAACCCGCCGCCGCAGCCTTGGCGTTGCTCTTACTCGACCCATGCAAGCCGACCACGACCTTCACTCCGCTATCGCGCAGATTGAGCGCGTGAGCGTGGCCCTGGCTGCCATAGCCGATGATGGCCACCGTTTTGCCGTTAAACAGGCCCAAGTTTCCGTCTTTTTCGTAGTGTCGTTTTGCCATAGTAAATCTCTAGTTTCTCGTTTCTAGTTTTTCAATTTCTACGTGCTGGGCCTTTGGAACCGGCGGCGACAAGCGCAGTTTCTTGAGTTCGAGCGAAACGGCCACGGCGCCGGAACGGGTCACTTCGATATCGCCGTAGCTGCGCATCACGTCGATGAATTCGTCCAGTTTTTCCGAGTCGCCGGTGGCTTCGAGCGCGAAGCCTTCGGTGGATGAGTCAACAACGCGGGCACCGAAGATCTCGGATTCCTTTAAGATGGCCGCGCGGTTCGAGAGCGCACTACGCACGCGCAGCAGCGCCATTTCCCGTTTTACCGACGGTGTCTCGGTGAGGTCGGTCGCTTGCAGAACATTGATCAGCTTGTTCATCTGCTTGATCACCTGAGTACGCAACTGCGGGTCGACGTCGACAGCGATGGTCATGCGCGAGAGCGTGGGGTCGAGCGTGCGGGCGACGGTCAGGCTCTCGATGTTGTAACCGCGAGCGCTCAAGACGCCGGTGATGCGCATCAGGGCGCCGGGTTTGTTCTCGACCAGGAGTGAAATTACTTGGAGCATTGTTTAAGCCACCACCGGTTGCGGGGGACCCAGCACCATTTCATTGATTGCCCCGCCGGCAGGCACCATCGGGTAAACATTCTCGAACGGCGAGACGCGGACGTTGAGCAGATACGGTCCGTTTTCGCGAACCGCTTCTTCCAGCGCGGGCGCAAGCTCCTCGGGCTTCTCGATGGTCCGTCCGGTGAACCCGTAAGCTCCGGCCAGCTTGGCGGCATCCGGGAAAGAGTCCAGGGTGGCCTGGCAGACCCGATTGTTATAGAACAGCTCCTGCCATTGCCGGCTCATT
>DATHOT010000363.1:0-8259 GCA_035484655.1 Bryobacteraceae bacterium | reverse complement strand
CGGCTCATACTTCGACCAACTCCATCCTGAGCGAGCCCGCAATCGACTTCTGCGGCGTTTAGAGCGGCTGGGCTGGGAAGTCTCCATTACACCGCGCAAGTCTTCGGTTCCCGATAGCTAACTCTTTGAGACAGCGCGACCCTTTACCGCTCGTTTTCGAAGGACTGAAGCCTAGATGGGAGCCACCGGTTCTTGCTCTCCAGCATTGGACGACTGGCTGGGAAGTTCTCTAACTGACAGTACTCATAGACGAAACCTTATGACTTTGATACGGTTTTGAGGCCAGCCCAATCAAAACCTGTCATGCTAGAGACCTCGCCTCCCTTTTTCGGTTACAGAACCGAGCAACCATCAATAGGCAAACAAGGAGACATCGAATGAGAGCAGAACATCTTGCTAGGCCCGCCGCTGTATTTGTTGCGGTTTTGGCAGTCGGGGTTGTGGGAATGTTGAACGGCTCGCTGCCGCTACAAGCTCAGGACACCTCCGAGGCGTCGCTCGTCCAGCAGGGCTTCGCGATCGCGCCCGTTCCGCTGAATCTGGCTGGGAAGAACCGCGATCTGGTGGGACTAGACAGCTATCTGGTAAACGCTATTGGCGACTGCAATGGTTGCCACAGCAGTGGCGCGCCTCCACTCTTTCTTTACTCCTACGCCACCGGCGGAAACCCGTACTTTAACCAGCCGGAGAAGATCGATCCGTCCGTCTACCTGAATGGGGGCACGAACTTCTTCACAGTTGGGACTCCAACCGGGCCTAACGGGTACGCAGGCCCAAACATCATCACGCGAAATTTGACACCGGACAAGAATGGGCGGCCGGAAGGCGGTCACTCGCTTTCAGACTTTAAGCAGATCTTGAGGACCGGCATAGATTTCGATCACATCCATCCAACCTGTACGGCAGCGCAAATAGCGGCAATCAACGGAGGCGCCACGCCAGTTTGCATTCCCACTGGTCCGATAATTTACGACGCCAAGGGCGATGCATTTAACAACATCCCCGACGGTAATCTTCTCCAGATCATGCCGTGGGTAACGTTTTCGCACCTGACCGACCGTCACATCGAGGCCATCTACGAATATCTAAGCGCCATCCCCTGCATCGACAACACGGTCAGTACGCCGCCGGCAGGTTTCCCCAACGAGCTACGCAACGACTGCGGGAATGCCGGGGCGGCGCAGGCCAATGATGCCGGAAATTCCAGGATTCAACCGCCTCCGCGGTCGCACCGGTCCCACTGAATCTCGCCTGAAACACCACCTTCTCATCCGCCTCCGGCCCTAGTGCTTGAGGCGGCCGACTATCGGGAAGGAGTGGCCGACGGGCCGATGTATTCGACAATTGTTCACCAATAGCGAACAAAGACTATTGGGTCGAAAACCGTTTAGGGCGAACGTTAACCCCAACCCGGACTTCGATTCCATCCGGCCGTTCGAAGACGAGTTGATAATCTCCCAGGAAGCCCGGCCCGGCTTGCCAGTAGAAGACGCCGCCCTTCAGCGTCGAGCCCACCGGGAGCGGGGCGCTCTGGCTGCCCAACAGCATATGGCCTGTGGCAGCGCCTAAGTGCAGCTCCAGGAGGCCGAGCTCTTCGATTTCGGCTGCGATTAGCGTTCGGGAATCCTGAGCGGGCTCGATGGGTTCATTCACCGCCAGCGCATTTGTTCCGCCGGTGTTGGACACAGTGAAGTACCGGCTTCCCAGTCCGTCGCCGTGGCCAACGTTGTCGTACGCATTCCAACTGATCGTATGCACGCCGTTGGCAAGCTGGGTGGTGTCGATGTAGAAGAATCCAACCGCGCCGTTGGTGTTGCAGAGGCCCGGGAAGAAACTCTGGATGTCGCTGCGTGCCTGATTGTAAACGGGGTGGCCCATGTTTACTCCGTCGACGATTACGGTGAGGGTGGATCCGTCGGTCGGAATGCAATGGGGATTCTGGGTCAGCGCCCAGCCAAAGTTCACGAACGCGTTGCTCGATGCCGTGCCTCCCTGCGTGGGCGTATCAATGGTGCCGAATGGCTTGGCGGCATCCGCATTGTCGACCGTGATGTTGCGGGTACCCAGATCGAAGCTTTGTCCGGCTTTATTGACCGCGATTGCGTGCAGGCTGTAGGTCCCATTCCCGGGCCCGGCCGCGCCGCCGTTATGGGGCAGAAAATTGGTGAGCAGCATATAGCCCCACCCGGCGCGATAACTCCAGGGCGCGCCGGCATAAGTGGCTAGCACATCCGGGCGTGCATCGGCGACGAAGACGGCATTACCGAGGTACATCAAGCCGTTAGATTGAGGCGTCTCGCCTGTTACCGGCGCACGCCAGATGCCTACGGTCTCCACCTCTATGTTGTCGAGCGCCCAACCGGTGACGGGGATCGCTCCCGCTATCCCGGTGGTATTGTTTGCGGGCGTATCGAAGCTGCCGTACGGCAGGGCTGCAGCGGCGCTTGCTATATTCACTTGGATTTGCTGGGGAGAGCCCGGCGAACCCGCGGCGGTGACCGTTATCGTGCCGCTCGGCCCGGCGCTCGCAGTCACCTGGATGGTTCCGTTCCCGCTGCCGGACGTTGGAAAAACGGTAATATTTGATGCGCTGGAGGACGCCGTCCAATTCCCGGCGATGCCGTTGAGGAAGTTCACCGCGACAGTTTGCGTGCTGGTGATCAGGGTGGAGCTATAACCGAAATTGAGTCTGGGCCGGTTCACCGACAAAGTGCCCAAGATCGTGATTGTAGTCGTATCGCTGGTGGTGGCCCCGGGAGAACCACCCCCCGATACACCGGCCCGGTTAACCTGCGGAGAGGTGGCGTTGGCGGCCACATTGACCGTCGCGGTAATGGGCGGATAACTGGCCGCGCTGTTCAACACATCCGCGCGGGTACAGGTGTTTGAAGCGCAGCTCCAGCCGGTTCCGGCCAGGGAGGCCAACGTCAATCCCGAAGGGACCGTGTCAGTCACCGTCACGGTCCCGCTGGTTGGCCCGGCGGTTGGGCTGTTTACGACCGTAATCGTGTACGTAGCGCCCTGTTGCCCCTGCGCGAAACTACCGGAATGCGTCTTGCTGATATTGAGAGCCGGAGCCGTTCCCGCCGGGACCAGAATGGTGGGGTCGGTTGTGTTGGCACTGACCGATCCTCCGCCCGATACGCTGGCTTGATTTATCTGCGGTGACGTTGCAGTCAACGCCACGTTCGCAGTCACGGTGATCGCCGGGTAGCTGGATCCGCCCCTTAAAACATCGCCGCGGGTGCAGGTAGTGGCTACGCACGTCCAGCCTGTTCCGGCAATCGATACCAGCGTGAGACCGGCCGGCAGCGTTTCGACCACTGTAACCGTTCCGCTGGTTGGCCCGCCGGAGATCGAGTCCGACACCGTAATCGTGTAGGTCACATTTTGCTGGCCTTGCTCGAAGTTACCGGAGTGTGTCTTGCCGATGGAAAGAACCGGCTGCGGGAGTGGAGTGATAATGTCCCAGGCCGAGCGTCCCATGGTGGCAGCGCGAAGTGTTCGGGAAGGCTCGTGTAGTTTCAGGGAGCTTACCACCGTGCGCGGTAGCCCGTTTCCGAACGGCGTCCAAGACGTGCCTCCGTTGATCGTGGCATAGACGCCAATGTCGGTGGCGACATAGAGCCAGTTCACAACATCCGGGTCCACCACCAGGTCGTCGGCTGGAATATTGGGAAGATTGCCGCTGATATCGGTCCAACTGGTTCCCGCATTGGTAGTTTTGAAAACGTGGCCCTGGGTGTCGGCGCCAAATGTGAAACCGGACATTACAGCATAGGCAGTAGAGGCGTTGTACGGATCTACTACCACCTGCGATACCGCACGGTTCGGCAAGGTTCCAGTGACATTGGTCCAGATGGCGGCCGCTCCGGCGGTGGCGTTGGCGGTAGTCCGGACCTGGCCGTCGCTGGTGCCGATGTAGAGGCGGTTGGAATCACTGGGCGCGACCGCGATCGTGGAAATGGTGGGACTGTTCGTTCCGGTGGTCAGATCACCGGAGATGGGCGTCCAGGAGGCGGCTCCATTGGTGGTCTGATAGATTCGATAGGTTCCGAAGTAGAGGTTCTGCGGATTGGAGTGGTCCAGCACCATGGGCGGGATAAAAGCGACGCGGTCCGCGCCGTTGATTCCGGCCCCAGCCACGGCGAATGAACCGCCGCCATTAATCGATTTCAGGATTTGCACCGTGCCGGTTTGGCACACGATATAAACGTTGGCCGATACGTTGGGATCGATCGCCGTCCAGCCCCCGTCGCATGGTTGCACAGTGGTCCAGGTTGGCGATCCGTTGTATTGCTGCACGCCCTGATCCTGCGTTCCTCCAAACGCAATGGCCACGTTAGAAGGATTAATGGACAGGCCCGGATAAAACTGTGTGGTTGCCAGCGTGGAGGTAAGGTTGGTCCAGTTCATGTTCTGATTCGCGGCATCTCCAGTACTCCACGGGCCGCCATCGCAGCCGACATAGAGCACCACTCCACCGGCCGAGAATCCAAAGGACCGGATATCGCCGAAAAGGTTGTTCACAGCGCCGTTCGCGCTACTTGTCACTACTGCCCAGGTGTGGCCTCCATCCAGGGAACGAAACAGGTTCTGCTCTCCCACGAAAACGATGTTGGGATTGGTAGGATGGACCGTCAGGACCATGCCTTTGTTGCCGGCGGCCTGAACCGAGAACGGATTCGCCGCCGTAGGATTCCAGGTGGCGCCCCCATCGATGCTGACGAAGATGCTATTGGGGCTCAGGGGCGCAAACGTATTCAATCCCTCGATGGATACATAGAGCGTGGTCGGGTTGGAAGGCGCCATGGCGAGCTGCATCTCTCCTACAGCCGGGACTCCGGAGTTGCTGAGCGGAAGCTGGGTGCTGCCCGAGCCATTGGAGGCAGTCCAGGATCGCCCGCCATCGGTGGACTTGTAGATGCCGGCCTGGGACGTCCCGAAATAGTCGCTGATGGCGGCGTAGGCCACGCTGCCGGTAGAACTAAAAGTGACCGACGTGGCGCCAGCCCCGGGCAATACCTGCGCCCAGGTGTTGCCGCCATCGGTGGAACGATAGATGCCGGCGCTGCTGGCGGGGAATCGCCACACTGCCGCGAGAACCACGGAGGGGCTTGCGGGATCAACAGCGATCTGGTTGATGTGAGCGCCGCCGCCGAAGTAACTGCTGTCGCTGAACGGCCCCGCAAACGGTGAGGCGATATAGCTCCAGGTGTTTCCACCATTGGTCGTTTTGAGCAGGCCCTCTCCATACAGATAACTGTCGCCGGTACCGGCATAGACGGTAAGGTTATTGGTGGGGTCGATAGTGATCGACGCGATCGCCAGCGACGGCTGCGTATCAGTGAGCGGCGTCCAGTGAGCCCCGGCGTCAGTGGTTTTCCAAACACCGCCTTCCGGCGCGCCCAGGTAAGCGACGCTGGCATTGGTCGGATCGACCGCAATGGCATTGGTCCAGGCGGCGGTTGTCAGGATTCCGTTTTGGGTCGGATTCGGACCGATGAGCGTCCATGTGCCGGTGGTCGCCGTTTCCGGCAGCGCGTCCGGCGTTTTTCCCTTGGCGCGCGCCGCCGAACGTTCCGCAAGCTGCCGGTTGAGCTCGATTACCGCTCGCGCGCGAGCGTCGGAGGGAATGAACCCGAGCGGATAGGAGCGCTGGCGAAATAACCACTCCCGCCGGGCATTCATCATGTCCGGACCCTCGTTAAGGTCGTTGTCTTGACCAAAGGCGGTGAAAGCAGCCCCCATTCCGCACGCGACCAAAACCAGATTACGGATAACTCGTCGAGTCATTGGCGTTCCGTTCATGGCGTCTCAGGCGATGGACGCGAGCTATCAGCGAGCCCGACGCTGTGGTGTCGTCTTTGGTTGAATGTTGACGTGAACTGCCGCGACGGTACCGTCCGGCCTATCAAATCGAAGTTCGTAGGGGCCCAGGAATCCGGGACCGGCCCCCCAGTAAAATACGCCAGCGCGCAGCGTGGAACCGATCGGCAAATGGTGAGCTTCGCCATTGATGATCTGATAGCCCCTGACTGCGCCGATTTGCAGTTCAATACGGCCGAGCTCTTCCATCGTCACTGAGTAGGCGCCATCGGCGTCCGCTACCAAGGCCTCCGGTACAGCTTGCAGGTCGAGGCTGCGGCGCACGGTAACCGCGGCAGGAGTGGCAATCGCCGCCGGCGAAACTGCGGACGAATTGCCCGCATCGGCCGGGGAAGCTGTCCCGCCGCTATTGAACACGGTGAAGTACCGGCTTCCCAGTCCGTCGCCATGGCCAACGTTGTCGTACGCATTCCAACTGATCGTATGCACGCCGTTGGCGAGCTGGGTAGTGTCGATGTAAAAGAATCCAACCGGGCCGGGGGTGTTGCAACGTCCTGGAAAGAACGTCGCGATGTCGCTGCGGTACTGGTTGTAGTTTGGGTGGCCCATGGTTACACCATCCACCACCACTGTAAGAGTCGACCCATCGACCGGAATACAGTTGGGATTCTGCGTGAGCGCCCAGCCGAAGTTCACGAACGCGTTGCCCGATGCCGTGCCTCCCTGAGTTGGCGTATCAATGGTGCCGAACGGCTTTGCGGCCGCCGCGTTGTTGACGCTGATGGTCTTAACGCCGAGATCCGTCGTTTGCCCGTATCTGTTAGTTGCTATCGCGTGCAGAGTATATGTTCCGTTTCCGGGCCCCGCCGCCACGCCGTTGTTAGGCAGGAAATTGGTCAGCAGCATGTAGCCCCAGCCGGCGCGGGTATTGAGAGGATAGGTCGGGTAAGTGCCCGCCACGTCCGTCCGCGCCCCGTCCACAAAGGTCGCGGGGCCGACGTCCATCAGACCGTTAGCTTGAGGAGTCTCGCCCGTGACCGGCGCGCGCCAGATCTCGACCGACGTGGTTTCAATGTCGTCCAGAGCCCAGCCGGTAACCGCAATCGCTCCAGCGATCCCGGTGGTATTGGTCACGGGTGTATCGAAGCTTCCAAAGGGCGGCAAGTTCGCCGAGGGATTAATCACATTCACCGACACTGGTAGCGTTTGAGGAGAATTGGTTACCCCGCCCGAACTCACGGTGATGATGGCGCTCTGCGTCGAAGGACTCGGGAAGGTGCTGCTCTGGACCGTCACAGTAATCGTTCCGCTGCCTGACCCCGAGGTGGGACTTACCGTCACAAAAGGTTGATTTGAACTTGCCGTCCAGGCCACGCCGGAGGATGTGATGACATGGACCGTTTGCGCGGACGTAACCGTAGCGCCATTATTGGTGGCGCCGAAGTAAAGGTGGCTGCGATCCAGCGTCAAGGTGGGGAGACTGCCGCCACCATGAACGACATAGATCGGCCATTTCGCGTAGGTCTGGTTCATGACTGTGGCGCCGTTCATGGTGCTCGCGTAAATGTAATAGATTCCGTCGGCAAGCCCGGTGGTGTTCCAGGCATACGAACCACTGGTCGGATTCAGGCCGGAAATGATCTGCGTCCCTGCGAAGCCGGTTCCCGTGGTGTCATAGCCGAGCTGGAGCGTGGGCGCCGCGGTCCCCGCGTTGGTGTAGCTCCACTGAATCGTGTAAGACGTGTCCGCTTGCTCAAAAGCCGTCAGCTTGATGTCTTGGATATAGAAGTTTGTCGGGGAGCTGAATTCGTCGGGCTTGACGCGGAAGCCGTCCAGCATTCCGGTCCAGCCGGTGGTCGACGGACTGCCACCGCCAAAATGAGCTGGGCTCCCACCCCAGGCCAGGGGAATGCTTTTCATGTCGGCGATGATAGTCTGAACCACGTTCGCCGTTCCCAAATGTCGGAGGATAAGGTCGCTGGAAACATTCTCCGCGGTCTCTCCGAACACACGCCAGACCACGCGACCGATGGAGCCGTTATTGATATCGCGAGGACGGAGAATGCCCCATTTGAGAGTGAGAATCCGGTAGTGGCTGGTGTCAATATGATTTGTCGCTCCACGCACGGTCCAGTGCAAAGGATAAATCTCGGGATCGGCAAAGTTTGAAGACGCGGTGGCTCCCGAGTAGACTCGGATATTGCCCAAACTGTTGCCAGCCTCATCTTGGGCGGGGAGGCTGTTGTTGATCGCCGTTCCCGCAACATTCAGGGTCCAGTCGATATCGCTGGTCGCGTTCATGTCCCAGGGATTGCTCAAAACCGTGGTGGCGAAGTCATCGGAGCTGCCTTGGGGGTTGGGCGAGGTGAAGGTAAGGGTGGGGATGTCATTCACCGTCCAAGCGCCCGCGGAGTAATTTGGAGTGGTGGA
>DATHOT010000362.1:0-38211 GCA_035484655.1 Bryobacteraceae bacterium | reverse complement strand
CAACACTGTCGCCCGGATTGTCCCGCGCGGAACACCCAAATGCTCTTGGGCGAACACGAACACGTCGTTCCATAGCCGGGCCTCCAGGTGGCTCTGCATCTTCGGCAGATAAAAATACGGGCCGGTTTCCTTGGCGATCAGCGCCTTGGCATTGTGGAAGAAGAACAATCCGAAATCCATTAGCGAGCCGGAGATCGGCGTGCCGTCAACTAGCAGATGCCGCTCGATCAGATGCCAGCCGCGGGGACGTACCAGCAGCACTGCCTGATTTGGGCCGAGCGCGTACTCTTTTCCTTCCGGGCTTGTGTACCGAATGTCGCCCTGCACGGCGTCGCGGAGATTGGCCTGACCTGAGATGACATTCTCCCAGGTCGGAGAGTTCGAGTCCTCGAAATCGGCCATGAAGACGTTCGCCCCCGAATTGAGCGCATTGATGATCATCTTCCGGTCCACCGGGCCGGTTATCTCTACGCGGCGGTCCATCAGATCTTTGGGAATCGGCGCAGCCTTCCAATCGGCTTTGCGAATCGATTCTGTCTCAGGAAGAAAATCCGGGAGCTGGCCGGCGTCGATGGCCTGCTGGCGGACCGCGCGCTTTTCTAGTAGCTCGAGCCGTCTCGCATCAAAACGATGATGCAGCTCGGTGAGGAAGCGCAAGGCTTCCGGTGTCAGGACGGCTTCCACGCCGGGTTGGGCCGGCGCCTCAATGGAAATAGCTGGTTGGGAGCGGGGGACGGTCATCGTGCCTATGGTGACGCCGCTGCACCGGCTTTGTCAAACCCGGGCCGGCTGCGCGACGTTCCTGACATCCCGGTGGTTGGGTAAACACTGGGCACGTAACGGTTTCTAGTACTTCTCTAGTACTAATAGTACCCCTACAAATGGGTCAAATTTTGGAAGAAGCATGATAAAATCAACTATCGCCCTCTAGCTCTGTTTAGCAGGACGTCGACCGCGGTGTGTGATGACTTGGGACTGTTTCGCGGATGATGGGCTCGTGGCTCCCGGTGTGTCTAAGCCGGTTGCGTCTAAAGTTTATGGCGCACGCCGCGGCATCCTCTCGCTTTGCTTTCTGGAGATGCTAGATGCCGTTTGAGTGTCCTGTATGCCAGACCAGCAATCCCGATAGTTCCGCCGCGTGCGGTAAATGCGCTACGCCTAACCCTTTTTTGACGAGTGCGGATGCTTCCGGTGAGAGAACCATAGCAGCGCCTTTTCCTCGCTCGGATGCGATGAGCGGTGGCCTTACTACGCCGCTCGATTCGGCTTTCGGCACTCCCGGCGCCGCCGCTGCCGCCTCACGCGCACGGTCTGCGTCCAGCGCAACACTGTTTCCGGGCGCCACCCTGGCCGGCCGCTATGAAATCCTCAAGATGCTGGGCGAGGGCGGCATGGGAACCGTCTACAAGGCCAAGGATCGCGAGCTTGATCGCTTGGTCGCGCTGAAGGTGATTCGCCCGGAGTATGCCAATCATCCGGAGACAATCCGGCGTTTCAAGCAGGAGTTGATCCTCGCTCGCCAGATCACCCATCGCAATGTAATCCGCATCTTTGATCTCGGCATCGCCGACAGCTTCAAATTCATCACCATGGATTATGTCGAGGGCCGGGACCTCAGCAAAATCCTTTCTGATAAAGGCAAATTTTCGGTTAGCGACGGTTGCGAGATCGTCCGCCAGATTTGTTCGGGCCTCGAAGCCGCGCACAGCGAAGGCGTAGTTCATCGCGACCTGAAACCCCAGAACATCATGCTGGATGCTCAGGGGCGCGTTTACCTGATGGATTTTGGCCTGGCGCGTTCGATGGAACTGGTCGGAATGACCAGGACCGGTGCCCTGATCGGCACTCCAACTTATATGTCGCCCGAACAGGCCCGCGGCGAGAAGGCCGATGTTCGCACCGACGTCTTCGCTCTGGGAGTAATTTTCTACGAGTTGCTGACCGGCAAGCGGCCGTACAAAGACGAGCCGATGATGGCCACCCTGGTCCGCCGGACCAAGGAACTGGCCACGCCGCCCAGCCAGGTGGATTCGTCCATTCCGCAGCCGATCAGCGACATAGTGATGAAGTGCCTGCAGATCAAGACCGATCTGCGGTATCAGAGCGCCGAAGAGATCTTGCGCGATTTGAATCTTATTTTGCCGGCCCAATCTTCCTCCGGCCAATCGGCCTCCATGTTGGGCCCTCAGGCGTTTTCTTCCGGAAGCTTCTTCGGACCGAGATATCGTATCGAATCTTTGCTCGGCGAAGGCGGCATGGGCAAGGTGTACAAGGCTCAGGACGGCGAGCTGCGGCGCACGGTAGCCTTGAAACTGGTCCGGCCTGAACTGGCCAGCGACCCCAGCTCCATGGACCGGCTGAAGCAGGAAATTCTGCTGGCCAGCAAAGTCTCGCATAAGAATATCCTCCGTATTCACGATTTAGGCGATGTCGCCGGCTTGAAGTTCATTTCGATGGCCTTCGTGGATGGAAGGGATCTTCACCAGATCATCGCCGCGGAAGGCAAGCTGCCGGTCCCGCGCGCCGTTCGAATCACACGCCAACTTTGTCTGGCTCTCGAAGCTGCGCACTCGGAAGGCGTAATTCATCGGGATCTGAAACCGCAAAACGTACTGGTTGATCAAGAAGACCAGGTCTTCGTGTCGGACTTCGGCCTCGCGAAATCTCTGGAAGTGCATGCCTCGATGATGACTTCGAACGGAGAGGTAAATGGCACCCCCCGCTACATGTCGCCGGAACAGGTGGAGTCGGGACCAGTCGACCATCGCAGCGACCTGTACTCGCTGGGATTGATCTTGTACGAAATGGTCACGGCCGACCTTCCGTTCCAGAGCGACTCGGTGCTGCAAGCCATGTACCAGAGGGTGACGCAGAGCCCGAAGAGTCCGAAGACGATGAATCCCGATCTGCCGGACTATCTGGTCAACATCATCATGCGCTGTCTGGAAAAGGATCCGGCGCAGCGTTACCAGCACGCCCGCGATATTCTGGTGGATCTCGATCGGGCGGACTCCGCGCTGCCCGACACCATCGCGCCGGCTACGCTTCCGTCCGCTCCTCCGCGATGGAAAAAGCCGGCTGTGTGGGCGGCCGCGGCCGCGGTCTTGTTGGCAGCCGCCATTTCAGTCGGAGTGCCGAAGTTCCGGCAATCTCTCTTTGGCTCCAAGACTGCTTCCACCGGCGTCGCGGCGGGAGCCAAGTATGTGGCTGTCCTTCCATTTCGCGTCAACGGCGACGACGTGTCGCTGCAGTACACCGCGGACGGAATCGTCGACGCGCTCTCCGCCAAACTTTTTCAACTCAAAGACGTCCATCTGGCTTCTCCAACCGCCGCGGCCAAAGTGAGTGCCAAAGATTCGCCGATTCAAATCGCGCGCTCTTTGGGAGCGAAGCTATTGGTCCAAGGCAGCCTGCAAGGCAGTGGAGACCGGATGGCGATCACTGTCAACTTGGACGAGCCGTCCACTGGTCGCCGGCTTTGGAGCAAGGAGTTCCAGGGTGTGAAACAGGACCTGCTCACGTTGCAAGACCAAATCTACGCGGACCTGCTCACCGGCCTGGATTTGAAACTTAGCAATGAGGAGCTTGCCAAAAGCACTATTCACCTCACGGAGAACCTCAGTGCGTACGAATTGTACCTCAAAGGCCAGAGTCTGCTGCACAACGGTCAACGCGATGACAAAACGCTCAAGCAAGCTTTGGATTATTTCCAAGCTGCGGCTGAGAAAGATCGCAATTTCGCTAGAGCCTACACGGGAATGGCGGATACGGCCGTTTACCTGTATAACATCAAGAAAGAACCTTCCTGGGCGGCGCAAGCTTTGGAGGCTGCAACTCGTGCAAAGGCCATAAACAACAATCTCCCTGAAGTTCACTTCTCGCTTGGGCAGGTCTATGACGTAACCGGCAAAAGCGCGGAAGCCGTGGTGGAGTTGAAGCGTGCGCTGGAGCTTGCTCCAAATTCCGATGATGGCTATCGGCGCCTGGGCTTTGCCTACAATAGCCTGGGGAACAAATCGGAAGCGCTGCAAGCTTTCCGGAAAGCCATTGATGCCAATCCGTATTACTGGTTCAACTACAACGCGCTTGGCCGGGCATTTTTTCAGTCCGGAGACAACGACCAGGCTCTCAAGGCCTTCCAGAAGGTGACGGAATTGGCGCCGAATAATACGCAAGGCTGGACTAATATCGGCAACGTCGCCTATCGCCAGGGAAAGTGGAACGAGGCCATTGCTGCCTACAAAAAGACGCTCGAGCTGCAACCGTCCTCCGTCGCATATACAAATCTGGGCGTGGTTTACTTCTTCCAAGAGAAGTACGATGAGGCTCGCACAAATTTTGAGAAAGCTGTGGAAATGAGCCCGCAACGGGCGGACTTGGTTGGAAACCTGGCCGACTGCTACCGTGGGCTAGGCCAGCATGATAAAGCCAATGCGACTTACGACCGCGCGATTTCCCTGGCTCTTCAAACCTTGCAAACTAATCCCAGAGATGCGAAATCACTGGCCTATCTCGGGCTCTTTTACGCCAAGAAGGGTGATACCGGAAAGGGTCTGGAATTCATACGGCGGGCTCGAGAAGTAGATCCCGCGGATAACACTTTCCTCTACAAGGAGGCAGTGATTAGCGCCCTCGCAAACCGCATGCCCGAAGGATTGCAGAGTCTTCGCGACGCGCTCAGCAAAGGTTATTCGGTTCGAGAAGCGTTCGTCGATCCTGAACTAAAGGCGCTACGCCAGAGGCCGGAATTCCTTCCAATGGTGAAGCAGTTCGAACCGAAACCCGGATCGTAGCTATTATCGAACGGTTTGCCGCCGGCGCCAAATGGCAGCCAGAAGCAGAAGCCCTGTTCCCAGAGTCAGCGCGGCGGCCGGCTCGGGTGTCGTAAAGGTGTTGTCCAACGTTGGAAGTTCGTTGTACAGCACTTGTCCAGCCGACATAGCATCCGGTACCCAACCGTTCAACGTAATAATGAAGTTGCCGCCGGGAAAAATCCCCTCCTCAAGCCCGGCTCCTGAGCCGCTCATCCCGGTAAAGGGGTTTACTCCTGAAAAGACATAGAGGAGGTTCCCGGTTGCCGAGGTATAAGAGCTGGTGCAGTTCAAGAAGAAACCTCCGGGATCAGAGCAGCTGAAACTTGCAGCCGCCTCGGTCGATAACCCGGTGTTAATTGTCGTTTCGAAAGTAAAGCCGGTGACGATACTCTTTGTATCGTTGACAAAGTCGTAGCTAACAGTTTGATCCCCGGTCGGCTGGACCTGGTTGATCCCCGACGAAATGGGGATAGCGTCGCCGCCGGAATCGATCAATATCTCGGGATCATTCAGCAACGGCGTCGCCGTGAGGGCTAAAGCCGCGGCTAAGAAAAGAGTGGGACCAACAATAGCAAGGCGCATAACGACCTTTATGGAAGATACCACAGAACGCCAGCCTTTTTACGATGCATCTAAAGTTTAAAAGTCCTACTGGTACCAACGGTACTTGTGAACTCTTGTCCGGTTGTTTTTGGACTGATACGCTTTGTTTTTATGAATGTATGCATCATCGGCGCTGGATACGTGGGCTTGACCACTGGAACATGCCTGGCTTTCCTCGGGCACAAAGTCACTTGTATCGATTCCGACGAAAAAAAGATCGCCCTGCTCCAAGCCGGCCAAACCCCGATTTATGAGCCATTTCTAACCCAACTGTTGGCCGAAGCGACTGGAAACATTCGATTTACCACGGACTATTCCGAAGCGATCCCCGACGCCCGCGTGATCTTCATAGCCGTTGGCACGCCGCCTTCCCCCAACGGAAGTCCGGATTTGCGCTATCTGAGCTCTGCCGCGCGCGGCATTGGAGAGCATTTTGATGGCGACTTCACCGTCGTGGTCAACAAGTCCACCGTTCCGATCGGCAGCGGCAACTGGGTTGGCTCGCTGGTGCGCGAATCGTATGAACAACGGCATGGACGAAAGGGCGGCGGGAGATTTTCCGTAGCTTCCAACCCGGAATTCTTGCGCGAAGGGTCGGCCTTACAAGACAGTCTTTACGCCGACCGGGTGGTGGTTGGTTCCGACGATACGCGCGCGCTCGAAACACTCTACACGCTGTACCGGCCCATTCTGGATCAAACTTTCGGCGCGCCTACCTTTCTGCCGCGGCCGGAAGGCCTCGGCGCCGTTCCGCTGATCTGCACGGATTTGGCCTCCGCCGAATTAATCAAGTACGCCGCCAATGCATTCCTGGCGCTCAAGATCAGTTTCATCAATGAGATCGGGCATTTGGCCGAGAAGGTGGGCGCCGACATCCTGCAAGTTGCCAAGGGAATCGGCCTGGATGCGCGCATCGGTACCCGATTCCTGCAAGCTGGCCTGGGTTGGGGGGGCTCCTGTTTTGGGAAGGACACCGCGGCCCTGGTTGCCACCGCGGCCGAGTACGGTCTCAACATGCCGATCGTCGCGGCCGCCCGCGAAATCAATTTCAGGCAGCGCGAGCGGGTAATCGAAAAATTGCTGGCTGAGTTGAAAATCCTCAAAGGCCGGACCATCGGAATCTTGGGCCTCGCTTTCAAACCGAACACCGACGATTTGCGCGACGCTCCGGCAGTCGAGATCGCGCGAAAACTAATTCAGCGGGGATGCAAGGTCAAGGCTCACGATCCCGTCGCGATGGATCGGTTCCGGAGCGAGCATGGAGATCTGGGCGTGATCTGCTGCGACTCGCCGGATCAAGTCGCAGCCGACAGCGACGCGCTAATCCTCGCCACCGAATGGCCGGCTTATCGGGACCTGAAATGGGAAGAAATCGCTGGGCGCATGCGCTCGGCCATTGTGCTGGATACTCGCAACGCGCTCGATCGCGAACGGCTGATCCGCGGTAGCTTCCGTTATCTCACCATCGCCGGACTAGAGGGAAGTGCCGCCGCCTCCTTCCGTCCCGCACTCCCGGACCGCGATATGATGGAAGCCGAATCCGCTTGGCCTACCGCAGCAACGACGACTCTTCGAGCCTGAGCACCGAACTGGCAGAATCGGGCGAATGACCTGCCTCGCCCGGCGCCTCGGACTGCTGGACGCCACCATGATCGTGATGGGTGGCATCGTCGGCTCGGGCATTTTTATAAATCCCTACCTTGTCGCGCGCCAATTCCATCGTCCGATGCTGATCCTGGGAGCGTGGGCGATCGGCGGCTGGATCGCTCTCAGTGGCGGATTCATTTGGGCCGAACTCGCCGCCCGCCGCCCGCAGCTCGGAGGCCAATACGCATACCTTCGCGAGGCCTATCACCCGGCGGTCGCATTTATTTATGGCTGGGCGCTGCTATTGGTGATTCAGACCGGCGGGATGGCCGCCGTGGCGGTCACGTTTGCCCGCTACTTCCTGGAGGTGACGCACCTTCAGATTGCCGACCGCCTGATTGCCGTTCTGGTGCTCCTCGCTCTCACGGCGATCAATTGTCTGGGCGTCCGGGCAGGCAGTACGACGCAGAATGTGTTTATGGCACTGAAGATCGGCGCTATCGCCGCGATCGTCTTGTGTGGAATTCTATTCGGAAAACACTCGCTCGGCGTAGCAACTCCTGCCGCGCCGGCGGCCTTTGAACCTTGGAATTTTCTCCGGGCAGCGGGCGCCGCGCTGACACCCATTGCTTTCTCCTATGGAGGCTGGCAAACTGCGAGTTTCATGTCGGCCGAGCTGCGCGACCCGCGCCGGGATCTCACGCGCGGTCTTCTGATCGGCGTGCTGGGCGTGGTGGCGATCTACCTTTCAATGAACTTCGTCTATCTGCGCGTGCTCGGCGCCGATGGTCTGGCGGCCACCAGCACTCCTGCGTCCACGGCCATGCAGCAGGCGGTAGGCTCGGTGGGAGCGACCTTCACTGCGTTCGCGATTGCAATTTCTACTATCGGGTTCCTCAGCCAGGGAATGCTGACCGCGCCCCGAGTTTATTTTGCAATGGCTGAAGATGGGCTGTTCTTTCGTAGCGTGAGCTACGTCTCTTCGCGTACGCAAGCGCCCGTGGTTTCGATCGCCCTGCAAGGAGTTTTGGCAAGTGCGATCGCGCTTTCCGGGGCCTACGAGCAGATTCTCAGCTACGTGACGTCGTCCGACTTCATTTTTTTCGGACTTACCGCCGCCACGTTGTTTGTTTTTCGCCGCCGCGAGGGCAGCGATGAAAAGGTGGGGTACCTCGTTCCGGGCCATCCCTGGACCACCGGCCTGTTCGTGTTTGCCTGCGCTGCCATCGTGGCCGGCACGGTCTTCAGTCATCCGCAGGAAAGTCTCGTCGGCTGGCTGTTTCTGGCATCGGGTATTCCGGCCTATCTATTTTGGAGGAGAAAACTTTCCAGATCATGAACAATCGCGTGATGAGTTCGGTTTATATGCAATGGGCCAAGACACGCCAAGGCGCGCGCTACAATCTGGCCACCAGCGGCCTGATTACTTACCCGCTCTCCGGATTGCCGGTGAAGCTCGAGGACTTGGGGCCCTTGGCGAGGGGAGGCAGCTACGGCTATCCGCCGCTGCAACAGGCGTTGGCCGCGCACAGCGCTGTGTCGACCGCCAACGTCGTGGCTGCCGACGGTACCTCGATGGCGAACTACCTCGCTATGGCGGCGATCTTGGAGCCGGGCGACGAAGTTCTGGTCGAACATCCGACCTACGAATTGCTGCTGGCGGCCCTGGGACATCTGCAGGCCGAAGTTCGCCGCTTCCCGCGCCGGGCCGAGACTGGTTTTGCTCTCGATCCGGCGGAGATCGAGCGAGCCGTGACGCCTCGCACGCGCCTGATCGTCCTCACCAACCTGCACAATCCTTCCAGTGCTTTAACGGACGAAGGCAACTTGCGGGCCATCGGCCAGATCGCTCGTCGGGTGGGCGCGCGTGTGCTGGTGGACGAAGTTTACCTGGATGCCGCCTTCGAAATCGCGCCGCGTTCCGCGTTTCACTTGGGTCACGAGTTTGTCATCACCAACAGCCTGACCAAGGTTTACGGGCTAAGCGGCCTGCGCTGCGGATGGGTGCTGGCCGAGCCGGAGTTGGCCCGCCGGATGTGGCTGGTCAACGATCTTTTCGGGGTAAACCAGGCCCATCCCGCCGAACGGATCAGCGTGATCGCCCTTCAGAATTTCGAACCCATACGACAATGGTCGCGTGCGCTGCTCGAGAGAAACCGCGGGTTGCTGAACGAATTCCTGGCGTCCAGAAACGATCTGGAAGTACCGCCGCTGCGGTTCGGGACCGTGGTGTTTCCGCGGCTTCTCACCGGTTCCGTGGATCGATTCTGCGAACTGTTCCGCGAGAAGTACGACGGCACGGTGGTCCCGGGGTCGTTCTTCGAAATGCCGGACCATTTCAGGCTGGGAATCGGTGGCGACTCAGAAGCGCTCGCTGCCAGTCTTCAGCAATTGGGCGTCGCACTGGAAGAGTTTGGCGCTCAAAGCTCGCGCTCTCGAAGCTCGCGCTAACGTTGAATACGCGCTGAACCGCCTTGCGCGAACGCTCGAACTTCCGCAAGAGTCGCCATAGTGGTATCGCCCGGGAACGTGGTCAAAAGAGCACCGTGCGCCCAGCCCAGCTTGAGCGATTCCTCCGGAGACTCGCCCGCTAGTAGTCCATAGAAGAAGCCGGATGCGAAACCATCGCCGCCGCCGACGCGGTCGTGAACGTGTAGTTCGCAGGTGGGAGACACGTGTGTCTCGCCATTGACCCAGGCCACGGCGCCCCAGTGGTGCCGGCTGGTGGAATGCACTTCGCGCAAAGTCGTGGCGACGATCTTGATTTGAGGATGCTGCTTCACCACCCGATCGATCATTCCGAAAAATGCGCTGGGGTCGAGCTTGGATTTCGCCGCGACCTGGGGGCCGGCAACGCCCAGCCCCTTCTGCAGGTCCTCTTCATTTCCAACCAGCACATCCACGTTCTCCACAATCCGGCCGATTACGGACTGCGCGCGATGTTGCCCGCCCGAAACCTTCCAAAGCTTTTCACGGAAATTCAAGTCAAACGAGACGACGGCGCCAGCCGACTTGGCCGCCCGCATGCCTTCGATGATCAGCTCCGCGGTTGACTCCGATAGAGCCGCGAAGATCCCGCCGCTATGGAACCAGCGTATGCCGCCGGCGAACATAGTCTTCCAATCGAAGTCGCCCGGCTTCAAGCGTGCCGCCGCTTCGTTCGACCGGTTGTAGAAGACCACCGGTGCCCGCACTCCGTGGCCTCGATCGCTATAAACCGCTGCGATGTTCGGACCGGTGACGCCGTCATGCTCGAAGCGCTTGTAGAAAGGCTTGACCCCCATCGCTTTCACTCGCTCGGCTACCAGATCGCCGATCGGATAGTTGACCATTGCGGTCGCGATGCCGGTCTCGATTCCGAAACAGTCGGCCAGGTTGGCGGCAACGTTGAATTCACCGCCGCTCACATGAATCTGGCATTCGGTCGCCTTGCGGAAGGGGATGATGCCGGGATCCAGGCGATGGACCAATGCGCCGAGCGATACCAGATCCAACGCGGCACTCTTAGGAATATTCAAAGCAGGCTGCATCGTGGAAATCTCACGATAGCAAATGCGCTTAGGGTGGATTGGCTTCTACCACAATTGGTTCAGCTACCGGCTCGTTCAGAATCAGGATCTCGACACGCCGGTTTTCGGCGCGCCCAGCTTCCGTATCGTTCGACGATTTCGGATTGTAGGAACCGTAGCTCTGAATCGACAGGCGCGACTCCTCAATACCGTAGTCGCTCGCCAGCAGCGCGAGAAGACTCAGGCTGCGAGCCGCGGATAGTTCCCAGTTACTCTTAAAGCGCTGGTTGTGAATCGGGATGGCGTCGGCATGCCCGACCAGCGCCACTTTATTGTTGACATCGCGGAGCACTGCGGCGATTTGGGAGACCATTGGATAGGCTCCCGGGCTGATGCGATCGTCTCCCGATGCGAACAGGACCGCCTGGGGAACACTGATCACCAAGCCGCGCGGCTCACGGTGCAAATCCAGACCCTGCTGTTGCAGCCTTTGTTCCGTTTGCTGAGGTACCGGGCGTGACGTCGTGAGGAAGGGCGTCGCCGCAGCGGCCCGGACCGAATGATCCCGAAGGCTTTGCGCGGCCACCGCAACGAACAGGATCAGCAGGATGGTTACGATATCGGTGTAGCTGATGAGCCAGCGGTTGTGTGAGGCGCTGTCCGCCTGTAGATACGATGGTTTACGCGGCATTCGACTTCGGGTGGCGTATAAAGGAGTTTAAGCGGACCCGGAGCAGCGCCGGATGCAGGCAATCGATGACCGAGAGCACTCCTTCGATGATCAGCTCCTGAGTTTCAAAGTTCTCAGCCACGCGCGCCCGAATGCGGTGAGCGGCCGGCAGTAACAACAGATTTGCCAACGCCAAGCCATAGATGGTGGAGACGAATGCCGTCCCGATCCCGCTACCAACGGCCTGAAGATTCGAAAACTGCCGCAGCACTTCAATCAGGCCGACCACCGTGCCGATGATTCCGATAGTAGGCGCGAATCCTCCCGCGACTTCGAGCGCCTTCGCGTCGCTCTCACCGTGGCGTTCGTTCATTCTAAGCTGAGTTTCGAGGACCACCTGCAGTTCGTCACGGCTTTGGCCGTCCACAGCCAGTTGCAGCGCGTCGCGGAGAAACACGTTAGCCGTTTTCGGGATCGCCGCGTCCAGCCCGATGACCCCGCCGCGCCGCGCAATTCTCGACAGGACAATGATTTCTTCGATCAACGCTCCGCGGTCCACCTCATTGACCGTGAAAAGTTCCGTGATCCGCTGAGCCGAATGCAACAGTAAGTGTTTTGGCGTAGTGATCAGGATCACGCCCAGGGTTCCGCCTAAAACAATCACCGCACCGGTCGGCTGCAAAAAGTAAGTGAAACCAACGTGCGTGGCCCAGATCCCAATGACAATAGCTCCCAGGGCGATCACGACGCCGGCCAAGAAAGCAAGATCGAGACGGCCAGGCCGCTGTGGCCGATGAGCCGGTTCTCGCGTGGTTGGTTGTCGGCTGAGAGCCGATTGAGGTGTAGCCAATGTATTACTCCGTAAGACTGAGAGCACGCCGACACCCAACACGAAGCCCCATCTAATCAATGCTAGGCTCTGCCAGGGTTCTGGCAACGGCAAGAAATTGTCAGCTGTTTATTGGCGGCAGACCAAATCGGATTTGCCGATGAAGTTGCCGTTCTTGTCTAATGCGAATGTGAAGGTGCACATGGCGAGGGGAGCAGGCGCTTCCGTATATAAGACCACCGTGGTGTCGTGATAACGGCAACGGAGAAAGATCTTCATGCTGCGATAGTCCTTCAAGTTCCAAGTCTGGACGACCTTCCCGCCGGTCCGCGTTTGTCCATCTGGAGCCAGGTCATATTCTCGGCCGTCTTTGTCGACGTTGTAAATGGAGACGCGTTCGAAGTTATGTTCCTTGGGCGTCGAATCACTTTTCCACGCATCTACGGGCGAGGCGGTCTCCGTTACCTTCAACGTACTTGGACAGCTTAACGAAGCTGGCGGGATCGATTGTCCAAGAGCGGCTATGGCGCTTGAAAGGAGTAAGGACACGATTGTGGACCGCGGCATTAGTGTTTACTCTACGACAGAGCCGAAAGTACCTTGCCTCGGCACTCGCCCAACCCGATCCGCCGAAACCCGGGCGCCTCGCACCAGCCTCGCAGGATCACTTCATCGCCGTCCTCAAGGAATCGGCGCTCTTCGCCGGTAGGCAAAGTTAGAGGCTCCGCTCCGCGCCGCGTCATCTCGAGCAGGCATCCGCGGTTGTGTTTCTCGGGTCCGGAAACTGTCCCACTGCCGATCAAATCACCCGGCCGGAGCGGGCAGCCGTTCGAAGTATGATGCGCGACCATCTGGGCCAGCGTCCAGTACATGGTCGAGAAATCGGTCTGGCTCACACGCACAGGTTCATGCATCCTCGCCGATCGAAGCCAGACTTCCAAGGTGACGCGGAAAGCCGTGTCGCCGGCGGGAGCAAGATAAGCCAATGGGGCCGGGTCGCCGGCAGGCCGCGGTGGGGCAGGGCATCGAAATGGCTCCAGCGCCTCCAGCGTGATCACCCAAGGCGAAACCGACGTCGCGAAATTTTTCGATAAGAATGGACCCAGCGGCTGCGACTCCCAGGTTTGAATGTCGCGCGCCGACCAATCGTTCAGCAGGCACACGCCTACGATGTGCTCTTCCGACCGCGCGATGGGGATTAGCTCACCCAGCGTGTTGCCGGGTCCCAGGAAGGCTCCCAGCTCGATTTCATAGTCCAGCATCCGGCACGGCTCGTTGACCGGCGGCCCACCCGGCTTGGATACGATTTGTCCCCGCGGCCGCCGCACCGGCGTTCCGCTCGCAACGACTGAAGACGCCCGGCCGTGATATGCGATCGGGATCCATTTGTAGTTGGGCAACAGCGGATTGTCGGGGCGAAACAGCGAGCCGACGTTGGTGGCGTGATGGATGGACGCATAGAAGTCGGTGTAATCGGGAATGTTGCAGGGTAACAGGAGATCGACGTCGGCCAGCGGCGTCAAGAAACGTTCCGCGCCGGTGGAAAATTTCGACAGCAATTCGCTCGCCCGCCGCCGCAGATCGATGCGCAAAGACTGAGGCAGTGCCATCAACGCCTCCAGCGACTGGATCTGGAAAGCCGCGCCCACATCCAGTAGCATGTCCCCGATTGCGATTCCCAGCCGCGTGTGCTCGTGTCCCTTTCGAGAGAAGGTCGCGTACGGAAGGTTCTGAATCGGGAAATCGCTATCCGGCTGATTGGCGGATTCCACCCAACTCTGAAGCGCCGGATCATGCGTCGCATCGATCATGTGAGCCACCCCAACGCTTTCAAATCGCCCACCGGCTCTTCAAACGAGCAGGACCCAAAGCTGTGCGCAAAATCGCGCCGAGCCGGCGCAATCTGCGCGGTCCCGAGGCTCCTGCCGCGCCACGTTAACGAGTCATCCAAGAATTCGAAGCTCTCCGGATCGCATTCGTGCAAAACGCCGATGACCGACGCGCGATCGATGCCCTGCCAGGAAAAAGCTGCGGCTACGAAAACATTGATGAACCCGTGCATGATGGCATGCGGGCTGTCCGCAGCGTATGTAAGCGGATGCTCGGCTCGAATCGGATGATGCAGCCCGGCTGTCGCTTTGAATGGCACGCGCCGCGCGGCGGCAGCGCGCAGAAACTCAGCGATCTCACTGGGCATCGGTACAGCGCCAGGCGTCAATCCACCGGTTCGAACCTTTGCGAATGCGCCGGTAATCTGATCGAGAGGCGCCTCGCAATAGGTAGGTAGCGAAAGCTTGCGAGGTAGCTTCGTTTCGAGCGTCTCCACCTGACGCGGCAGCGGTCCTGGTTCGTCATTCACGAGCAGCGTGACGCGCCAATTCTCGCCTGGAGTCAGATTGCCGAGATCAGAAACCGGCAGTACCAGGCGATTCAGAATCCAGCTTTCAGGCGACGCCAGATAGCGCTCGTAATTGGCGATGGCGGCCGGCAGTGAGAGTGCGGCTGGCGGATAGAGGCCGGCGTAATCGATCAGACTCGTAAGCAGCGCACGCAAGGATTCCGGCACCCGGCTCATATCAATTTTATTTTGCCTTCCCCGGCTTCAGTCCGAATTCCATGTGCAGCCGGATGCTTTCGATCCAGACCGGGCCTCGATCATGGTTGTAGGCCGGGTTGTTGTAATGCTGCGCATCTAAAGTCGCATAGAAGCCCGGGAACAGCCGGGCACTATAGTAGCTTTCCCAAAGATACTCTGGCGCGTAGTTCAGGCGGCCGTCTCCAATCAGAAAGTCGTAACCACCGCGGGCCAGATACAGCGCATGCACGCCGGAGAGTCCAGCGGCTGTGAAGGAAGTGGCGACGACATCCTCTTTTCTTTTCCAGCGGGCGCCCTTAAGAGAGACGCCCGCGCTGGCGAGGCGATCAATCGCAGTAAACGCAAAGTCCTGGGTTTTGCCGTCGTTCCAGCCTAGGCGGGTGAAGAAACCGAGGTCTAGCGGAAGCGCCTGATCGAAGCTGATGCCGGTCCCATACTTGAGAGTCCCAGCGCGATGGACAGCCGTGACATCCGGTCTTGTTCCGGTTTCCTCGGACAGATGCAGCGCGGCGGCGTAGCTGCCTGAGTCGGTGTGATTCAGGAATCCGAGCAGACGAATAGCGCCGGGATGATCGCCAATGGAATAGCGGCGCTCGACCTCAAAGGTGTCGCCGCGGTCGCGGAAGACGCGGCGGTCGAAGCTTCCGCCATTCGCAACCTTGGGCTCTGCGGTGGCGCCGTAGCGGAATGACCAATTGAGCGTGTGTAGCTCTTGCACTATTCCCCAGGTGTAGCCGCGAGTGTCGGCTGGATAATCCCAAGCGCCGTTGTACATCACTCCCCAGGCCAGGAATTGAGTGCGCGGGTCGTGAGTGTAATTGTTGTTGTCGAAGAAATCTGTGACTGTAAATCGTCCGACCGTTACGGTGTAACGATTCATGGGACGCTCGCCCGCAAGCTGGTTTGACTCGCTTTCGACATGCTCTTTTTCTGAACCAAAGCCAAAATCGTGAGAAATGTAGACGCGAGCGACGTACGGCTTCGGCGTGGCGGTCTGGATGCGCGGCAATTCACCATTGGGTGCGTTAGCCAGGCCGTCGACCCTGCTGAGCCCTCTGCCGCCGGCAATTTCGGGATCGAAATAGAACTGAGTGTTCTGGTCCAGTTGCAGTCCGAAGAACAACGTAGTGGTCAGCGAAACAGCGCGCTCGGGATAGGACTGGAGACTGAAAGGCCCTTGGTAAGGAGAGTTGAATGTGCCGTGATGCTGGCCGATGGAAGTAGCTTGATAGTAGAGATTCCAGCGCTCCGGCGGATCGGCACTGCTAGTATTGTCCGGCGCGCCCGTGTCTTGAGCGGCCAACGAGCAGCCGCACACGGCCAGCAACACGAGATGATATTTGGATGGCACCCTCTTCATTGTCGTCTGTCGTTCTTGATGCTGCGCGCGAATTATTGCGGCACACTCTTGCCACTCTCGCATATCGGGGTGCTAAAGCGGTACGTGGTGCGTCCGATACATTTGCCGAATTTCGACCGGCGGAAAAGGGGCGCACAGCTGGGCCGATTCTGGCGCACCTAGGTGACCTGATGGAGTGGGCGCTTTGGATTGCAAAAAGGCCGTCAACGGTGGCATGATTCATCTCCCCTTCCATGGGACGCGAAAGTCCGCCGATTCTTTACAGACGCGTAGGCGCCGGTCAAGCTCCTCCGGTTCGGGAATTCGAGTGAGCGGAGCGCGGCGCCGCGGACAGTCAACGTTTGTCCAACAGTTGCTGAATGGTCTTCGTTTGTCCGGGTTCCGACTTGGTCTGATCGGGCGCTGAGAGTGCGCGCACTTTCTGGAGAGATCGTAGCTCGAGAAACCACGCCGCTAGAATGATTACGGGAATCAAGCACAGCGTGACTGTTACTGCCCGCCTGGCCCAGCGCGAACGAAATCGGAAAAACCGCCGCAAGCACTGTGCACACCGGTAGGGATTAAGAAATAAGACAAACAACACCCAGTCTTTTAGCGAACGCAGCCGTGACGGGCAAATCTGTGCAGATCCACATTTCGGGCAGCGTCGTGTATCGCCAGTGTTTTCATGGTTGTGGACACGTGCGGCCGCAGGTGACAAACTCGGATCCTCGACTGTTAGACTCTTACCCCAGTACCAATGGTACGTAAACGGGCAATAAAAAAAATTTATAACCTTTCGAACGCTTAGATTGTTTCGGCCACAATCTGGATCGCACAACACGGGCACTCCGCTGCGCACATGCCGCAACCCTTACAGTAATCGTAATTGAATTGAAACCGTTTGCCCGCGCCGACCTTGAGAACGACGTTGTCCGGATCATGGTGTAGCACTTCGTCAGCTCCAGAATCGCATGCTCTCTGGCGACGGCGTTTCGGATGGGGTCCGCACGTGCCCCGGTGTATTGGTTTAAGCTGTAAAGCCTGTGGCTAAGATCAAGTTCAAGTCGGTGGACGAGTACATCGCCTCGCAGCCCGAAACGGTGCAGCATGTGCTCCAGCGCGTGCGGAGCACCATCCGCAAGGCCGTACCCGGAGCCGAGGAAGTCATCTCGTACCACATGCCGGCATACAAACTACACGGTCGCGTGCTGCTCTATTTCGCAGCGGTGAAACAGCATTACTCGGTCTATGCGGCCACTGATCAACTCATCGCCGCGTTCCAGGACGACCTTGAGCCATACGAGGTCAGTAAGGGCACGATCCGCTTCCCGCTTTCTAAGCCGATCCCGGTGAAGTTAATCGAACGCATCGCCAAATTCCGCGCCAAGGAAACGGACGCGCGCCTGACCAAGAAGGATACGCGTTAGCGCTCCGGCCTTATAGGCGGCGGGATGGTCACCCAGGTCGATTCATAATTGGCTGGAACAACGTAACGACTCTTGTCGGTGCGGAAGACGAACGAGCCCGCGTTGGTGGATTGCCCGATAGGCGGCAGGATGATTGTCGTTCCTCGCTGGAGCAACCCTGTCGATGCCGTTCGCGCGTTCCCGAGTTCATCCGTTCGATCGAGTTTGACGTGAAGTGGCGATGATACTCCGTCGACGATCAGAGCCTCGAGCAATACCGCGATGTGGAACGCCGGCGCCGCCAGCCAACGTTTCATCACAATGATCCGTCCCTGAACAGTCGCACCCGCCGGGATCAAAGTATCTTTGGATCGATTATCTCGCACGGGTTTGAGGACCTTGGCCGCTATTGCGTCGCCGGCAGCGGCCGTGTCCGTGTCGATGACCGAAGCAAAAGCCAGCGTGATCTTTAGACCGGCCGGAAGAGATTTCTGAGCAGGCGTAGTCTGCGATGCGGCGGCATTGTGGGACGGCGTTTCAACGAAGCTGAGAGTCGATTGCCCGCGATATTCCCGGCAACTCGAGTACCTGGACGCAACCTCCGTCTCGTCCGTGTCACGCATAATGAAGTGCAGCGTACTTTGCCGAGGTACCAGAAAGTCTCCGCTGTCAAAGTGGACTCGGGCGTAGTCTGCGACCATCTTCGCTTCGCACGCGTCGGTTTCTTGTGATAACTCACTGGTTCGAACACTGAAGCGCAGGAGATCGTACGAATCAGGATCGATCCAAAAGTCTCCGTCATAGGAAGTTGCAATCCAACCACCGCCGCCTGCGTCACGGATCATCAAGTGGCTGGCTGCAACCGGAACTTGAAATGTGTAATGGAATGGTGAGGAATTGTTTTGAGAGTCCTGGCCGACGTATTGGAAAGTTGTGCCGATGTTGACAAACACATCCAGAACGAGCGGCCCGAACTGACCGCTGCCAAAAGGACCGCCCACCAGATCCACGATGCTGCGCGGATCGAAGCGATTGGCGCCGGCCCACGAACCGATCTCTTCGCCGCCCGAGACTTTGACATCCAGACGCAGCCGGTCGGTGGCGTCCACTTTGAGCGCGTAGGACTTCTTGCGGGCGGCGGCGCTCATCTGATCGACAGGATGCGTAAGGGGGCGTGGGTGTGGAGCGCACAAGATACTTGCGATCAACAGTCTGAACACAGGTGTAATTCGGCAGCCGCTTGGCTCGCTCGACCAAGTTGTCGCGGGCCTGGGCCAGCACATCGGTGGGATCTGGCGGCGTCTGGGCTCGGATAGCGAGAGCAGTGACTGCGATCAAGAGCACCCGCATATTCAGAGCATACTCCGAATTAAGACTGGATACAGGCCGGGCTTGCGCCCTATCACTCACATCTTTGCGGCCGGCAGGATTCCGATGAGCGGGCTGCGGCTGTTTGATTCGCGAAGAAGTGTGCGGCGCGTGTGAAATGCTGGGCTCGATCCGCTCTACGTAGCTAACGAAGACAAATTATTGGCGATTGCCGGAGATCAATTGCCGCGCAAAACGAAGCCAAACGTCATCCTGGTTTGAAACTGCTGAAAGGTAGGCTTGCGAATCGGCGAGGGGTCGGGTGTGTACCCGGGTTCCCTCCGGTTTTGTTTTGAAGCGCTGGTGCTGGGTTCGGAAACCCACCCTCCATCGATATCGAGTTCCGGCCCCGGCAAAACCGATGCCCGGCTTGTGGCACTGTATTTGCTCTGAAGGATTTCCAGATAGACTGTCCAAACTGCCGTGCAGTAACCACCGAGCCGGTCAGCGGCACTGAGCTGGAACTGGCATACGTGGAGTTGGAGGAGCCTTGAACCGTATCGAAGTACAGCAAAAGGTCTTGAGCGAGAATGATCGGCTGGCCAAGTCGTTGCGCGAGCGTATCCGTGAAAATGGCGTTTACTGCCCCAACCTGATAAGTTCCCCAGGTGCAGGAAAGACCTTACTACTGGAGCGGACACTGGCAATGTTTCCTCCGGACACAGGCGTAGCAGTACTCGCCGGCGACATCAGACCGATATCGACGCTAAACGCCTGGCTAAGTATGAGTTTCCGGTTCGGCAGATATGCACGGGCGGTTCCTGCCACCTGGACGCGCGCATGATCGAGCTGGCTCTGGCGGCTGAAGACTGGGATCTAACTGGCCTCGATTACCTGTTTATAGAGAACGTGGGCAATCTGGTTTGCCCCTCCAGCTACGACCTGGGCGAGCATGCTAAGATCGTCATTCTCAGCGTTACCGAGGGAGAAGACAAGCCTTTAAAGTATCCGGCCGCCTTTTCGCGTGCGGGGCTGGTGATTATAAACAAGATCGACCTTCTTCCTTTCGTTCAGTTTGATATCGCAAAAGCAAAGGAAAACGTGCTTAAGGTTCACCCCGGCGTTGAAATTCTGGAAGTTTCGGCGGCGACCGGCGCGAACCTGGATGAATGGTATGCGTGGCTGGAGAAAAAGCGCGCCCTATGCGCGCAGGTCCGGTCAACGGTGGCTGTTAACTAACAGTTTGTAGCACCCGCGCTGGGGCCGACTCCTCCGGGCCCCAACACGGTTTCAACGGGTCGGGTTCTGCATTGAACCCGACCTTCTTTTCGGGGCATTGGGGCAAATCACCCAGCAAATATTGAGGGCGCTGTTAGAACTCGGCCTCTCTCGCAAGCGCTGCCTGAGCGGGCTGGTTCACCGGTGCACCGACAGCAGCGTGCCCTGCCGCGTGGTCGTATCGTTGTACGCCGCGGTGATCGTCTGATCCCCATCCGCCAACGAGCTCGGCACTATCACATTGAACTGGAACAGGCCCGGCGAGACGAGGCCTGCGAACTGCACCGTAGCGTTCTTGCCACCAATCGCGATCACCGGCAGCGGAGATAGCACTCCGCCTTGGGTCGTTGATCCAGTAATCACGTCCATCGCTGTAGGGCCAAAGCCATTGGCGTAGACAGCAACCGTTTCACCCGGATTGGCGGGGGAAAAGGTATAGCCGGGCGCGGACAAACTCGCCGGGCCTACCAGACAGAGTCCCATCCAGGTGGACGGCCGCCACGTGCTGGTTATCGCTGAATACAAAGAACGACGGCGACAGCGCCTGAGCCAGCGCGGTGAATGAGGCGCTCATGGCGCCGTTATTCGTTACCACGATTTGCGGTGAAGACACCGCGTGGCAAAATAGCCTGACCGTGGTGAAGTAAGTAGCGACGAGATCATCCGGCTTGGACCACGGCATGGGCACTGACCGGATGAAGAGTTGAAATTGGCAGGACGGGGACCTGCCCCACTTAGTGGGTCATCGCGTAAGTGATGTAGTTGACGCCAATGCGGATGCCCAGGGCGGAGAATCGCTCCGGGTACTTCGGGTTGTCGGCGTGCTCCCACGAATCACCTAGATCCATGTTGTGGCAGATCGCCACCATCAGCCGCCCTTTGTCGTCGTAGATTCCGCGCCAGCGCGCTTCGTAGCCGTCGTGCTCCCACATATGGTGTGGGGGGTAGAGGTACTGCTCGCCGGGAACCTGATAACGGTCATCGAGGTCGAAGATGGTGTGGAATATCGGATCGCTGTTGTCGATATCGACGATGGGACGATTCGGAAAGACGCGATTCATGCCGGCGATGAAAACGTTCCATTCGTGGGTACCGTGAAAGTCGTCGCACATGAAGAACCCTCCGCGCAAGAGGAAATCGCGCATCTTGGCCGCTTGCTGGTCGGTGAGGTCCCAATGACCGACTTCTACGCCGTACAACCAGGGCCAGTTGTACACGTCGTCGCCTTCATCCAGGTCTATGGGCTGCTCGACGGAACGCGTCTGGATTCTGGTCAGCCGGCGCACGGCCTCCGACAGATGCCGGTCGGAGCGCGGATAATCGATGGTCCAATTCGTGCCGCCCTGTTTCCAATAAGGAGTGTAGGGGCGGTCGCTGAAACGGACCGAAGGGTACATCAACCGCGCAAAGGTCCATTCTCCGGGGACCTGATAGTCGGAAGGGAGCGGAAAATTCTCATACTCCCAGCCAGGATACTCGCGAAACTTCTGGCCGAAGGAGAGCGCGACGCAAAATAGAACTATCGCGGATAGTCCGCAGACTGCTACCAGCCGCCGCCGAACCATGCTCGGCCGAACCATGCTCCTTGGACGCGCCAAATCCGCTTTCGGTGTACCCATCCGCTACGTACTTTCAGGATGACATATTCGGTAATTGGTATTCTTAGTGTACAGAGTCAGTTTTATGGCAAATCGGTGGGGATATCCGGATCTTGGTTTTGGCATCGGGTTGCGCTCGGTGCATTTTGACTACATCCTGAAGAACAATCCAGCCGTCGATTGGTTTGAGGTACTGTCGGAAAACTACCTGGACACCGGCGGCCGGCCATTGCATGTTTTGGATCAGGTGGCGGAACGTTACCCGGTAGTTTTGCATGGAGTCTCGCTCTCGGTCGGCAGCACCGACGCTGTTAATTTCGATTACCTACGAAAGCTAAAAGCGCTGGCAAAGCGGATCAAAGCCCGTTGGATCTCCGACCACCTTTGTTGGACTGGTGTCACCGGGCTGAACACGCACGACCTGTTGCCGATGCCGTACACGGACCAGGCGCTGCGGCACACCATAGAGCGGGTAAAGATCATTCAGGATTTTCTTGAGAGGCCGATCGCGCTCGAGAACGCCTCCAGTTATCTGGAGTTCGCGGCGTCAACGTGGCCGGAAAGCGAGTTTTTGGCGGCCATTGCGGAGCAAGCCAATTGCGGCATCCTTCTGGATGTCAACAACGTCTACGTTAGCTCGTTCAACCATGGCTTCGACCCCGAGGCGTACATCGATCGGATTCCGAGCGATCGCGTGGTGCAGATGCACCTGGCCGGTCATACCAACAAGGGCACTCACATCCTGGACACGCACAGCGATTACGTCATCGAGACGGTCTGGAAGCTTTATCGCTATGCGCATCGGCGGCTCGGGGGCGTGGCGACGCTGCTGGAGTGGGATGCTAACATTCCGGAGTTCGACATTGTTCATGGCGAAGCGCTGAAGGCGCGCCGGTTCCGGGAGCAGGAGGATTCGGGAGCGGGAAAGCCCGAACAACGCGAGGTGGTAGCCTATGGCGACTGATCCGGGCCTGGAAAAGCTTCAGCGCTGGATGCAGGGCTATATCGTGGGACCGGGCACGTCAAAAGAAGCCGACTTAGCCGGCGGCTGGGTGCTTCCTTCCAAGACGCTCTCCGCGCTCGATCGCCTGGATATTTACCGCGACATGTATCTGCCGCGCATGGAGGAGGCGCTGGCGATCGACTATCCGGCGTTGAAACATTTCCTGGGGGCCGAAGAGTTTAAGCGTCTGGTAACACGGTACGTGGAGGTTTATCCGTCGCGCAGCTATACGCTGAACCGGCTGGGCGATCATCTTCCTGAGTTTGTAGCAACGCTCAGCGATCTGCCGAGGAAAGATTTCTGCGTGGATCTGGCGCGGCTGGAGTATGCGCTTACTATGGTGTTTGATGCGAACGAAACCCCGCCTTTGACGCCAGACGCGGTGCATGCAGTGCCCAGCGGGGCCTGGGAGACGGCGCGGCTGAAGCCCATCGAGGCGTTCCGGTTGCTCGCATTCGACCACCCGGTGAGCAGGTACGTCGGCGCAGTGGACGAAGAGAATCTGTTTCCCCGACTCGCTCGCAAGAAGACCTGGGTGGTAGCATATCGCTGCCACTATCAGGTCCATCGCATGGATCTCGCCGAACCCTCCTATGAGCTGCTTTCGGCGCTGGCGTCCGGAAGAACGATGGGCGATGCCATCATGGCCGTCCTGACGCGAAAGTGGCGTCCGGCTGTGAAGCAATCGCAATTGTTCGAATGGTTCCGCGACTGGATGGCAGAGGGATTGTTCCAGGCGGTAGAGCTAGCCGATGCAAAATCGATCGCGGCATCGTAAACTCAACTTGTAGATTCGTTTTTCCATGGGCGCGTAGCTCAGGTGGATAGAGCATCAGCCTTCTAAGCTGAGGGTCGCTGGTTCGAGTCCAGCCGCGCCTACCAGAACTCCTCTATATATCTGTAGATACATAAGTTGGTTCTCGTCGCGCGTCATCCGGCATCGTCCAGCAACCTCCAAAAGACCCCCTGTCTTGAAGGAAACATGAACAATACAGTTAATTCGACTGTGGCTTTGGCTTCGGGATCGGCTATCGGAGAATCGCAGGCACCAGCAAAGCCAGATCTCACGGAGCGGTTCATTCAGGAGCGGAAGTACCTCAAATCCGTCACCGAACGCACCATCGGCTGGTATCGTCAAGCGTTGCGGTCCTTCGAAGGAGCAATGGACAACAAGGCCACGGTCGGGGGGCGAATCACGAACTCCGAGATGCGGGTCTGTCAGCGTTTCGAGCACAGCGGGGGCGGAGGACGGTCGTGGTGCCGGCGGTGTTCACGGCGCTGGCGATGCTGTACGCCGTGGTGATGACGGCGTTGGTTCGGCAGTCAGCCGCCGAGATTCAAAACTTCTGAGCGCCTACATACGAGGTCAGTTGCCCGCGATGGTGGCTGACCTTTTGTGTTTCTGGTTAGCAGGGGTGACGGTATAATTGAGTTGTGAACCGGTGGCACGAGATGATTGAACGGCTAAAAAAGAACCTTCCCATCGTCGGCGTTGTGATCGCGTTCGTAATCGGAACGATTGTTGGACCGGGTGCGTTTTGGCAGTGGCAACCGCATGAACTCGATAAGGTCACGAAGACAACCGACCTACGGAAGCAGGAAAACGATCTCTACAGCAAGATCATTGACATTAGCGTAGAGTATGGAAAAAGCATGGAACGCCGCGATATGTTTGCTGCAAAAGCGAAGATGACCAACAGAGAAATCAATGCAAATAGAGAAGTCACCAACAATATGCTTCGATTGAAAGCCCAACTGGATCTTTTAAAGGACGATTTTACAGCGCTCGAAGCCAAGCTCTCACAAATCGAGGGACGCCGGCCGCGAAGGATTCCTCTCGAATTCGTTCCTCCCCACCGTCCTGTCAATGTAGCCGCGACTGCATACTAGGTTTTCACCTCCGCATGCACGTCACGCCGATCGTCCCTACCAGCGAGACTTTGAAGATCCTACTCCGATTTATAGTAAGTGCATGACGAAAAAGCCGAAGGAAAAACCGAAGGAGAAATACAAACCAGGACGGAAGAAGACGACCCGACAGATGGGTGGAAGGGGCGGTAGGGGACGAAGATAGGCAGGCGCAACCCGCATTGACGCACCTGCGTTATTCAGACTCCACTAGAGGATGATCTTCCTGGGACCTTCAGGAATCTCATCTGAAGAGGGCGCTGGCGTGTGGTGTATCGCTTTCGCGTTCATCTTCTAATAGGATCTTTCTGGGGCGATTATCAGGTTCCTTGAAGGGAATTGGTTCCTGAGCGGGCGTTGATGTGGTTGGTACACTAATCAAATTACGACCAGCAATCGCATCCACTACGATTTGTATGGCTTCATCCTTAGTAATCCCGAACTGCTCCCATCCGTCCCGAATGACTTTCAGCCCGTTCTCCAGACGTGTTTTTTCTTCGTCATTCATACGAGCCATTGTAGCGGAGTCGCACATGCGCCACGGCGTCTCGCTCAGTCCGCTTGCAGGGCGGGAAGGCGTTTGTTAGCGCCGCCATGACCACAAGCTTCGGACGATTCGGGTATATAGATTTCCCGCTGAAGTTATTGAAGGCTCGT
The DNA here is from genome assembly GCA_035484655.1 of Bryobacteraceae bacterium. Classification (GTDB taxonomy): domain Bacteria; phylum Acidobacteriota; class Terriglobia; order Bryobacterales; family Bryobacteraceae; genus Palsa-89. The sequence continues at coordinate 13,103 of DATHOT010000362.1, read as the reverse complement.
AGGTGCATGAGGGTCGCCCAATTTCAGCCTTCTAAGCTGAGGGTCGCTGGTTCGAGTCCAGCCGCGCCTACCAGAAAATAAAGGGGCTCGTGTGCTCGCCGCTACGGAATCGGCGCAGCGGATTTCCGATTGGGCAAGATCCTTCGCCACACCAAAACGGCGCTCGAAGAGTTCCGTGAAAAACATGCGGAGCAGACAATTTAAGTGGCGAGTCGTCGCGTCTTTTTTGCCGGTTGGTGACGATGTGGGACGGGTGTCGCGGCCAGATTGGACGTTCCCGTCGTAATATCTTTTATAGCCAGTAAGCCGGTTTTTAAGGGCCCGCCGGGAGAACAATCATTCCAGCGCCGGTCACGTCGTTATTCAAGTCCCAGGTGCGTTCGTATTTCAGCGTCGCGGCATCGTAAACTTCGATCTCGAATCCAGCGCCATAAATGTACAGCTTCTTGCCGTCGCCGGCCATGCCGAAGCTGAAGCGCGACCTGCAAGGCACTTCCATGGTCTGAGTGACGCTATTCTTTCCCAGATCGAAGGCCCAAAACTCACAACGCTTAGTCCCGAGGTTCCCGGTTGTGATGACTGTGTAGGCATTCTTCTTGTCCGGCGCGACTTGCAGTCCGGCCATGCCCGCCGGGGAAGGACCGATGGGAGTAAAGTCAACCTGCCGGGTGCTCAAATCGAACCGGGCGATGCCGAACATGCGGTTATGCACCACCGGGTCGGCGGCGTTGAAGAGCGAAATGTGCTTGCCCGGCTCGCCGATGGAATCGAGCAAGCCGCCAAAACCGACATTTTCCATGTCTGCAAAATCCGGCTTGGCCAAGTCGAGGCGGTCCACTACTTTAAAGTCGTCGGCATTGAGGATCACGACCTTGTCGCGGAATTGGTATAGGTATTTTCCATCCGGCGAAATTTCAAACGCGGCCCGCCCATAATAGCCGGCATTGGCATTTTCATCTTCCTTAGCGATGTCCGTGGTCTTCACTACCTTTTGTTGCGCCAGGTCGATCACGGTGTACTTGAGCTTGCCGATCTCGTATCGATCGTTCAGCTTGTTCATCTCCGTGGTGACGGTGTAGAAGAGCTTGCCCTGAGGGTCGGGGACGCCGCCGTTGAAACGGTAGCGCTTGGTGGGAGTGTTGAGCACAAAATGATTGGTCACTTTGCGCGTGGCGACGTCGATCACTTCTAATCCGCTGTGATCGTTGGTGGTGACGTAAATGGTCTTGCGATCCATCGACAGCCGCATGCTGGTGGGCAGGCCGGTGACCAGCGGAATCTTTTCGACGATCTGTCCCTTGCCTTCATCGAACACGATTACGGAGTCGGGATACGCGCCCATGAATATCGTGGCGCCCTGAGCGGCGGCGCAAGACAGCGCGAGTATGGAAAGCAGTGTCTTCATAAGAGGCTATGGAAAAACCAAATCGAGATTGCGCCAATCCTTCGTGGCGGCTGCGCACTTGCTGGCCCAATCCGGATAGTTGTTGAGGTGATCTGGCACCTGGGCGGGCCAGAAGCAGGTGACGTAGCAATCGTAGATGTCGCGCTCGACGGGCTGGCAAAGTCCCGCAGTGCCGCCGGCAGAATCCACTTCCCAGCCGGGCGAGAACGATAGCGAGCAGCCCATCGGGATATGCGGCTTGGGCGGTTGCGGCGCGGGATTCTGCAACGCGACCACGTCGTCTTTCGGCAGCTCGATCTGGCCGGCAATCCGGCTGGCTTTCTGATTAAGAGGTCGAAGGTGCTTCATGAGATTGCCTTCCTTTCGGCAAAAACTCTAAAAAATTCAGGATTGTGGGCGCTAATCGCGCCATAAATTTGCAAACAGGTGTCGGTCCAGTCGCGGATCCAATCGCAGTAATGCAGGTTCGGGTGGCCGGTGTCGCCATACCGGACATAAGCCTCATGATGACATCCGCCGGCGCACAACGGTCGCGCCCAGCAGGTATGGCAATCGTATTTTGAATTGATGTGGCCGCGCTGCAGGAAGTCCTTCTGCTTTTCGCGATCGATGCCAGTGGAGATGTGACCGAGCGCGTGGGTGTCGGAATCGACAAAGCGATGGCAGGGCGCGATGTCGCCCGACGGTCCGACTCCGACCAAGCCAAGCGCGGCGCCGCAGGGATGCGATTTATTGACGCCCTGGCACAGCTCGGAAAGAGTGTCGCTCACGTTCGAGAAGCCATGCATTTCCCCTCGCAGGGCATATTCGAGATACTCGTCGGCCAGCACATGAAACTGAGCGAGCACATCGTCCATGCCTCGCTCGTTGATGGCATATAGCCGATCGGGAGAAGTGGTGACCGGCGCGAATCCTACCTCGTGGAAACCGAGGTCGTTCTTCAAGTGCCGAAAGATCTTGACGACGTCGGTGACGCCTTTGGTGAGCGTGACGCGGGCGGTAATCGGCCGCGTGCGATGATTTTCAATTAATGCGCGAACGCGGGGGGCGATGATGTCGTAACTGCCGCGTCCGTTTGCGAAGACCCGGAGCTTATCGTGCAGCTCGGGCGGGCCGTCCATGCTGACCGTAACCCCGATCCGATTCTCGGACAGGAATTCTATAATGGCAGGTGTCAGCAGCGTGGCATTAGTGGTCAGGCTGAAATCGATGGAGCGGCCTTGCCCGGCGGCGCGCTCGTGAGCATAGGTGACGACCTTCTTCAACAGCGGAAAATTCATCAGCGTCTCACCGCCGAAAAAGGTAATGTGCACGGTGCGGCGACCGGCCGATTGCTCCAGCAGAAAATCCACCGACGCCTGGGCCGTTTCGTAATCCATGAATTTCGGCTTGCCCTCAGGCGTCGCGACTTTGTCGTCGCCGAATTCGTAGCAGTATTGGCAGGACAGGTTGCATTGATTGGTCAGATTCAGGACCAGAGTCTGCAAAGGAAAGTCGGCGGGCGCTTCCTGCAGCGGCTCGGGCGTAAAATCTCCGGACACGATAATGCGGGTTTGGCGCAGCTCCGCCATCAGTTCTTGCGCGTCAGCAACCGGGATCCCCCGGCCGGCAAGATGGACGACCAACTGCTCTTCGGAAGCTTCACCTTCCGTCAGCCGATCGATTATTAGTTCGGCCGCGCCGTCCAATTCGAAAATCGCACCGGCCGGAACCAGATAGAGAAAACGGCGATTTCTTGCCGAAAACGTATGAAATTCACCGAGGCGATAAACGCGCGTGTCAGTCGCGATCACTTAGTAACCTCCGGCTGATCCCAGTGAATATACATCGGAACTGTGACCACTAAATAAGAGCGGCCGGACAGCGGCTTGCCTTCCTTATCTTTTTCGTTCTTGGCGGTGGCAACCACCCATACATCACCATAATTGTTGCGGCTGAACTTGCGCTTCGGGTTCGGTCCATCGAGCGCAGGCGTGAACAGACCGGTCGGGCTAAGGGTTCCGACGAAGTCTTTATCGTCGTCGCCATAAACGGACAGATACTCTTCAACCGACCAGGTTACATCAACGGGGCCGAGCTCGACGTCGTCGGCGGTATGCAGCTTGTCGTCGGCGCCACGCTGGTAAGCGACCGCGTCAAACTGCTGGTAACCTTTGGGATGAACATCGCTACCCAGGCGCGCCAGCGCAGTTTCGGGCAGCACCTTAATATAGTCGACGCGATCGTAGACCGCTATGGCGCTTTCGAGCACGGAGCGCCGGAAGGCCACATCTCGCTTTCCCGGCACGGCATTGGCCGCCACATCGACCTCGGCGATGACTTCACCGGGATTATGAGAGACGATGCGTTTCACGGTGACTCCGGAGCCCAGATCCAGATCGGCCGCCGCAACTTGGGCGGGTAGATTGTCCCCGATCAAGCGTATACGATTAGCCTGCGAACCCAGCTTGAACATGGTCCGATCCACGCCGATCAAAGTTGGCTCTCCCGAAGCCCGGACCATTTTCACGTCGGCGCCGAACTCCTGATACTCACCAAAGAACCAGCGGCCCTGCGCCCAAAGTTGGTCGGGTGAGATCCACATGGCCTCGCGCATTTCCTTGTTGACATCGTCGGGTTGAGATCCGGCGGCAGTCGACCCTTTCGATCGCCCGCGCCAGGAATATCCGGCGTAAACCAAACCCTGACCGGAACGCGAAAGCGTCGAGCCATCCTTCACCGACTGAAGCTTGACGCGGGTCTGGAACTCATCATTGGCCGAGCCGGGTTCCATAACCATCTCGCCATAAAATTTGCCCCGGCCCGGGATATCGGCGGTAACCAGCCACCGGCCGGCCAGCTTGGGCGCACGCATTCGGGCTTGCCAGGAAGACCATTCGGGACTGTGCAGTGGAGCGGTCTTCGCGAGATAGTCGATGCTCTGATCCACCAGCGGCGGAGCGTCCTCGGGAGCCGCCGCGATTAAAGCAGCGTTGCCGCCTCCTCCGAAAAATCCACGCCGGAAAGCGACGTCGGCTTGCGCATACAAGAAGACGTGCATGTTGGTGAGCAGCTTCCAGTCTTCTTTCGACCGGCGCCAGGAAAGGCCGCGGCCGATGGGATGGCATCCCATGCAGGTGGTCTGGACGGCCGGACTCGGGACCGGTTCGTCTTGAATCCGGTGCTCCGGCATGTACATCACCGACTTGGCCTCTTCGGGCGCGAGGCCATGATAGGTAGCGAGGTATTTCACTACCGACCGGGCCTCGGCCGGCGAAATCGTCAAACCATTGAGGCGCACCATCCGCTTGATAGCTTCTTCCCAACCTTCGGGTGTACTGCGCTCCCAGGAGATGCGAGAAAGATTCCCCTTGTCATCTTTGGTGTGGCAAGTACCGCACTTTGCGATCACGAGCGGATCGGTGACAGGGATGCCCTCTTCGGGCTTCTCCTCGGCCGCTGGAGGTCTTGCCGCCGCCTGATTCGCGTTTTGTTGCGCCTGCGCCGACAGCATCGCGAACAATGCTGCGATGGCGCCGCAGAGCCCTACCTTGATCATCACACTCGCTCCTTGGCTATTACACTGTTTTACAACAACGCGCTACTTTATACAAATCGTCTTAGAAAGTAATGCGCCCACCGAGCTGGATCGCGCGGGGGCCAGTGTCTTCGGCGGTCTGCAAGCTGTTGATGGTTCCAAAACCCGGAGTGCCAAGACTCAGATTAGGCAGGCCATAGTTCGGATGATTGAAGAGATTGGCCGCCGAGGCTCCTATGCGTAGAGCATATCGCTCCCTAAACTTGAAGCTGCGATAGATGGAGAGCGAGACCTCCTGTGTCCCAGGAGCGGTTATCGCACCGACCGGCGAGTCGCCGAAGCGCCCGATGTTATCCGGAGGCAGCGCAAAGGCGGCCGGGTTCACCCAGTTGTTGATGTTTCTGTTCGTCGGGTAGATTGGAACACCTTTGATGATGTCGGCGCGCGGATCGCCGGTAGTGTCGAACGAGTTGTCGAAATTCGTCCCAGAAGGATCGGTCCCTGGCGCCACCACGCTCAAACGCGGCCCTGTCTGGAATAGCATCCGGCCCGCCACTTCCCATCCACCGACAACTTGATTCACCAGCTTATTGCTGCTGTGGCTGGAGGTTTCATACAGGAAATTCGCAATAACGCGATGGTTTCGCGTAAATGGGACATAGCCGTAATCGAGACCGGGATGGTAAAAATCGCTGGTTTGGCCTCCGCCTTCTCCGACGTATCCTGTGATGCCATTGCCCGGAGTGCCCGGAGCAAAGCCACCTGCGTTAGAAAGATTCTTGGCGTGGTTATAGCTGAATTGGAATTGGAGACCTTTGGACATGCGCTTGTTGATGGAGACTGTGAACGACTCATAGTTGCTCCATGCGCTATTCTCCACGTTGACGAGCGCGTCCCAAAGAGGATAGGGCGCACTCGCGCTAGCTTTTGCAAATCCAATGGTATTGGCCGGCACTTGATCGGGATTCGTGGTCACGGACAGGTCGGTACCATGGCTGCCATCATAGGACACGCGTAGGCCGGTCTGAAAACCGAGGTCACGCTCGATAGTGAAGTTCCACTGTTGGACATACGGGTCTTTATAGTGGAGCGCGTAGGAAAGATCGAAATCCTGAGTGCCCGGCTGGGCCAGATTCGACGGGAACGGATAAGGGAACGTGTACTTCGCTTTGCCGCCACTGATCGAGTTTGTGAACCCTGCCACGTCGCTGGCCTCCACTGCCCATGACGATAGGATCAGGTAGCCGAGCGGTGAGTCGATGAATTTTCCATAGCCTCCACGGATCACGGTCTTACCGTCAGCAGTGACGCGCCAGGCAAAGCCGATGCGCGGAGCAAAGTCGGTCTTCTGCGAGTACCGGAGGCTGTTCGGAATGCCAGCCTGGCTCGCGGTCAGAATGGGAGTGGGGAGGATCGACCCGGAGAAACCGGGATTGACCAAGCTGAGACTCTGGTTGGGAACCGCAACGGCCCCGTGTACGATGGAGCCATCCGTCCCCGCATAGTATCCGGGCAGAAACGCCCCCACGTTTCCGTTGTGATCCTGAAACATGGGGTGGTATTCCCATCGAATGCCGTAATTGATGGTGAGACGCGGCGTGACCTTCCAATCGTCCTGGGCATAGAAAGCGTAGGCGCTGCCGTAAGCATCGGTGTTGGGACTCGTGACGGTGGCGATGGTGTCGCTGCTCGGAACGCCCAGCAGAAACGCTGCATATGGATTGCCGATTGTGGAGCCGATGACGGAACTGGTGAAATTGTAGCGGCCCAGCCACAGCGTATCGAACACTGAGGTGTACAGGGCAGTCAGGTAACGATAGTCCCCGCCGAATTTGTAGGTGTGCTTGCCCTCCGTCATCGTTACGTTGTCCAGGAACTGATAGGTCTGAGTCTGCTGGATAGCAGACCCAACGCCGCCGGTTCGCTGGAAACCAGTGATCCGAACGTTAGGAGTGGCGTCAACGGCTTTCAGGAAATCAGGCGACTGCGTGATATACGGGGCAATGCCCGTGTCTTGTGCGCTTTGCTCACCATTGATTCCAAAGCCTAATATCTGGTGGAAACCGGTCCAGCCCGTTCGAAACTCGTTCACGATATGCGGTCCGATGACGTAGTTATATGCACCGGTCAAACTCCAGTAATGCTGGGGGAGCTGGACGGCACCGCCCAGAGCGGATCCGTTGAGGCTCGTGGGACTGGTGGTGCCGCTCGGCAAAAGTTCATTCTGCCGCACCTTATAGGTAAACCGGGCAAAGACCTGCTGTTTCGAGGTTATGTTTTGATCGACGCGGGTGTCACCCTGATCACTTTTGATCGGAGTCGGAAAATTGCTCACATAGTTGTTGACAACCGAGTTGGCGGCGCCGGTATTTGGAAGCGGGAACAACTCCCTCTGTATGGCCAGAGACACGGGACTCATCGCGCTCATGGGAATCTGGTTACCCGCGTAGGGCGTTCCATTGAGGTCTCTAACAGTTCCGGCGGGATAGACTGAAAGATCGCCGCTCCGAAGCGCCACCGACGGAACGCTCTCGACCAAAACCTGTTGGAATGGCAGGCGCAGGCTCTCCCAATCTAGGAAGAAGAACGTTTTGTCCTTGCCGCTATACAGCTTGGGAATTGAGATCGGGCCACCGACGGAGCCTCCGAAATCGTTCATGATCAGCTTGGGCACCGTGGCGCTGAACGTATTGCGAGCAGCAAAGGCGGCGTTCTGGTGATTCTCAAAGAGACTGCCATGATACTGGTTGCTGCCGCCCTTCGAAATCGTGGTGACGTCGCTGATGCCACCATATTCGGCAGTGTTATTGACCTCGCTCACACGGATCTCCTCGATGCCATCGAATGATGGAAAGAGCTCTGTCAGCGGCGCGCTGTTCCTCGGGCTCATGGTGCTGATACCGTCGATGCTCATCGATAGCATGTCGATGTTCGCTCCGGCGACCGAGATATTGCCGCTGTTATCGGTTTCGACGCCGGGTTGCGTGGTAAGGGTAGCGAATGCGCTGGTCGAACCCGTCGCGCGCGACCCCAGCGCCACGGGAAGATCAATCAACTCGCGCCCCAATTTGGTCTCGGCGATATTGGAGACCTCAGTGTTGATGGGAGCTTCGGCTTGCACATTTACTTCGACCGTTTGAGCCTGCGACGAAAGCGTCATCGCTCCGTCGACACGAACCGTTTGTCTCGACAGAAGTTGGAGATTGGGGTGTGTGACTTTCTGGAAGCCGGTAGTCTCCATGGTCATTTCGTAGTTTCCGGGCTCGAGATTGACCACGGTATAATCGCCGTTCGAATCCGTGGTCGCGGTTCGCGTAGCACCGGTGCCAAGATTCTTGACGGTTACAGTACAGCCGGCGACCACGGCGCCAGACGGGTCTTTGACCGTACCTACAAATTCGCCGAAAGTGGACTGAGCCGGACTGATCACGGTGAAAAGTTGCACAATCGCCGCGAGAATGGCGTACGCGCACAATTGGGCCGAGAAACGAGCTAACTTCTGAGCAATGGCAGTGGACAACATTTTTGGAAACACCCCTCTCCAAAACAACGGTTTAGAAAACTCAGACTACTCTAGTTACGGCGTGACGTCGGTCACATCGAAAAATTGAATGCTGTAAAAAGAATTTCGGGAAGAGCGGCGGCTTGGGCGCGTACCTCGAACAAAGTGCGGGCTCCGAAGCCCAGAACAACAACGATGTTGTTGCTAACACTGCCCGTCCCCCCTCGGCACTTAGAGTAAGGCGTTCGAATCAACAGGCAACGATCAAAGGTTGAAAAAGTATATCCCGATTCACACTAACGTGTCAACGAAAATCACAGGAAGATTACAGGAATGAAAATTACAGGAATGTCGCTGCCAGTGCATGTAAAACTGATTGATACAGTCGACGAACTCGTCTTTCGTGACTGCCAGATACCCAAGCGCGGGTACCTGTTGCTTGATGTGTATACGTCGGCCGGCTCTTGGGGTCCACGGTCTTTCCGGGGATGAGCTGCGGCCGGCCGAACAAGCTGGTATCGTCCAGCCCGACTACCGTCACAGACTGATACGCGCCGTCAGCTCGGATGCACGACGGAGAACCCGGACGAACATGGCGGTCATCTGGATCATGCCCACAAGCAGCGCGCAAACTGTAACAAGCGACGCGTCGCCCGATCCAAGCGACAGTCCGTTTTGTGCGTTGTGCGGAATAGGGGCGGGCGATGTTTCGAGCCCGGCCGCGCCTACCAGTTAATTCACTTACAGATCAATGAACGAGCGGGCGTGAAATTGACAAAACAATTGCGCGACGTTAACGTTTTTGTTAAGATCCTAACCTGTAAGCTTCGCTTGTCTCGTCTAGTTCGCAAGATTTACCCACGCTGGGTAGCGGAGGGGCGCGGTCCCGAATGTTATGTAGGTTACGAGTTTCTGCAGCTAAAGGGGGAGTCTATGAAAGCGAATTTCTGTCCAAGCAAGTGGCTGATTTTGGCCGCCCTGTGTCTAACCCATTATTCGGGAATCGCGCGCGCGCAAGCGATCAGCGGCGACTTGACCGGCACGGTTTTGGACGCCAGCGGCGCCGGGATTCCGAACGCGACGATCGCGGCAGTGAATGACGCCACGGGTGTAAAGACCACGACGAAAAGCAACTCGACCGGTGTTTATCGGTTCACAAACCTGCCGGTCGGCCGCTACACTCTGACCACAACTGCTGCGGGGTTTACAACTGACCAGTTGAAAAACGTGGATTTGACGCTCAATACCGTCGTAACCGCGAACATAACGATGGCAGTTGGTACGGTGGGCACTTCCGTGGAGGTAAGCGCCAGCGCCGTCTCCATCGATACCACAACCGCGCAACTGCAGACCACATACACTACGGCGCAGGTGCTGGAACTTCCTCAAACCTCCAACGTTTCGGGTTCAGGCATCTATAACCTGGCGTTGGTAGGCGCCGGCGTATCCACGTCGGGTGGAGTTGGCCAGGGTTTTGGCCCCGCTGTCGCCGGTCAGCGGCCTGACAACAATTCATTCTTCCTGGACGGCGTCAGCAACAATAACTATTACGATCCCGCGCCGCTGATGACGGTCTCGAACGAAGCCATCGCCGAATTTACGTTGCTGCAGAACCAGTTCGCGCCGGAGTTTGGGGGTGGGTCAGGCGGTATCTTCAACGCCATCGTGAAGAGCGGCACCAATCAGATTCACGGGTCCATTTATGAGTACATGCAGAACCGCAATCTGAATGCAGTGGACGCGCTCTTCGCGAACGGTCAAGGGCTGACCTCAAATCCACGCTACGATAACAATCGCCTAGGCGCCACCATCGGCGGACCGATTATCAAGAATAAGCTGTTCTATTTCGGCGACTTCGACTACAACCCGATCGGGCAGTCGGCGGTACCTGGATCGCCGCTCCTTGCCCCCACGGCGGCAGGCTACTCGCAGTTGGGCGCCCTCAAGGGAATCAATTCGACGAATCTCTCTCAGTTCCAAAAGTACATTCCCGCAGCCGCCACCAACGATCAGGGTACAATCAGCGTCCTCGGCCAAGCGATTCCTGTTGGCTCGATCGCATTCAATAATCCCGTCTTCACCAACAACTATAATGCGCTGGTGTCACTCGATTACAACATCAGCACGAAGGATCAACTGCGCGGGCGTTGGATCTACAACAAGCAGACGTCGATCGTGTCGGCGGAAGTACCGGCGTTCAACGCGTCCCAACCGTTCAATAATTACGCATACAATCTGTCGGAGTTTCACACCTTTACGCCGACGCTGCAAAACGAGTTTCGTGTCTCCTTCAGCCGCAATGTGAACGTACTTCCAGGTACTTCGTTGACGTTCCCTGGTCTGGATGCGTACCCGGTGATCACCATTGATGACCTGAACAGCATTACATGGGGACCCGTTGGCCCCTCGGGTTCTACCCAAGACCTCTTTCAGGTGACCAATAACGTGACCAAGGTGTGGGGCAAACACACCCTCAAGTTTGGCGGTGATTTCATCGATATGATTGCGGCGAACTATTTCATCCAGCGAGTCACGGGCAACTACGAATATTCCTCGCTTGAGTTGTACCTGACGGACCAGGCGCCGGACGTGCTGGGTGAGCGCAGCGCGGGCGCAACCAGTTATCCAGTTGGCTTCCTGCAGTGGGCTGGGTACGTAAACGACGATTTTCGCATTCGGCCAAATCTGACCATTAATCTAGGTTTGCGCTACGAGTACGTCACGGTCCCGGTGGCATCCCGTTATCAGGCCGCCAGCGCGCCGGCCAGCGTCCCCGGGGGCATCACGTTCGCCGAGCCTCACTACGATCCCACGAATTTTGCCCCGAGAGTGGGGTTTGCCTATTCGCCGGGAAAGCAAGGCGCATGGTCAATCCGAGGGGGCTTCAGTCAGGCTTATGACTTGGTGTATTCGAATTTAACGGCGAATTCGGCGCCGCCCTATTTCCAACAGACCAACGACTGTCCCGGCGTTAAGTGCGCCCCTACCGGTTTCCTTGCCAGCGGAGGCCTGCCGGGAACAGCCGTGCCGCTGCCGACCACGCAAGCCGCCGCCCTGGGGCCCGTTGCGTCGTATACTTTTGGCGGCAAGCGACCCTACGGCCTCGACTGGACCCTCGGCGTACAGCATGTGTTTAAGAATAATTACACTTTTGAAGCCCGGTATGTCGGCACCAGAGGCATACACCTGTGGAATCAATCGCGATTAAACATCTTTCCGCTGGTGAATCCTAACAATTACATCCCGACCTTCTTCTCGCTGCCGAGTGCGGCCACCTTCGCTTCGCTGACTAAGACTTTGGCTCAAGTGAAGTCGTATATCGTACCGGGCGGAACCGCGGCTGAACATACCAATGATCTCGCCATATATGGTTCGCAAGCGAACATTGTGGGTTATGCTCCGCAGGCAACCTCCAGCTATCATGGGCTCGCTCTGCAGCTCAACCGGCGCTTTTCCAACGGACTGTCCTACATTGCCGCCTATACCTGGAGCCATCTGGAAGACGACGCCACGGCGACGAATTTCTCAACGTACCTGACGCCGCGGCGCGCTCAGGACTTCCAGAATCTCAAAGCCGACTGGGCGAGCTCCGCGCTGGACCGGCGTCAGCGCTTCACCCTCACGCCGATTTACGATTTTAAGCCATTTCAACAAAGCAACTGGCTGATGAAAAACGTCATTGGGAACTGGATCCTTTCAGGCACCTACACTTATGAATCGCCCGAGTACGCTACCGTGCAGAGCAATCTCGATTCCAACCTGAACGGCGACAGCGCGGGCGACCGGGCTATCATCAATCCGGCCGGAGCGGCAAATGTGGGCACTGGCGTAACTGGATACAACGCGCAGGGCCAGGTGGCGACATCCAGCGGGACAATTGTTGCTTACGTGGCGAACAATTCGAACGCCCGTTACGTCGTGGCCGGTTCGGGCGCGCTGGCCAACGGCGGACGGAACACCTTCCCGCTGCACCCGATCGATAATATCGACATCGCTGTGAAGAAGAGGTTCACTTTCCGCGAGCGCTACTCGTTCGACATTGGCGCGCAGTTTTACAACATCTTGAATCACCCGCAGTTCACTGGTGGCTATACCAATGATGTTCGAACTAACAGTTTCATCAACGCGCGCAACGATCTGGTTCCCAACGATCCTTTATTCGGGCGATTCGATCAGTTCTATACCAGCAACTCCCGAGTCGTTCAGGTGTCCGCTCACTTCGTTTTCTAAACTACGAAGACGTACCGGCCTAGAACGACAATGTTTCGGTGTTGTTAGTGCCGGTCCATTTTTGAACCATTCCGGCCACGACAGACTTGTAGTCATCCAGGTCCATTGGTTTGTGAACGAATTCGCGCGCGCCCAGCGAGTACGCACGATTGACGTCCGATTCGTTCTGAGAGGCACTGAAAACTACGACGGGAGTCGTCTTTCGGGCAGGGTACGATGCCAGCACGGCGTAGCCGGAGAGTTTTGGAATATTTAAGTCGAGGATGATAAGGTCTGGTTTGTAATCGGGTTCCCCAAGAATCTGAAGCGCCTGCTCGCCATCGCGGGCGACGTGCAGATGGACCGGAGCTGAACATTCTCCAATGGCTTGTCCCACCAGAAGCGCGTCCCCGGCGTTGTCTTCAATGAGGAGAACTTCGGGCGGGCGCTCGGCCATGTTGGGATTTGCG
>DATHOT010000361.1:0-7986 GCA_035484655.1 Bryobacteraceae bacterium | reverse complement strand
CGCGATGACGGGCGCCGCCGTCGCGATGTTCACGCGGTCGACAAAGAGGATGAAGTACATCGCCGAAAGCAACAAAAGGACCGCTCTCGGTGGGCTGAGCCAGCGTGGTATGCGATTAGGCAGTGGGAGGCGCTTCGCCTTTCACCTGGGTGCGATGCATGACGCGGCGCGCATTCTCATCGAAGTGGTCGCGCCGGTGCATGGTGCAGCGGTTGTCCCACAGAACCAGATCGCCCGGCCTCCACACGTTGTGCCAGGCGGATTCTTCCCGCGTCGCGTAAGACCACAGGTCATCGAGCATCGCTTCGGATTCCGGCAGCGGAAGGCCCGCGATGTAGGCATTGCGCCGCCGGCCGAGATAGAGAAGGTGGCGGCCGGTTTCCGGATGGGTGCAGACCAGCGGATGGTACGCGCCGGGCGAGTCTCGTGGATCGTCGGTCGCGGTCACGCCCTGGCGCACATATCCGCCGCTGTTATAGGTGCCGTCGTGCTTCAGTTTGAGACCCCGGACGCGCCGCTTCAAATCGTCCGGCAGCGATTCATAAGCGTGATACATGCTGCAGAAATACGTATTGCCGCCGGTAGGAGGAACTTCGAGCGCATAGAGCATGCTGGCTTTGGGCGGATGCTCCAGATACGACATGTCGGTGTGCCAGGTGGCTTCGCCCGCGCCGAGGCTGCCGATCGGCGATCCGTTTTCAATTACGTTCGACACCACGTAGATTTCCGGATGGCCTTCCACGAAGCGGCGGCCGGTTTCTTGGATGGGCGCCCAATCGAGATCTCCCAGGCGGCGGCTGAAGGCGATTAAATCTTCGTCCGAGAGTTGCTGGCCGCGGAACAGAACCACCGAGTGATCCAGCCAGGCTTGGTGAATGGCGGCGAAATCACGATCGTTAATTTTTCTGAGATCGACGGCCTGAATTTCGGCTCCCAGCGACTTTCCACTAGGAATACTGCTGATGGAAGAGCCCATGCCGAATTCTCACTCTATCAGAACACTGGCCAATTACGTGCACTCGAATTTGCCGCGGGGCCCCCGCGACAGACCGTGGTGCGTAAGTTCTTTGCTAATCTCGGGCCGGGCTTGGTTACAGGCGCCGCCGATGACGACCCCTCTGGAATTTCTACCTATTCCATGGCCGGTGCGCGCTTCGGTTACACGCCGCTGTGGACCGCGTTGGTCTCATTTCCCCTAATGGCCGCCGTTCAATTGATGTGCGCTCGACTGGGAGTAGTGACAGGCCAGGGTCTAGCAGGTGCTGTGCGCCGCCGCTATTCGGCGCGTGTGCTGTGGTGCGCCTGTGGCCTGCTGGTGATCGCTAATGTGATCAACGTCGGAGCCGATCTGGGCGGCATGGGCGAGGTTAGCGGCATGATCAGCGGCGTCAACTCGTTGGTTTGGACACCGTTGTATGCCGCTTTCATCGTGGTATTGCTTTTCTGGACCACTTACAAGCAAATAGCCAAAATCTTCAAATGGTTGACGCTGGTGCTGTTTGCTTACGTTATTGCCGCATTTCTCGCCAAGCCCGATTGGAGCGCCGTACTGGCTGCGACCTTGATACCGCATGTGAGCTTCACACGCGACTCGATGTCGGTCCTGGTCGCGATACTTGGCACCACCATTTCTCCCTACCTGTTGTTCTGGCAGGCGGCCCAGGAGGTGGAGGAGAAAAAGAGCGAGGGCTCCATCCACAAAGAAGCCGGCAAAAAGGAACTCCGGCGCGTGCGAACGGATGTGCTGACGGGGATGCTGTTGTCGAACGTCATTATGTACTTCATCATTCTGACGACAGCCGCCACGCTGCACGCCCACGGAGTGACGAACATCGACACTGCCAGGCAAGCCGCTGAAGCGCTGCGTCCGCTGGCGGGCAACGGCGCATATTGGCTTTTTGCCCTGGGAGTGATCGGCACCGGGATGCTCGGCGTCCCGGTGCTGGTGGGCTCTTGCGCCTATGCCCTGGCGGAAGCCAGCCTGTGGCGCGCGACGCTCGATCAGCCTCCTCAGCGGGCTCCTCGTTTCTACAGCATCATCGCGGTGGCGATGATTCTAGGATTGGCTCTGAATTATCTCAAGATTAACGTGGTCCAGATGCTGTTCTGGACAGCCGTGATCAACGGTGTCCTCGCGCCGCCCTTGATTCTGCTGACTGTGCTTCTTACCAGCGATTCGAAAGTGATGGGTCCGCATGTGAATCCTCCGCTGCTGCGCTGGTTGGGGTGGGCCACGTTTGCGGCGATGAGTGCCGCGGCCATTGGTTTATTTGTTACGTGACGATTGGGATCGATCTCGACAAATAGGCGCAAACTGAAGCGATTTCACTCCGCTTCGTGTCATGGATGGCTATCATAAGGACATGTCGTCTACTTCTCCATCCCGTCCGCCTACACCGGCGCTGATTTTCGAAACTCTGAATGCCTATCAACGCACCGGCGCTCTGCGCGCAGCCATCGAATTGGACCTTTTCACGGCTATCGCTGACGGGAATACGACGGCTAAGACCATCGCGGCTCGAATTCAAGCCTCTGAAAAAGGCACTCGGGTGCTCTGCGATTTTCTGACGATCATTGGCTTCCTGTCGAAGCAAGGCGACAACTACTCGCTCCTGCCGGATTCGGCCACGTTTCTTAATCGCCACTCCCCGGCGTATCTCGGAACCGCGACCGGATTCTTCGGCCAGATGGAGCAACAGTTGAACGCCTCCGACGGCATTGCGGCGGCCGTCCGCAAAGGTGGGACGGTGCTCAGCGATCAGGGAATCATGAGTCCCGAAGATCCGATCTGGGTCGAGTTCGCGCGATCCATGGCGCCCATGATGACTATGCCGGCCGGGCTGCTGGCTCAGAAAATCATTGGCGGCAGGCCCGACAAATGGAAAGTTCTCGATATCGCCGCCGGTCACGGATTGTTCGGAATCTCGATCGCGAAGCAGGACCCCAACGCCCATGTCACCGCCCTGGATTGGGCGCCGGTGCTGGAAGTGGCGCGCGAGAACGCGGCCAAAGCGAATGTGTCCGACCGGTTTTCCACGATTGCGGGAAACGCTCTGGAGGTGGATCTGGGCAGCGGCTACGACATCGTCGTGATGGCCAATTTCCTGCAGCTTCTGGATGTCAAGTCCATCGATAGACTGATGCAGAAAGTTCACGCGGCGCTGGCGCCAGGTGGAGGAGCGATCACGCTGGGCTTCATTCCGAATGATGACCGCGTCTCTCCGCCCTCAGACGCAAACTTCGGAATGATCGCGCTGGCCTTTACCGCGGAGGGCGATGCGTATACAGTCAGCGAATACGAACGGATGTTCCAGAATGCCGGTTTCTCGCGCAGCGAGTTGTTACAGCTTGCTCCATCGCCGCAGCGTCTGATCATCTCCTACAAGTAGCGACATGTCGACTACTGCGTCACGCCCTCCATCGCCCGCCTTGATTTTTGAAACATTGAATGCCTATCAGCGCAGCGGGGCGCTGCACGCCGCCATCGAATTGGATCTGTTCACTGCCATTGCGGAAGGGAACACGTCGGCCAGGATGATTGCGGAGCGAATTAAAGCGTCGGTAAAAGGCACGCGCGTGCTGTGCGATTATCTGACCCTCATGGGCTTCCTCATTAAGCAAAGTGACGATTACTCGCTTACCCCGGAATCGTCAGTCTTCCTGGATCGAAACTCGCCGGCGTACGTTGGCTCAGCCAGCAAGTTTCTCAATAGCACTCGGCAGTTCCAGGACATCGCTGCGATCGTGCGCAAGGGCGGAACAGTAATGGGGCGGGAGGGGCAGGCAGGGCAGGAGGGAATGTTAAGCGCGGAGCATCCGCTGTGGGTCGAATTCGCGCGCTCGATGGCGCCTTTGACGACCATGCCTGCTCAACTGATCGCAGAGTTGATCGGTGCCAAGGAAGCAGCAAAATGGAAAGTGCTGGATATCGCGGCCGGGCATGGCATCTTTGGCATCACGATAGCCAAGAACAATCCCAGCGCCGAGATCGTCGCGGTGGATTGGGCTCCCGTTCTTGCAGTCGCCGATGAGAATGCACTGAAAGCCGGGGTGTCGGACCGTTTCCGCAAGATTCCAGGAAGCGCATTTGAAGTCGACCTCGGGAGCGGCTACGACATCGTCCTGATCACTAATTTCCTCCACCATTTCGATCCGGCGGCCAACGAGGGCCTGCTGCGAAAAGTGCATGCCGCAATGGCTCCCGGCGGTCGCGCCTTGACGGTGGAATTCATTCCCAACGAGGATCGCATATCTCCGCCGCAAGACGCGTCATTCAGCCTGATAATGCTGGGAGCGACGGCCAGCGGCGATGCCTACACTTTCTCGGAATACGATCGGATGTTCCGCAGCGCCGGTTTTTCGCGGAACGAACTGATCCAGCTTGATCCATCGCCGCAGCGCGTGATCGTATCCTACAAGTAGCGTGACCAATAAACTGGTTGTCGAGAACCTGAGGCACCGGCCTCTTCGCACTCTGCTCATCGTCGGTTTGATCAGCATTCAAGTGACGATGGTGCTAACGCTGGTTGGTCTGAGCAGCGGGATATTGGATGATCAAGCCCGCCGTGCTCGTGGGGTGGGCGCCGACATTATGGTCCGGGCGCCCAGCAGTTCCATCATGTCGTTCAGCGGCAGTATGCAGGCCGACATCATGCAGGCGGTGGAGAAGCAACGGCATGTCGTCGCCGTTACCGGAGTCCTGACGCAGGGCACCTCTTTGTTCAGCTACATAACCGGGATCGACCTGGCGCAATTCAACAAGCTCAGCGGCGGATTCCACTTCCTAGCGGGCGGGCCTTTCCAGAGCCCGGACGACGTGATGGTGGACAGTTACTATGCCAGCGAGCACAAGCTGCATGTCGGCGACTATCTTCAAACACTAAATCGGTCGTGGCGTGTTCGCGGGATTTATGAAGCTGGAACCTTGACCCGAATTGTAGTGCAGCTGGATGTGCTGCAGGACCTGACCGCCAATAACGGCAAAATCACGATGATTTACGTGAAGCTGGACGATTCCTCGCGAACCGACGAAGTGATCGCAATACTTCGGAACAAGCTGAAGGACTATCCGATTTACTCGATGGAAGAGTACACCTCGCTTTTCTCGGTCGCGAATGTCCCTATGCTGAAAGAGTTCATCTGGGTGGTAATCGGCTTGGGTGTGCTGGTTGGATTTTTGGTGGTCTTCCTTTCGACGTATACGGCCGTTCTGGAGCGCACGCGTGAGATCGGAGTTTTGAAGGCGCTGGGGGCGTCGCCGGGCTACGTGCTCAATATTCTTTTGAGAGAGACTACGCTACTTGCTCTGGCGGGCTCGGTGCTTGGGATTCTGCTTTCCTACGTTACGCGACTCGCAATAAGCAGCCTTATTCCCGGCACTCTGATCCAGGCCATTGTGCCCAGTTGGTGGCCGATTGCCGCGGGTATTGCATTAGTGGGCGCATTGCTCGGTGCGATCTATCCCGGGTTGAAGGCCGCGCGGCAGGACGCCGTCGAAGCGCTCAGCTATGAGTGATCCGCCGATCATTTCCATTCGGGATTTGCGCAAAATTTATCGCCTCGGCGAAGTGGAGGTACAGGCTCTGCGCGGCGTCGATCTCGATGTTCAACGGGGCGACTTTGTCTCGATTGTCGGACCGTCAGGCTCCGGAAAGTCGACGCTATTTAACATCCTCGGTGGACTAGCCCCGCCGACCTCCGGCAGCATCCATATCGCCGGGCGCGATCTGCTGGGCATGACGGATTCCGAGCGAACAGAACTGCGCAAGACCAGTGTAGGATTCGTGTTCCAAAAGTACAACCTGCTGCCCACGCTCACGGCTCGAGACAACATCGAAATCGCCCGGGATATCGCGGGGAAAGACGGACCGCTGGATCCGTCGTTCACCGACGTTCTGAAGCTGCTGGGAATCGAAGGGCGGCTGGATCATAAGCCCCGGGCGCTGTCGGGCGGTGAGCAGCAGCGCGTGGCCATCGCGCGCGCCATCGTGAATCATCCGGCGATTCTACTAGCCGATGAACCAACCGGTAACCTTGACACCGAGAATTCGACCGCGGTGCTGGGACTCCTGCGGGGCCTGAATGAGCGGCTCGGGCAGACCATCCTCATGATTACTCACAATCCCGAAGCGGCGGCGTACGGGCATAGGATCGTGCGGATGAGGGACGGCAGGATTGAGTAAACGCTCACTCCTCGCGCAAGTCGACGCCGGGGCCGGGAGGTTCAGTATAAAATCGAGGGCATCCAAACCGAAGCGGGCGCTTCGTACGGCCCCATGGCCATGAGGTTCAACATCTTCACGGTTCGGCAGCCGGCCTTGAGGAAGGCTTGAAAAAGGGGCCCGTCGTTGAGCGGACAGAGGCTTCGCGCTCTTTCGTGCGGGATTAAGCGCGCGGCTTGCGTGGCCAGCGCGACCGCATCGTCGGGCGTTTCCGCGACGCCGTGTCCAAAGATGCCAGGGATCAGATAGCCCGTGAACCTGCCGCTTCGTTCTCGAAGCACCGGCGAAAGTTCTGCTCGGACGGCTGCTTCCAGCTCGTTTCGGCGGCTGGCCTTGTAGTTCTTTTGGCAAAGCGCGTCGAGGGCATCGATATCGCCATCCTGCACCGGGCGGACCGTAGCGTCGGCCTTCACCGCGGCATTGAAGCTCATCTCGGCCACCGGATGCTTGACTTCGAATCCGAGCGAGGCATAAAGAGACAGCGACGCGGTGTTAAAACTATCCTGCAAAAGGCGAACGCGCGCGATGTTGTTGCGGCGCGCATGGTCGATCACGTTCTGCATGAGAGCGCGCCCCAGATCGCGGCCTTGAAAGGCGCAATCCACCGTGATGGGGCCGACGCCGGCCACCGGATCGGTGAGCGAAAGATAATTCGAACCGGCCAGCTCGCCATTGACGATCACGGCCACACCATAAAAATCTTCTCGCTCGATGAGCATGCCAATGGTTTTACGGGCCACCTGGACGCTGGGAAAATCAGGAGTGAAGCCGTGCTGGTCCGCGATGTCTTTGAACGCCTCATAGCAGATGCGCCCAAGTTCGGAAATGTGCTCGGGTTCGGCAGGCACCAGTTGAACCCCGGCTGGAAGGGTTGATACCGCTTGCGACATAGAATCCCTCTCGGGATTATGTCATACGGCGAGTTTCATCGATATTTCAGGGAAGGTGGGGCGTCGGAAATGACGCCCCGTTAGTTACAAGCTACTGCCGATTTTGGTTCTGCCCTTGGCTGTTGCCATTACCGTTATCGCTCTGGCTGAACAGGCCCGGCAAAACCTGCGTGCCCTCGATTCGGACCGCATCCAGCGAGTTGGGATCGAGGTCCACCAGCTGTAGAATGGTCGGGGCGACCTGCATCGTCTCGACCCAGCTCGTGATGGTCCGGGCCTGAATACTGGGGTTCGATACCAGCAGCATCACGTTGGTATCGTCAAAGGCGAAACCGCCGTGCTCTTCCTGTTTTTTCGCGCTGCCGGTGTAAATTACACCGATGTTCGGGGCCACGACGATATCGGGCGTGCGGGGATCTCCGCCAGGCAGCAAAGCGCAGCAAGGACCATTGACCGCCGGAACGCCCGGCGCGTTAAACATTGTTTCGAGCGAGGCGCCATAGAAAATCTCGCCGATGCCCGCCGTCTTCGCGTTGTTTTCGAGAATCGTTACCGCCGACACGGTCTGCGCGGTAGTCAGGGTTGTATTCCCGGGCGAGAGCCACAACTGAGAAATGTCGTCCTCGGTCGGCCCGGGACCGGCCAGCTCCAGTGCCGGGACCAGGTTCGCCGCCAGGAGAAGATTGGCCGGCGACGTACCGTTCGTTCCGGAGTGGCCGGGGATCGGGAAAAAGCGGCTGGGATCGATCGGCGACTGCCCGTGCTTGGCCGTGATGATGATCGTCGTCGAATTAAGCAGACCCTGGTTCTTGAGCGCGGTGACCATTTGTCCGATGGACGCGTCAACGAAGACGATTTCGCTCGTCAGTGCCGGC
>DATHOT010000360.1:0-10916 GCA_035484655.1 Bryobacteraceae bacterium | reverse complement strand
TCGCTCACCACGCCGATAATCTCGTTGTCCGCTCTAGCAACACCCCCCGCTCCGGCGAATCCGAAGCGGCCGCCGATCGGGTCTTCACCGGGGAAGTAACGCCTGCCGAACATCTGGTTGACGATCACTTTGCGCGGCTTGGTCTTATCCCGGTCGAGCCAGGTGAACTCGCGGCCCGCGAGCAGGCGCATGCCCATCGTCTCGAAGTAGCCGGGTGTGACGTTGTTGAGGCTGCTGGCCAACAGATCGTTGGTGGTGACGCGAGTCCCTGCCGGAACAAGAGTAGCCTTCACGCCCGTGCCCCGCATCAATCCCCGGCCTGCAACACTTGCCGCGGCGACTCCCGGCATGGCGCTCGCTTTCTCCAGAAGCGCTTTACTCAGGGCACGGCTTTGTTCGGGCGTGTACCCTCTGAGGCTCGGGTCAATGGTAAATGTCACGACATGGTCGCGATCGAAACCGGGGTTCATGTCGCGCATGCGCTGGAGCGTCTCAACCAGAAGAGCCGCTCCAATCAGGATCAACGTGCAAATGGCCACTTGAGAAATGACGACCAGGTTGCGTGCCAGCAAGCGGCGTGTGGTGGTGCGGCCACCCCTCAGCGTGCTGGCGACGTCGAAGCGCGCGCAACGCAACGCCGGAGAGATTGCGAACAATACCGCTGTCACCAGGGTAATCATCAACGTGAACGCGAGCACGTGAAGGTTAATGTCGATGCGCAGCGTCATCGGCTGCAGCACCGCTGCGCGGTCGCGAATCGGTGGTAGGCCGCGAATCAGCAAGGGCAGGCACGCCCAGGTGAACAGCGTACCGGCTGCGCCTCCCAACATTGCCAGCAGCAGGCCCTCGGTGAGGAGTTGTCGCACAATGCGGGACGGGCTGGCGCCGAGCGCCAGGCGGACGCCCATCTCCTGGGCGCGCACAGTCGAACGTGCCAGCAACAGGCCGGCCACGTTAGCGCAGGCCATCAGTAGCAGTAGCGCGACACCGGCCATCAATACTTCCAGGCCGCGCGAGAATTGGGCGCGCAGCGTGGATACTCCGGTGGCGATCGACTCCAGCCGAAGATGCGAACGCCTGACGTTGCTGTCCGGAGCCGCGCCCTTCTCTGGCGGAAAGAGCTGATCTTCCAGGTCCTGAAATGTCTGGTGCAACAAAGGATCGACCTCGGCGCTGGCGCGCGCGATCGGCACGCCCACTCGCAAGCGCGCGAAAATCTGCGCGGAGAGAGGATCTGCCCCCGGTTTCATGCCATCGATTGGCTGGACGATAGAGCGATCAACGGCGGCGGGAACGCGGATATCCGGGCTGGTTTCAATCGCCAGGCCGTTGAATTCCTCGGGCAAGATTCCGACGATGGTAAACGGATGCCCGCCCAAAATGATGCCGCGGCCCAGAACCGAATGGTCGCTTCGGAATCGCCTTTGCCAGAAGGCGTAGCTGAGTACGGCGTTGGGGGCAGCTGTGCGTTCATCGTCCGCATTGAGCACCCGGCCGAGATAGGGCTGCACACTCAGAGACGAAAAGAAATTCGGCGATACCAGGTGTACCCGCACGCGCTCGGTGGTTTTCCCGTCGCTGAAAGCAACATCGGTTTGGCCCTGGCAGATCGCCTCAGATATGCTGGCATCGTTCGCGGCCAGCGCGTCGCACAGCTTGTAGGGCAGGTCCCAGGTGACGAAATCGTTCGGATGAGCCTCGATCAGCCGTACCAGGTTCTCCGGATGCGACACGGCCGGCGGCCGCAGCAATAGTGCATCGACGACGCTATAGATCAGCGTGTTCGCACTGATGCCGACGGCCAGCAGCAATGCCGCCGTGACGGTGAACACGGGGCTCTTCGCAAGCAATCGGACGCCGAACTGGAGGTCGCGAAGGAACTCGGTCACGGCTCTTTTAGGGTAACTCGCAGGCGTGCTGGATGAATAATGTGTACCTGGAGTGAGTGCAGCGGGTGAATTTGGGCGGGCGAAGCGAGCGGCGACAAATCGGATCAGATGGGATCGGCAGCGAGATCAATCACCTTCTGCACAATCTCATCGGAAACGCGAAAGTCGAGGTCCCGACGTAATATACGCACGAGGTCAGTTAGCTCCGGTGCTCGCCCTTCCAAGTTGAGGCGTGCCAGCAGGCGCAACGTGCCAACTGCCGTTCTTCCCATTCGCTCCGCGATGCCGCAAGCGCGTCTGTCATCTCCGATGAAATACAATGCCAGCTTTTCCTGCGCCTGGATCAAGGCCTCTGACTCGCCTTTGTCTAACTCAGCTTGGAGTAGTCGCACGTTATATGAGTCGGCGGTCTTGCACTTCGTGAAGAACCCCGACCGATAAAGTCTATTGAGGCGATAACGAAATCGTCCCTTTTTGTTTACTTCTTCCTGTACAGCGCGCGGCACGTACACCCGGTCAAAAAAGAGCGCGAGATCGCGTGCGAGGTTCAAGTGGGTAAGGTTTATGAGGGGAGAAGCATCAACAACGGCGATTCGCAACTATTATTCCTTGTTTAGCGAAAAGAGTACTATTAGACCGAGGCCGAGTGCGGCCAGCGCGCCGATGGTCTGTAGACTGCCTTTGGTGAGCTGCTGCTCTTTGAGGAATTCCACGATCTGTGTTTCTACGGTGCCGGGATTGTCCCACGGAGAGAACTTGAAGACCCGCGGAAACTGGGCTAGCAGCGGGTTACCAGCAAGGTCCGTGCGCACAATGGGAATCACGAGCTTTCCGTGCTCGAGGGCATAGCGCAGTTCGTTCTGAACCATTTGGCTTGCAGCAGTCGTTATGATCGCCAGTACGCAGTCAGCGCGATCAATGGCCTGCTCTACCGTCACGGTTCCCTGTGCAGCTATCCCAGCCCCATGCTGGGGCACATACATCTCGATCCCATGCGCCGCAGCGAGAGTCTGCAATCGCCACGCCAACGCCATCTCAGCAGGATCGAGGCTGTAGCTCAGGAATACACGGAACGCCATCGCGTCTACAATTCTAACGAAGAGCGCACTCATCGAGGATCCGGGCAGGCGTTGTGGCCAATCGGCGAAGGACACACTCGATGAGACAATGAGCGTGAATGATTTCTTGTCGTGGACTGACTAAGACCTTTGGGGAATTCCAGGCTGTTTCAGGGGTTTCGTTCGAAGTTCGGGCGGGCTCAATCTGTGCGCTCTTGGGACCGAATGGGGCGGGAAAATCAACTCTGGTCAGGATGCTTACCGGATTGACGCGAGCGAGCAATGGCACGGCTCAGATTTGTGGACTGGCCGTGGACAATCCCGAGTTGAAGCGGGTGGTAGGCGTGCTACCGGAAAGCTTGGCGCTTTTCGATGCTCTCACGGTCGGCGAGCACCTTGAGCTGACAGGCGCGGTTTACGGATTGAACAATTCCGATTCACAGTCGCGCACCGATCAACTGCTGCGTGTGTTAGGGCTGGAACACGGGCGGAACACGTTCATCCATCAATGCTCGTATGGGATGAAAAAGAAGACCTCGCTCGCCATGGCGTTGCTGCCAAATCCGCGGGCGTTATTCCTAGACGAGCCGTTTGAAGGGCTGGACCCGATCACCGCTGAAACCATTCGCGTACAGCTGCGTGCGATTGCGCAACGTGGCGTGACGGTGCTGCTGACTTCCCACATTTTGTCGATGGTCGACCGGGTGGCGGATCAGGTGGTCATGATTCGCCGGGGCGCGGTGGTGCTCGACTCGGCCATTCGAGATCTGCCGAAGTCGCTGGAAGAGTCCTACTTCGAACGCGTGGAGACGGTGACGGCGGAAGACTTGGAATGGCTCGGCTCAGCGGCGTTCTAAGTCTACTGACGGCGCTCGGCAAGGTTTCCGCTCGGCACGTGCGGTCGTTCGGGTCCATCGGCGGACAGAACCTTTTTCTGTTTGTCGCATTCGTAGCGCTACAACCGGAGAGTGCGGCCTTTTTCGGCGAGATTCTGCTGGTGGTGCTCCTGTTTCCATTGTCGACCGATCCGATGCAGGCGCTCCCCGAAGACCGGCGCGCCATCTGGCCGCTGGGGACGTGGGAATGGGCGGCAGTTCGCGTGGTGTCGTGGTTGCTAAGTCCGATGGTGTGGATCGGCGTTGCGCTGGCAATACGTCTGGGATGGCGGGCGGGCGCGCTTGCCGTTGGCGGCGGCGTTATCATCCAGCTTTTGAGAAAACTGGCGAAGCGACTGCCCGGAATCACCGGCGGGTGGTTGCGGTGGGTGCCCGCGCCGCCTGGCGTCACGGGTGCCATTGTGCGGTTGCAGTGGCGCGGGATGCTGCGGACGCTGGATCCTTACGTGGCGCTAGTGCTGTCCGGATCGACAACGGCATACCGGTTCTCAGGAATCCCGCTCGACGCCGAAGCTCCGAGAATCATGGCGCTGGTAACAGCGTTGGCGTTGAGCACACATGCACAAGTGCTTCTGGGCATCGACGGGGCGGGCTCGGAGCGATACCTTCAAACGCCGTTGCGGGGCTGGCAAATTCTTCTGGCGAAAGATCTGGCATTTCTCGCGATGCTGGCGCTCTTGGTTGCGCCACTGGATTTCGTGGGAGGCCTGCTGGCCGGGATCGCAAGCCTGGTGATCGGACACCATGTATCCGTATTAAACGTCATGCCGCAAGTTCCTTGGAGATTTACCAGTGGCGCATTGATCCCTTGGGGCCTGATGCAGACGGTTGCATTGATTGCCGTTGGGAATGGAGTGCGAGCGTTGGGACTTCCGTTGATCGGGGGATGCCTACTAGCATGGGCATCGTCGGTGGTGTTTTACGGGCGGGAGTGGGATCGTCGATCTCATCATCGGTAGACTACACAGCCACGGGCTTCTAGATTGGCGATCCACGCGGGCGGCGCGAGCGTTTCTACCCAACGCAAATCGAGTTTCTCCAGTCGAGGCAGGGTTGCGATGACCTCCGGCAAGTGCGT
Source organism: Bryobacteraceae bacterium (assembly GCA_035484655.1). Lineage (GTDB taxonomy): Bacteria > Acidobacteriota > Terriglobia > Bryobacterales > Bryobacteraceae > Palsa-89. The sequence continues at coordinate 5,995 of DATHOT010000360.1, read as the reverse complement.
CAGGGGGTTGCCGCGGAGATCGATCTGTCGCAGCTCGCGCAGCGTCCCGATCGATTGCGGCAGCAAGGTCAGCTGGTTGTTTCGCAGATGTAGCTCTCGCAAGCGGGACAGACGCCCGATGGAATCGGGGAGCGATGCCAACCGGTTATCGGAGGCTCTCAGCTCGATCAGGCTCGCCATGCCGCAAACGGATTCAGGCCAAACCTCGAACGCGTTCTCGCTGATATTCAGATAGCGCAATTTTGTGAGCCGTTCAAGAGATGCCGGCAGCGACGTCAATCGGTTGTCGTGCAGATAGAGAAAATCAGTAAGCCCGTCAAGGTCGCCCAAGGCTTCCGGGACGCGCGTCAACTGGTTGTGCCCGAGGTCGAGCATGCGAAGGCTTTTCAACTGGCCGATCTGCTCGGAGATTTCAGAGAGCTCGTTGTCAGCCAAGACGAGTGTTTCAAGCTCGGTTTGCTCCCAAATCGATTCGGGCACGCGACCGAGTCGCTTCTTCCACAGGTCCAAATGCGATGCGGATCGATCCGGCATGCACGCGATACTAGCGCAAAACCAGCGCGGGCTTGAATCTATCGCTGGCTGAGAGAATGCAGGGGCAGGAGCTTTCCGTCGGACATTTCGTATTCCGTATTGGTAGCCGCGTGCACTACTTTGACGAGATACCCTTCGGCAATCAATCCGGCGTAGACCGCCTTGGCATGTTCGAAGTCTCTGGCCAGGTATAGAGTGCCGGGGACGTCCAGCGAGCGCCAAAGGTAAAGGCAGAATTCGTCGCGGACCGCGGGGCTTGCCACAGTGATTTATCGACGACACAGGCCGGGAACTTTAGTGTTTCCCAGCGTGCTACATTTGAGCTTTCACCTGATTCTGCATGTCTGTTCAGATCCTATTGCAGGGCAAGATCTTGGGGACCGAGGAGTTTCTGCTCGCGGCCGATCCCGAGGAGCCTCTTTTCATCGGCCGGTTGCGCTGGCTGAATCTGCTGAGCGAAGTCCTGCCGCGTGCCCTGATAGCCGAACTGGGACTTTCCAAAATGTTGCTAGGGTCGAGTGGTGGCGAACAGTTCCTGGTGGTGCTTCCGCAGGAAGTCCGCCCGCAAGCCGAGCAATTCCTGGCTGCGTCCCGAGCCCAGATTCGGGAGTTGAGCCAGGGGCATCTGGACTTGCATTGGGCGATCACCGAAAATCTGGGCGATTGGACGGTGGTCCGCAAGCGCCTCAATGAACAGTTCCAGCAGGAACAAGACACTCCGCTCGCGGCCACGGGCTTTCCCGCCAATAATGGCTCCGCTCGGCCGGACGCTGCTTACTTCGAAGATCTTGGGCAGGCTCTTCGGGATGCTACGTCGGTGGGATGGTCGCCCGAAGCGCCCGCCAAAGTCAGCGCCGGCAAGGGCAAGCATACCTGGAGCATCGGCTCGTCGCCGGATTCGGTTCCACTCGCAAGGCACACCGCTCTGACCGACGACGGTCGCGATTCTGCCTCGGCGGCCGTCCTGGCCTCGCGTGCTGAGGGACGGCCGGTATGGGGCGTTCTGCGCGGTGACGTGGACAGCTTCGCCATTCGCATCCGCCGGCTCCACAGTATCGAAGAGCACGTACAGCTCTCGGTATTGTACAAACAGTTTTTCGCCGGCGAGGTGGAAGTGCTCTGCTCGCTTCCTGAATTCTGGCGTAAAGTGAATCTGCTGCACACCGGCGGCGACGATTTCGCGGTCTACGGCGCCTGGGACGCGTTGATCGGGTTCGCGCGCGAACTGCAGCGCCTTTTCCAGCGATTTACCGAGGAGCATCTCAAGGATTTTCCAGGGCCGGAGGGAAAGACCATCACCATGGCGCTGGCGCTGGCGCCTGCCTCGGACACTCCGCTTGGTTCGGTTTACGAGCGGGCCGGCGACAAGCTGCAGATCGCCAAATCAGCGGATAAAGATTGCTTTGCCCTGCTGGGACGGACACTCGAGTGGAAGCAGCTCTCCGATGCATCCGACTTGAAGGATGAGCTGACCGCCATGGTGCGGCAGTTTGGCATTGCGCCGCAATATATACGGGATCTGTGTGGCATTTACCGCGAAACCAAGCGCGCGCCCGGCGCCAAGCGGGTCGAAAGGCCCTGGCGTTTTCATCGGCGGCTTTATCGTATTCTGGGTAGTTCACGATCCCGCAATTTCCAAAAGGCGCGGGCCAGTTTGATCGCTGACCTGGTGGGCAAGAATCCCGTCAATCTGAAGTTGCGCCCTTCCGGGCGCGTAGCGCTAGAATGGGCGAGGCTGTCAACAGAGGGTCAGATCGAAAGTTTGAGCGAAGAACGAGGTTTGGATGGCTGAAATTCAGCAACCGCCGCAACAGGAAACGAAAAAAGAGGGCAATCGGGAAGGCCGTGGGCCGGGCGGTGGCCAGCGCCCGCATGGCGATCGCCCGCATGGCGGCCGGGAAGGTGGTGGGCGTGGTGACGATCGGCGTCCGGATCGCGGTGATCGCGGCGGCGACCGGGGACGCTTCGAAGGTCCGCCCGAAATCGATCTCGACAAGCTGATGTCAGACCCGTTGTATCTGGACAATCAGGCCCACAGCGTGGTCAGCCGTATGCGCGACATGGATTCGGGAACCAGGAGCCAGTTGCGGCGTCTCTATAACGCCGTGCGACGGGCGGTTCGTGCTCCTGAAAACGAGCGGCAACAGGCGTTTGTGATGCTGCGCGCGCGCTTGGCGTATACCATCGCGCGTCATTCGTTACGGAGCCTCGATTCGCTGGAGCGGCTGCTGCTGCAAGTCACGCGCAAGAATGAGGTGCGTGGCTACGAGCGTTTCCGCGATTTGTTCGAAGCTATCGTCGCTTATAACGAATAGCCAGGTCCCTAACTAGAAACTAGCAACTAGAAACCAGCAACCAGGAACTGTTAAGAATGAGCTCGCACACAGCGCAAACGGAACTGAAGCTGATCGGAAAGCTGATCCTCGAGGGAGATATCACCTGCCAGACCGGACTCCATATCGGAGCCGGCAAAGGCTCGCTCGAAATCGGCGGCGCGGACAACCCCGTGGTGAAGGATGCCTTCGGCCTGCCCTATATTCCCGGCAGCTCCTTGCGCGGCAAGTTGCGCTCGATGCTGGAGCAGTCGTCGGGTATGGCTGCGCCGGGCGAACTGGTTTATGTCTCCAAGCGCAAGGGCCAGGAGGTTAGGATTCATCAAAGCGACCGCCCGGATGACGAGATTTGCCTGCTGTTCGGCCGCAATCCCGGCCGCATGGAGCGCGTGGGCGGCGAGGCGCTGGAATCGACCGCTGCTACGCCTGCGCGGCTGACCGTCTACGATGCTCCTCTGATTACCGAGAGCATCACATCACAAATGCGCGAAAACATGGATGACGAGCTGACCGAGGTGAAGAGCGAGAATGCCATCGACCGCATCACTTCCCAGGCCAACCCACGCACGCTGGAGCGTGTTCCGGCGGGGGCGCGCTTCCATTTCCGAGTCGTGATGGATGTCCTGTGTCCCGAAGATCGCGAGTTGCTTCCACGCCTGGCGGAGGGTCTGCGGCTGCTTGAAGACGACAGCCTGGGCGGCGGCGGATCGCGCGGAAGCGGTCGCGTGGCTTTGTCCAGCTTGAAGCTGACCTGGCGCGGCCGGAGCTTCTATGCTTCCGGCGCAGCCGAACAGGAACTGCTCGGCGCCGCGGATGTGGCGGGCTTACAGTCGCTGGTCACGAGTGCCGACTTCGCAGAGAAACTCGCGGAATAGGCCATGACGCCGGCGGGTTCCACAACCAGCTATGCCGTTCGCTTTCGTCCAGCCGGACCCTGGCGCTTCGGTCCGGACTCCGGCGCGCGCGATCGGGTGGATCTTATCTGTCATAGCGATACTGTCTTTTCGGCGCTGTGCTCCGCCATGTCCCAATTGGGGCTGAGGGAAGAATGGCTGGAAGCGACCGCTCGGAGCCAGGGACCGGCTGCTGTGCGGTTCAGTTCCTTTTATCCGTTTCAGGGCGAAACGCTGCTGATCGTCCCGCCGCGCAGTCTCTGGCCGCCGGCTGAATCGACCAAAGTCCGCTACAAAGGTGCGCGGTTCGTTCCGCTCTCGGTGGTCGAAGCGCTGCTGGCCGATAAAGCAATCGACGAGGATCGCTGGGCAGTGGATGGTGAGAGCGAGTGCCTGGTGCCGCACGATCGCGCGAACGGCCCATTTCGAATAGCCTTGCGGTCGAATGCCGCGGTGGATCGGCTTGAGACGGGCAAGACCATCGGGCACGAAACCGCGTGCCTCGAATTCGCGCGCGACGCCGGGCTGTGGACGGTTGTGCAGTTTAGCGACGACGATGCGGCCGCCCAGTGGACGGCTCCGGTGCACAGCGCGCTGTTGTTGTTGGCCGATTCGGGCTTCGGCGGCGAACGGTCGCGCGGATGGGGCCGCTCGGAGGCGCCGGAATGGGAGCCGTGGAGTCTGCCAACGGTGGAAGCCCTCAGCGAGGGCGCCGAATGGGCCTACTGGCTGCTGTCGCTCTACACGCCGTCGGACAAGGATTCAGTGGATTGGAAGCGCGGCAGCTACTCGACCGTGTCGCGCCAGGGACGCATCGAGAGCTCGGCGCGCTGGGGTGAACCGAAACCCCCGAGTTTGATGATCGCCGAGGGATCTGTCCTGCTGGCGGGGAGCGAACTGCGCGGCGCGGCGCGGGATTTGGCTCCGGAAGGCTTCCCGCACCCTGTTTATCGGGCTGGATTCGCCGTAGCGGTGCCGATTCCGTGGAAAGCGGCGGCATGAAATACCGGGTCACTTGCCTCACTCCCACCCTGGTCGGCGACGGCCAAAGGCTGGCGCCCATCGACTACATGGTCTGGAAGGACCACGTCAACGTGCTCGACCAGAGGCGAATATTCAGGCTGCTGGCCAAGGGTCCCCGGCTGGAAGGGTATCTGAGCCAGCTCAAGAAGGCCGACAAGCTCGATTTCGGCTCCTGGGGAGGCTTTGCGCAGAACTACGCCGGACGCCGGATCCCGTTCGAACATGCCGGTTCCGCACAGTACTGGGAAAAAGCCAGGGCCGAGCATCTTTTCATCCCGACCTTCAGCACCGGGCCCAGCGGACCCTACCTTCCCGGCACCGCCATCAAAGGCGCGCTGCGAACCGGGGTCGTGCACGGCCGGATGTCGGAAAAATCGTTGCAGGACATCTCCTCACGCGCCAGTTCGGAGGGCCGCATGCCTCGGCGGCCGGCGATTTCGGTTGAAGACGCGGCTCTGGGATCCGCCGGCTCCGATTCCATGCGGCTGATGTCCGCCTCCGACTCCAATACGATCCCGGATAACTCCTTCAAGATCTATCTGTTGCGCGTAGCAACCCTGGCGGCGCGAGGCGCCGGCAAATTCGAACTGGCGTGGAAGCAAAGCCCGGGCGGCAGCGTGAAACGGCCCGAAGACAGCACCCCAACCTTCGCTGAAATGGCCGTTCCAGGCACTACTTTCGACGGTAATTGGCACGAAAACGGCTTCCTTTCGCAGCCTGAAATCGCCAAAGCGTTACGTAAGCGAGATCGTTTTGACCTCTCGGCCATGTTCGGCCTGGTAAACGCTTACACGGAACAGTTACTTCATCTTCAAACGCAGTACGCCGATTGGACCGGCCTCGGCCTTTTGAAATCGACCATCGAGCAGTTGGAGGCGCGCCTCAACGAAGTTCGGACCGCTGAGCGCGGCTGCGTCTTCCCGCTGGGCTGGGGCGCCGGCTTCCTATCCAAGGCGGCATACCTTAATACGCAGGACGAAGCCTACCGCCAGATACTCAAACAGGTAGGTTTTTACGCCCGGGCCATCCAATCCGGGCTACCGTTCCCCAAGACCCGCCGGATCGTCTTTCTGGCGGGTCAGCCGGCCACCTTGGCCGGGTTCGTGCACTTCGAGATCGGGCGCTGAAACGACCTGGAGTGCTCGGCATTTTGTGCCGAATATCACTAGAGTGCGATATTCGCATGATAAGATGCGTTAGGGGCACAGAAAG
>DATHOT010000359.1:0-9609 GCA_035484655.1 Bryobacteraceae bacterium | reverse complement strand
AGCACCACTCCAAGGGCGGTGCCCCAACTGCCGGCGCCGATGATCGCGATCGAGCCTGTCATGCGTTATCCGCGGCTACTGGAATCGAAAAACATGTTCTTTGCCGGCTCGAATCCTTTGTATGTTCCCGCGATGCCGCACTACGACAAAAGCGCCCGCAATGAGCGACACCAGAACAACCGGCTGGGGGGGATGCATGATGAGCCAGGCCGCTAGGGGAAGGGAAGCGGCCGCGATGATTGAACCCATCGAGATATGGTGGGTTGCGGCTACCACGATCGCGAACAGCACCAGGGTTGCCAGGAGCGGGATGGGGGTGAGATACAGGAACGCTCCGATGAAACTCGCCATCGCTTTGCCTCCGCGAAATTTCAAGAAGACGGGAAAAGCATGACCCGCCATCACCGCCAGAGCGGCTAAGCTGGTCCAGGTTACGGAATCATTTGTGAGCCTCGCGGCGAGCCACACCGCGCAGAATCCTTTGGCGATGTCAAGCAGCAGCGTCACGATGGCGATAGCGCGCCCGCTGGTTCGCAGTACGTTAGTGGCCCCAATGTTGCCGCTGCCCAGGGAGCGCACATCCTGGCCGGTTTTGAGCCGCACCAGAAGATAACCGAACGGGATGCCACCGATCAGATACGCAAGCGCCAGCGCGAGGAGTGGCATCATTTCGCTCGAAAGGGATACTCCGATAGTTTGGTGTAGATGGAGCCGGCTGCGCCCGGCTGGCTGCGGAACAGATAGAAGCGGTCGGCCACGAAGTTTCCGAACTCGGCCGACTCCAACTGCTCAATGGCGGTACGCAAGGCTTGCAGCGGAACGGCCTCTTTGATTCGCGCCAAGGTGAGGTGCGCGGTGAACGCACGATCCTCCTTCGCGATTCCCAAAGGCGCCAGCGCCGCGTCGGTGTCGCGAGCTAGAGCCGAGAGTGCATCGCCACCGAGCACCGCGGCCCAAAACACGCGCGGATGATGCATATTGGGAAACCAACCCAGGCTCTTCACTTCGATAGAGATCTCGGCACGGGGCGGGATCGAGTGCAGCGCCGCTTCGAGTTGCGGAAGCTTTTCTTCGGGCCACTCGCCGATGAACTTCAGCGTCACATGCAGGTTGTACACCGGACTCCATTTCAGATGCGCCGCCGGACGCAGGTGCATGAGCAACCGCTCCAACCTCTCCCGAACATCTTCCGGAAGATCAATCCCCGTGAATAGCCGCATGCTAACCTCCTAGGATACAAAAAGAGTTGAGAGTTCCTTTTGCGCGGTTGCTGGCTGAGTCCACGGTGCTCGGCCGGGAATTCTACGCCCGGCCGGCGATTGAGGTCGCGCGTGACTGCCTGGGCAAGATTTTGATTCACGGCAAAACCGCCGGGCGCATCGTCGAAACCGAAGCATACCTGGGCGTGGATGATCGCGCGGCGCACGCCTGGCGCGGCATGACCGATCGCACGCGCGTGATCTTCGGTCCGCCCGGCCACGCTTACGTGTATTTCATCTATGGCATGTATGAGTGTCTCAACTTCGTGGCGGAGCCCGAGGGGCAAGCGGGCTGCGTTCTGATCCGCGCACTGGAGCCGATAGCGGGAATCGCGACCATGCGCCGGCGGCGTCCGTCGGCGAAACGCTTGGAAGACCTGGCGTCGGGTCCGGGGAAGCTTACGCTCGCGTTGGGCATCACGCGCAAACAGAACGGCGCAGATCTTACCAGAAGCGCGCTACAAGTGCGCGGTTTGCGTGATGAGCCTGCCATCCAAGTGGCGGTGACACCGAGGGTTGGGATCACACATTGTGCTGATTGGCCGCTGCGGTTCTTGATCGCGGGGAATCGGTTCGTGAGCCGATAAAAAGCGTTTCGCAGGTCGGAGACCTGCGCCACTCGGGCATCGTCCAAAAGTCCTTTTCTGCGGCCTGGGTGAGCTCACATACCCAGCTCATGCTTGATTCGGCTCCAGGGCCGGGTTTTTCTTTCCTTGGCCTGCTTGAGACCGTGGCGGATCATCTTGGTTTCCGCCGCGGTGAGCGTTTCATCCCAGTCAACAAGCCGCTTAGGCTTCATAGAGACGCGCCCTCGTTCCGCCGTAACTTCCATGAAATCCCCCTCCTTGAGTCTCATGGCATCGAAAATCTTCTTAGGAATGACAACCTGGCGCCGCTGACCGATACGGCTGAGCGCGGCGATCCCACCCGTTGGGATCTGAACGCCAGCCCATCCCCCTGACTACCGCTAAAATTGAAGGATGCTTAAGCCCACCATCTTCCGCGAGTACGACATCCGGGGCGTGGCCGATTCGGAACTCCTCAGCCCCGACGTCGAACAGCTCGGACTTGGACTCGGCACCTATCTTCAGCGAAATAGCGGACCGAAGATCAATGTTGGCCGCGACTGCCGCCTTAGCTCGACTCGTCTGCGCGATGCACTGGTTAAAGGTCTGCTGGCCTCCGGCTGCGACATTACCGACATCGGCGTGGTGCCGACCCCGGTGCTGTATTACTCCGCGCAGCAGTTGAAGGCCGACGGCGCCGTCATGATCACCGGCAGCCACAATCCGCCGGAGTACAACGGATTCAAGACAGTCTGCGGGTCCGGCACTCTGCACGGAGAGACGATCCAGGAAGTCCGGCGGCTGATCGAGCGGCAGGATTTCGAACGTGGAGCCGGACGGGCGGGGAGCGCCGACGTCGTTACGCCTTACGTGGATGAGATCGCTTCTCAGTTTGCTCTGAAGCGGCGCATAAAGCTGGTCGCCGACGCCGGCAACGGCACTGCGGGACCGGTGATTCATCGCATATTCGAGAAACTCAATGTCGATGTCACCGAGCTGTTCTTCGAAATGGATGGCAAGTTTCCCAATCATCACCCCGATCCCACGGTGCCTGCCAATCTGTTTTACCTGATCGAAAAAGTGCGCCAGACCGGCGCGGAGCTAGGCATCGCGTTCGACGGCGACGCAGACCGCATTGGCGCGGTGGATGAACATGGCAACGTAATCTACGGCGACATGCTGATGCTGATTTACGCCCGCGAGATTCTGGAGCGAAAGCCCGGGGCCACGTTCATTGGCGAAGTGAAGTGCTCGCAGGTGATGTACGACGAACTCGGCAGGCTGGGGGGAAACGCCATCATGTACAAAACCGGCCACTCGCTCATCAAGGCCAAGATGAAGGAGGAGCACGCCGAGCTGGCCGGCGAAATGTCGGGCCACATGTTCTTCGGCGATCGCTACCGCGGTTTCGACGACGCGCTTTATGCCGCTTGCCGCCTGATCGAGATCGTCGCGAAATCGGGCCGGCCGCTATCGGCGCAGCTCGCCGGACTTCCCAAGATGGTCTCGACTCCCGAGATCCGCGTTGATTGTCCCGATGAGATGAAGTTCGATCTGGTGCGCCGCGTAGCCAAGCATTTGAAAGCAAAATATAAAACAATCGATATCGATGGAGTGCGGGTGATTTTTCCGGAAGGCTGGGGCCTGCTGCGCGCGTCCAATACCCAGCCGGTCCTGGTGATGCGTTTTGAAGCCGCTAATGAACATCTGCTGAAGCAATATCAGACCGAGGTGGAAGAGATACTCGAAGACGCCAAACGTGGGGTGAGCGCATGAAGCACTTTCCGTTTCTGGCCGTTCTGGCGGTGGGCTCGATCTTCGCGCAGCAGCGTAGCGTGGTGGTGTTGCACGCCGCTAGATTGCTCGACGTCGAAGGCGGAAGGCTTCTAACGCCCGGCGAAGTTCTGGTGCAAGGCGAACGCATCGTCGAAGCCGGCGCCTCGGTTACGCATCCCGCTGGCGCGAAAACGATCGATCTGGGCAACCAGACGCTGATGCCCGGCTTGATCGACGTCCACGTGCACCTGTTTCTGCATCCCGGCGCCGAGGATCTGCAGACCGTCGAAGAATCGGTGCCGCAGCGAACCATAATCGCCACGCTGGCCGCTCGTGACGATCTGATGGCAGGCTTCACCGCCGAGCGTGATATGGGAACGGAAGGCGCGGGCGCCGCCGACACCGCGGTCCGCAATGCCATCAACGAGGGCTTGATTCCGGGGCCAAGGCTGCGAATCAGCGGCAATGCGGTCGACATCCTGGGCGGGCATGAGGACGCCAACCGCTTCAATCCCGACCAGCATATTTTGTCGAACGCGACCTACGCCAATAACGCCGCCGAACTGGTGAGCGTGATCCGCGAGCAGTTCAAACTGGGCGCCGACTTCATCAAGATCTATGAAACCGGGCGTGATGCTTTCCGAGACGGCAAATTCTCCACGCCCTATCAGTACACGGAGGCCGAGCTTCGTGTTGCAGTCGAAGAGGCGGCCCGCGTGGGCAAGCGTGTTGCGGTCCACGCCACGGGCGAGCCGGGGACGCTCTATGCCGCGCGCGCCGGCGTGGTAACGATCGATCACGCCGATCAGTTGAGCGATGAGACGATGCGGCTCATGCGGGAGAAGCAGATTCCAGCCGTGCCGACTTTTGCCATTTCCGAGTATTTTGCCGATCATGCCGGTTCAGCCGAAGCGACCGCGGCTCGGCGTAAAGCGCTCGACTATCACGCGCAGGAATTTCGCAAACAGATGGCCGCTGGTGTGCCTTTCGCGGTGGGTTCCGACGTCGGACCGTTTCAGCACGGCACGCAAGCCCGTGAGTTTGTATTAATGGTCAAGTTCGGCATGAAGCCGCTGGCCGCGATCCAGGCTGGGATTATCAACGGCGCAAAAGCGCTGGGATGGGAAGGGCAAATCGGCGCGCTCAAGCCCGGTTACTTTGCCGACGTGATCGCGGTGCCGGGAAATCCGCTCGAAGACATCGCCGTACTCGAAAAAGTCGGGTTCGTGATGAAAGGCGGCGTGATCTACCGCCAGTGAATCTTACACCGCCGCCCCGTGAAGCGCCATCTCCGGGATCGGTTGAGGCGCCGAGGCACCGTTCTCGAAGCGAACCGAAACCAGTTTCGAAACACCGGGCTCCTGCATCGTCACGCCGTATAGACTCTGCGCGGCTTCCATGGTCCGCTTGGCGTGCGTGATGACGATGAACTGTGTCTGCGTGGACATTTCTCTCAGCAGGCGCGTGAGCCGCTCGATATTCGGCTCATCCAGCGGGGCATCCACTTCGTCCAGAATGCAGAACGGGCTGGGCGTGTAGTGGAAGATGGCCATGAGCAACGCCATCGCGGTTAGCGATTTCTCGCCACCCGATAGCAGCAGCACATTCTGTAACCGCTTGCCGGGAGGCGAAGCGACGATGTCGATGCCCGATTCGGCGATGTTGCTCTCATCGGTGAGCCGCATTTCGCCTGTGCCGCCGCCGAACAAAGTCTTGAATATTTCGCGGAAGTGCCCGTTGACTGCCTCGAAGGCGTCGGTGAAGCGACGGCGGGATTCAATATCGATATCGTGGATAGCTTTCTCGGTGTCGCGTATCGAATCGAGCAGATCCTGCCGTTGGGCGTTTAAGAAATCATAGCGCTGCTGCGCTTCCTGGAACTCTTCGAGCGCCTGCGGATTCACCGGGCCCAATGCTTCGATGCGCGCCTTCACTTCCTGGTACTTCTGCTCGGCTTCGGTGAGGCCGGCTTCATCCAGGACGGCCTCTTCGCCCGCGGCCAATTCTTCGAGTGGCGCGTTCAGCTCCTTACGGCTGGTTTCATCGAGGTATTTCAGCTCGGCCTGCTTCTTCACCAGCTCCAGCTCGATTTGCGAGCGCTTCTCCTGCGCAGTCTGGACGTCGGCGCGAAGCTGGCGCAGCGCTTCTTCGAGCGCGGCCAAATTTCCGCGCAGCTCCGTCTCCTGCGTTGCCAGACGCGCGACTGCTTCTTCAACGGAACGGATGTCATCTATGAGCTCGCCGGCCCGGCGGTCCAGTTCGATGTTGTCGACCAGCAGCCGGGCGCGCTCCACTCCGAGGCGATCGATTTCGGCGGCGATCTCCTGGCGGCGCATGGTAATCTGCCCGATCTGGGCCTGGAAACGGGCTTCGGTGGCTTGCTCGGCGCGCCGCCGCTCTTCGAATCCGGCCAGCTCAGCGCGTAGCGCCCCATGTTCCTCAATCAACTTGTGCGCGTCGGCCTGCAAGTCCTCGAAATCCGCGCGGGACTGTTCGAGCACCTGCTCCTCAATTGAGCGGGCTGTCTCTTTTTCTTCAAGCGAATATTGATCGCGCTCCTGCTGTGATCGGGCCCGGCCGCCTTCCTGGCGCAGACGTTCCAGTTCCAGCCGCGCGACCGACAGTTGCGATTGGGCGCGGGCGAACTCTTCGGCCAGTTTGCGGTGCTCGTGATCGAGCGCCAGCGCTTCTTTCTCCTGATTCTGCTGCAACGTGCGCAGGCTTTCCAGATCCTCGCTGAAAGTGTGGATCTCGCCCTCGAGTTGCGCCAGCAGCGCAGCTGTTTCATCCACGCCCTTGTGCTTCACCTGGACTTCGCCGATCAGCTCACGCAGTTCACGCTTGAGCGCCAGCGGCCCGCTGCCGGTTTTCTTGCCGCCGCTGACGGCGTGACCGTGATAACTGACGCCATCCGGCAACAGGAAGAATGCATCCGGATGTTCGACCGCAAGACTCTGCGCAGCGGCCCGATCGCGGGCGAGATAGCAACGGGCCAGTCTCGGCAGCAGGTGCGCCGGAGCCGTCGCGAATCCGTTGGTGAAACGGAGATGATCGCTGAGCCGGCCAACGACGCCATCGGCGCCGGCCAGCTCTTCAGCCTCGCCTAGAGACTCATCGGCCCGCGGATGAACCAGGAATGTTGCCCGGCCGTCCAGATCGGTACGCATGATGTCTATGCCGCGCTCGGCCTCGTTCCAATCGCCTACGACAACGTATTCGAGTTCTTCGTGCAGAAAATCTTCGGTGGCTTTTTCGTAGGCCGGGTCGACTTCGATGAAATCGGCCAGCACGCCGCCCGGAACAAATCCTTCCGATTCGCCCCGCTCGACCGCGGTAAACAAACGCTTCACGCTTTCCGTGGTGTAGGCGCGGTGAGAAAGGATTTCTTCGAGCGAATCCTTGCGGGCTTTGAGACGCGACGCCTCAGTCCGGAGTTGATCGAGATTGCGCCGCGCTTCGGCTGCGCTGGCTTTTCGAGATCCCAGCTCCTCCTCAACTCTGCGCTTGCGATCCGCGGTAGACTCAAGCTCCATCTGGCGTGCGGCCATTCGCTCCGACAGGCCCGCTTTAACGGACTCCAAGCGAGTTAGATCTTCGTTGGCGGTGTATTCTTCCCGCTGGCAGCGGGCTGAGTCGCGCTCGATGGCTGAGAGATATTCGCTGATCTGGACCAGCTGGTTCTTGAGCGCTGAGGCCTCGCCTAAGAGGCGCAACACGTTCTGACGGCCGGTCTCGAGCGTTTTGGTTCGATCCTGTAAGGCGAGTTGAAGCTGTTCGCGCTCGGCGCTCTTGGCCGCCAGACGCTCGCGAGCCGACTCGGTCTGGGCCTCCAGTTCCGCGAGCGACCGCAAATGGATCTCCAGCTCGCCCCTTAACTGCGTCTGTCGTTTTTCGAGCTCCTGCGTCTCTGCTTCACCTTGCTTGAGCCGCTCTTCGATCGATCCAATCTGCTTGGCCTGCGAATCGAGCCGTCCACGGGTCCGCTCCTGCTCAAGTTGCAAACCGGCCAGGCGTTGGCGCGCCTGAGTGAGCTCCGCGTCATTGCGATAACAGGTCTCCTGCAGCGCCACGTGTTCTTTCTCACGGTCGGCCACCTGGCTTGAGAGACTCTGATAGCCGGTGTTGGCGAGATTCAAATCGAGCGCGGTTTTCGCGGCGTCGCGCTCCAGCATGCGGAACCGGCCGGTGAGCGATTTGCGCAAGTGCTCCGTCATCTCGCGCTTCAGTTCCTCATAGCGGCGCGCCTTGGAAGCCTGGCGCTTGAGCGAATTGACCTGCCGGCCGACCTCTTCGAGAATGTCGAACACGCGCGCCAGATTCTGCTTGGCGCCTTCGAGCTTGGCCTCCGCCAGGCGCTTCTTGGTCTTGAATTTTCCGATGCCGGCCGCTTCTTCGATGATGGCGCGGCGATCCTGAGGCTTGTTACTCAGGATCTGGCCGATGCGGCCCTGCTCGATGATGGCGTAGCTTTCCGGACCCAGCCCGGTTCCGATGAACAGATCCTGAATATCGCGCAACCTGGCCAGCTTGCCGTCGATCAGGTATTCGCTTTCGCCGGATCGGAACAGGCGGCGCGTAATCGTGATCTCGCTCGGTTTGTTATCCGGCTGACCGTTGCCGTTCGAGTGGCCGTTCGTTTGGTGGGAAGGGTGGGCATGTTCGGCGGAAGGATCCACCAAAGTCATGGTGACTGCGGCCATGCTGAGAGGCTTGCGATCCCGCGTACCGGCGAAGATCACGTCCTCCATCCGGGCGCCGCGCAGCGTCTTAGCCGACTGTTCGCCCAAGACCCAGCTAATCGCGTCGCTTAGATTGGATTTTCCACAGCCATTCGGTCCGACGATCGCGGCGATCCCGGCACCGTTGAACTTCATTTCGGTCCGTTCAAAGAACGACTTGAAGCCCTGAATCTCAACCCGCTTCAGTTTTAGCAAAATGCCTTCCCCTCCTATTATCGTCTCGGGGGATGGTCCCATAGTAACCTTGCTTTCCTCCAAAGTAAAGCGGGTCGACAGCTATATTTAGTAGTTCAGCTTGCAAGGACACAATATATAATACCTGAGAGGACAAAATGCATCGCCTCGCCTTTGGATTACTTCTTGTGACTAGCGCCCCAGCGCAAAAGATCACGGTTGAATTTGACCAGGCGGCCGATTTCACCAGGTACAGGACATTCGCGATCCGCGGCGGGCAGTTGAATAGTCCGAACCCGGCTCTTAACAGCGAATTGGTCGGGAAGCAGATCGAGGCTGATATCGAAAGCAACCTGACGGCCAGGGGCCTCACAAAGGTAACCGGCCGTTCGGATCTTAACGTTCGCTACACGCTCGGCACGCGCCGGAACTTCGAAACCGAGGCTTACCCGGCGGGCTGGCGGGGACTGGGCACGCGAATTGTAAGGGTGCCATACGCGCAAGGTACGCTGGTCATCGATCTCCGGGATCCGGCCACGCGGTCGCTGGTATGGCGCGCCATCGCCACCGACGAAAAGAGAGACGCTACGAAGCTGGAGGGCAAACTTCACGACATGGTCCGCAAGTCGATGGAAAAGTATCCGCCCAAAAAGAAATAGCGGGTGCTCAGATTGAGTCAGCTCGCCTGGGGAGCTGAGAACTTCTGCCCTTCCTGTAGTGCACGCATGGCCGCCTCTTCGTTGGCATAGATGGCCATGACGTTGGCCAGCCGCGTGAGCTCCAGCACTTCTCGCACCCGGCGATTGAGATTGCACAAAACGAACTGGCCTCCGGGAAGCTTGATGACGCTCGTATAGATCCCAATCAGGAAACCCATGCCGGTGGAGTCGATGTAATCGACCTGGCTGAAGTCGGCCAGGACTTTTGAGGCCCCGGATTTCTTGATGTCTTCGGTCCGGCCGCGCAGATAAACGGAATCCTGACCGGTGGCGAACCGGCCGTGCAGCCGGAGAATGCACAAATCGCCATGGCACTCGAATTCGACGAGCATGCTATCAGTAATGCTACTACAGCAGCGGCGTTTCTGGAACCCTA
>DATHOT010000358.1:0-7879 GCA_035484655.1 Bryobacteraceae bacterium | reverse complement strand
ACCGATCGATTATCACGTGCAGGCCAAGCACGCCTCAATCGCCGAGCGGCTGGAGCGCGTGCCCGGCCGGCACCTGGTGCTGGTGCATTACGGGAGCCGCCACGACATGTACGAGGAACTGGTATTCAACCGGGCCGACATTGGGCGATCCCGCATCGTCTGGGCCCATTCGCTGGGTCCTGAAAAGGACCGCTGCTTGATCGACCACTTTTCAGACCGCCATGCGTGGCTCCTCGAAGATGATGGGGATCTGAAGTTGGGTGCCTATGAGCGCTAGCCGGGAGCGGCGAGGGTTTGTGCACAAATGGTTCGGCCCGCTGCCTGGCCGCAACGAAGCCCGCGTCATGAGCCTGATGGCCGTAGCGGCCGGCGTTATACTTTGCGGCCTGTCGATATTTCGCGGACTCCATGGGCAAGCCTTCATGGGGCGACCGATGGGCGGCGACTTTATCGAGTTTTATGTAATCGGAAAGATCCTCAACAATTTTGACCCGTCGCGGATCTACGATCTCAAGTTCGCGGTCGACCTGCAGCATTCCATATTGCCGTCGATGGCTGAGACGCAGATGCTGTTGTACGCGCACGCTCCCTACATCGCGCTGCTATTCAAGCCCTTCGCGATGCTTCCCTATTTATGGGCCTATCTGGCATGGCTCGCGTTCTCGGCCGTTCTGTACCTGACCGGGATTACGCTTCTGTTCCGGGCTACCGCCCTGCCGCCGGAACATCGCACTATCGGGTTTCTGCTGGCAGTCTCCTTTATGCCGTTCCTTTTCGAAACCTGGATCGGCGGTCAACTTTCGGTGGTGATCTTCTTCTTGTGGACGCTGTGCCTTTGGTTCCGGCATCAGAATCGCCTGTTCCTGGCCGGGCTCGCTTTAGCGCTCGGAATTTACAAGCCGACCCTAATTGCGCTCCCGCTGGCGATGTTGATCATCGGGCGCCGCTGGAGGATACTCCAGGGCTTCGCTACCGGAGCGGTCGCTGTCGCGGCAATATCGATCGGCCTGGTGGGCCTGGATGGATGCCGGGGCTGGTTGAATACCCTGGTGTTCGCCGGCCGGTTGGCGGCGGGTCCCGGTGAGGCGTGGCACCTCGCAAAATCGGTGGACATGAGTTCGTTCTTTCATCTGCTGCTGTTCAATGCTTCGCCGCTGATGGGGATCGTAATCGCGGCTTGCGGAATAATCGGCTTCGCGGTTTTGGCCCGAGCCTGGTGGCAGTCGAGTGGGCTGAGCGCCGATCCCCCCGCTCACGCCGCCGAAAACTGGCTGTGGGCGGCGACGCTAGGCCTGACACTGGTGGTCAATTCGTACGCGCCCATCTATGACACCATTCTGGTGGTCGCTGCTGTGGCCTTGGCGGCCGGCGCGATGGAGGGCCGCAGTGCCGCAGAACAAGAGGCTTTCAGGGGCTGGCTGCTGCTCCTTTATATGGCGGCCTGGATTACCCAGTCAATGGCGGAGTTCTTGCATTTGCAGGTATATACGTTGGTACTGGCGGGCTTCGCCGGCTGGGCCTTCCAAATGGCACATAGAACCGGCTTATTAACCGGGTCTTGGCAGCCGATAGGAGTACTAGAAGATGGTGCTATATGCATGTCCGGTAAGAAGGTACTACGCCACAGAGTCTAGAACCCCCGGTAGCTGGGCGATTTTACAGGCGTTCTAGGGGCAACCCCTGATTTAACGTACCGTCTTCAGATGATAACTTAACCATAGCGGTGGCTTAAACCATCGCAGGGAGAGAGGAGAAGCAAAAATGACACGGATCACCAATCTAGTCTGGAAGCTGAGAATCTGGAAGGATACCCGAGGCCAGGACCTCATTGAGTACGCATTGATGGCCGGCTTCGTGGCAGTTGCCGCGGGCGCCATTATGCCGGGTGTTGCATCCAGCATCAGCACGATCTTCAGTAAGATCTCCAGTGTGATGACCGCTGCTGCATCGCAGAGCTAACCCCTTGTGGTGGGGTAGGCGAGTGGACGACCCTCTTCCTCGCCTGCCCTCCCTAAGGATTTCTCTGCCAGTATTAATGCGATAAGGCTTCGGCCTTCTGCGTTAGCCCCTTCAAATTGCCCGCCTGATCGAATTCCATTTCTTCGGCTTCACCCACAATTTCCAGCATCGGATTTTTCCGGATTTCCCCTCGCAGATTCTCGCTCAATTTCAAGAAACCCAGCTCCATTGTGTTTTTAATCCAGCCATAGGTCACCTCCGCCAGGTCCACTTTTCCGACCGTGGGCGCGATCCGCTCCAGGCACTCGCGGTCGCTCGCGAAATGAATCGGAGTCCGGATCGCGGTGGGCGTGGATGCAGTCAGCGAATTGATCTGGGTCGGATTCCAGTCGATTTTCTGCAGCAGCCGGTCGTGGATCACTTCCGCCATCCCGACGCCGGCTGCATTGCCGTAACTGTTGGCGCTTAGATCGCGGGCGAAGATCCGTTCGATGCGGGCTTCATCGGGCCAGGGATTCGATTCGCCGTTCACGCTGCGATTCACCACCTTGGTATCCATCCCGGCGCCGCTGATATCCTTACCGATCTCGTCCAGTATCAGAATGTCGAGCGGCATGGGGATGCGGCCCATCCAGCTTTTGACCAGCGCCAGCAGCTCCTCTTCGGCGCGCTCCATATTTTCAACCGGGACCGCGGTCAATTGCGCGGTATTGTGATTGGCGTCTTCGAGGATCGCCAAGCCGCCCAGGATTTTTCCGGACTCCAGCACTTGCCGGCCCACGCTGCGGATCACATGCTCGAGGCCCAGCTTATAAGCGTAGGTGTGATAGCGCTGCGCGCCCGCGAATTTGCCGAGGCCAATGGCCATCATCTTGAAGAGGCCGCTTTCGATCTTTCCCGAGAAATCGGTATGCCACTTGACGCGGCCGATGAGCATTACGCCATCACTGCCGAAAGCATTGCGGTCCATGAAGGCTTCGATGCCGTCGGCGGTCTTGCCGAGCGAAACCACATCCAGCGCGCTGACGATTGGGCAGCCCATGCCGGCCTGATGAACGCCGTACTTGGCCAGGACTTCGGCCTGTCCTTGCGCGGTGGCCGCGCCGTGACTCCCCATGGCCGGGAAGATGAACGGCTGGCAGCCCTGCGATTTCCAATAATTCACCACCGCACCGGCGATCCGCGCGATATTGGCGATACCTCGGCTGCCTACGCCGATCGCGACGCGAGATCCGGGCTTCACGCGCGATCCAAATCGGGATGCCGCGAGCTGCCGTTCGACCTCGCCGGCGACGTCGGGAATCGCGCGATCCGGGAATTTCTGACGAACCGGGAGCAAGCGGGGAATCTGCATGTTTTCAGGATACCCGAGTGGCGCCGGGACGAGGCATTTTAGATAACGGCCGAGGCATGGTACGCTTTGCTTTGCCGAAGACCTCCGCATGCTCGAACTCGTCATCTATCTGATCTCGGGAATCGGATACGGCTTTTACTTCGATCTGAACCCGCTCGAAACTTTGCTGGTGGCGCTGGCGATCCTGGGCGTATTCCGGGGATGGTGGCCGCGCCTTCGAATGACACCGGTTTGGCGAGGATGGACCCGGCTGGCGTATCGAAGGAAGACCGCAGTCGCGGCCTTGTTCGTATTCGCGCTGCTGATTCGCGCCGCGCTACTGCCCCTCTTGCCGGCGCCAGATCCCCTGGTGACCGATGAATTCAGCCACCTCCTGATTGCGGACACCCTGGCGCACGGCCGGCTGACCAATCCAACGCATCCCATGTGGGTGCATTTCGAGAGCATTCACATTATTCAGAAGCCGACGTATAACTCCGACTATTTTCCGGGCCAGGGCGCCGTGCTGGCACTGGGAAAGCGGATGGGCCATCCCTGGGTCGCGGCCTGGTTATTGTGCGCGGCGATGTGCGCGGCCCTGTGCTGGATGCTGCAGGCGTGGGTGCCGCCGGCGTGGGCGCTCTTTGGCGCGATGCTGGCGGTCTTTCGTTTCGGGATTGCGAGCTATTGGGTGAATGGCTACTACGGCGGCTGCCTCGCGGCGCTGGGCGGAGCGCTGGTTTTGGGCTCATTTCCTCGCTTGCTTCAAAAACCCAGGGTCTCTATCTCGTTCCTGCTAGGACTGGGAGTCGCAATCATTGGATACACACGCCCCTTCGAAGGTCTGGCCGTAGCGGTTCCTGCCGCCGTCGCGCTCGCGATCGCGATGTTGCGCGGAAAGACTCCGGCCTGGGTTGGCGTTCCCGCGACGGCTGTGGTCCTGATGGCAGTGGCCGGCCTGCTCGCGTACTCGAAAGCGGTGACTGGCGATCCACTGAAAACGCCCTACGCGGTCAACCAAACTACCTATGGTTGGCCGATGACGTTGCCCTGGTTTCATCCGCCGGTCGTGCAGTTCCGCAACGAAGAGCTGCGCCGTTATTACGACTATGAAAAAGACGTGCACGATCGCAACCGGACGCCGCTTGCCGAACTGAAGAACAGCACCCTCAAGGCTCAGGAGATCTGGCGATTCTATTTCGGCCCGGCGCTGTCGATTGGTTTTATCGCGATTCCCTTAGTGTGGAGAAGCCGGCGGCTGCGGCTGCTGTTGATCGCTGGCGTACTCACGGCGCTCGCCGCGCTGATCGAGACAGGGAGTTCGCCGCACTATGCTGCGGCCGGTACGGCGGCGTTCCTGGCAGTGCTGGTGGAATGTTTCCGGCGGCTGCGGACAGACCGCCGCCAGTTGGTGTTTCTGGCTCCGCTAATCATGCTGCTGATTCTGGGCGTTCGCCTGGGCCTCGGAGTAATGCATCTTCCTTTCAGCCAGAAAGCGAATTTTCAATCCTGGTGCTGCGTGAAGCCAGGAAATCCGAACAAGGCGCGAATTCTCGCTATATTGGATCGAATCGACGGCCGGCACCTGGTGCTGGTGAAGCCGAAGATCGATCCCGACAACGTCTTCCAGTGGATATACAACGACGCCGATATCGACGGTTCGAAAGTAGTCTGGGCGCGTGATATGGGCGTCGAAGGGAACCGCTCGCTGCTCGAATATTTTCGCGATCGCAAGATATGGCTGCTGGACCCGAATGTCGAGCCAGCCACGATCTTGCCGTTTGCTCCCCGGCGGTGACCGGACAATTATGATATGAAGGAATCCATGCAACGATTTTGGGGTGGTCTGCTTTTAGTGCTATCGATTGGGACCTGTTCGGCATCGGCTCAGAGCGCGACGGAACTCGAGAAGGGGAAACAGCTCTTCCTGGGGATGTGCTCGCGCTGCCATGGCGTGGAAGGCGGCGGTGGTGAAGGCCCCAATCTCAACCGGCCGGTGTTGAGTCATGCGCCGGACGACCAGGCGCTCACGGCTGTTATCCGAGATGGAATCCCCGATCGGGGCATGCCGAAGCTCCGGCGATTTACGGATGCCGAACTACACGCGATGGTCATCTATATTCGATCGCTGAGCCAGAACACGACGGCCGCAGTTACAGGCAATCCCCAGAAAGGCCGCGCCATTTACCAGCGGTCCGGTTGCTCGTCCTGCCACATCGTTAACGGAGAAGGCGGCAGTCTCGGTCCGGAACTAACCAGTATCGGCGCGCATCGTGCTCCCGATTATCTTCGCCAGGCCATCGTCGATCCGGCTGCGACGCTGCCGCGGGGAGTGATGGCTTTCCCGGGCCACGGCTTTAACGAGTTTCTTCCGGTGCGCGTCGTCACCCGCGACGGCCATGAAGTGCGTGGCCTGCGAGTGAACGAAGACTCGTTCACCATTCAAGTAAAGGACGCCGGCAACCAGCTCTATTCTTTTCGTAAGTCCGATCTCCAGACCTTAGACAAACAAATTGGCCAAAGCTTGATGCCGGAATACAAGAGCAAGATCGCAGGATCTGATCTGGATGATCTGGTCGCCTATCTGTCCGGATTGGGAGGTGCAAAATGAGAGCGGCAATCGTCCTGATTTTCGCGGCGCTAAGCACTTACTCTCAAGTGCCGTATCAGCGCATCGCCGGCGCGGACAGCAATCCTGGAACCTGGGTGACTTATTCCGGCAATTACCAGGCGCAGCGTTACTCGCAACTGGACCAGATCAACCGCCAGAATGTGACTCAATTGAAGCCGACCTGGATTTACCAGATGCGGAATCCGGGAATCGTGGAAACTTCTCCGATCGTCGCCGACGGCATCATGTATATCACCGAGCCGCCCAGCACCGCGACCGCGCTGGATCTTCATACCGGCCGGCCGCTGTGGACCTACACGCCCAACATTCCGCCGGATGTCATCATCATCGGATCGCCACCCGTGAATCGCGGGGTGGCCATCCTCGACAACACGGTTTTCTTCGGAACGGTGAATTGCCATCTGATCGCGCTGGACGCGAAGTCTGGAATCGTCCGCTGGGATGTTGTGGTGGATGATAACAAGAAAGGTTATTACGTTACCGGCGCGCCGCTCGCGATCGACGGCAAGATCATCGTCGGAGTTTCCGGCGCCGAGACCGGCATTCGCGGTTTCCTGGACGCGTACGATGCCAAGACTGGCAAGCGGGTGTGGCGCACCTGGACCGTACCAGGACCAGGCGATTCGAATGTTGAATCGTGGGGAGGCACCAGCTTTCAGCACGGCGGCGGTTCCACCTGGGTGACTGGGTCGTACGATCCGGATCTGCACCTTATATATTGGGGAACCGGAAATCCGGCGCCGGATTGGAACGACGATACGCGGCCGGGCGATAATCTTTACACCTGCTCGCTCCTGGCGATGGATGCGGACACCGGAAAAATCAAGTGGCACTTCCAATTCACTCCGCATGACGTGCACGACTGGGATTCCACCGAAGTCCCGATCTTGTTCGATGCCGACGTCAAGGGCCGCCGCCGCAAAGTGGTGTCGATGGCGAATCGCAATGGCTTCTACTATGTGCTCGATCGGCAAACCGGCGAGTTCCTGGCGGGCGCTCCATACGTGAAGCAGACCTGGACCGATGGGCTGGACGCGAAGGGCCGGCCGTTCGCCCGCCGCGACGCGGATCCGAAAGTGACGGGCACGATGGTCTATCCGGCTATTTCGGGAGGCGCGAACTGGTGGAGCCCCAGCTACAGTCCCAAGACGCATCTGTTCTACCAGAACACTCGCGAGATGGCCGGTATCTACTACAAAGGTGACGCGGAATATAAGGATGGCACCGCCTACGCCGGCGGGGGCGGGGAAGTCAAGAACGGCGACGACGCTTATGGCGCGATCCGCGCGCTCGAATCCACCACCGGGAAATTGCGGTGGGAGTTCAAGCTGCTCACGCCTTCTTTGACCGGCCTGTTGTCGACCGCCGGCGGTTTGGTATTTGGAGGCGCGGAAGAAGGTAATTTCTTTGCGCTCGACTCCGAGACCGGCAAACCGCTTTGGGATCTGCAGCTCGGGGCCGCGGTTCGTTCGCCGCCAGTGTCGTTTATGATCGACGGCAAGCAGAAGATAGCGGTCACGGCCGGCTCATCGTTGTTTGTCCTCGGAAACTAGGGACAGTGCACTCAATCCCCAATTTCGACGTCGCGCTGGCCTTGGCGCGGTGGATCAGTTGCGCTCGGCCAAATAAAAGCACGAGCGAGCTCTTAATGCGCCCAACCTACTACTCACGCGAGCGCCAACCGCTTTTGATGAGGCCCGCTTTTAGCAATCGTGGATCTCCACCAATTGGGTTTTATGGCCCAGTAAGTTAGTGGGTCTAGTGGCGCAGCGATCGGGTGTCACGCAGCGATTGGCCAACATTATCACCTGTCGTCATGTGGTTATCCACATGCACGTTAATCGGCGGAGGTTCCTGTTATGTCTCAAGATCTCAGTCTGCGCGAAGAGGTGGAGCGAGAACTGGGCTGGGAGCCTATCGTCCGCTCGGCTGAAATAGGCGTCGGCGTGAAGGAT
>DATHOT010000357.1:0-11624 GCA_035484655.1 Bryobacteraceae bacterium | reverse complement strand
GAGCCTGGATCTGCGATTGCGCATTGCCGCGGCACGGCGCAGATTGGAAGCGTCGGAGACGGCGATATTGCAACTGGCCCGGATGCGGCTCACGCGAACGCACGGACGGCTCGATCCTTTAATCGCGCATTTGACCCAGCTTAGCCCGCTCAAGATCCTGGAACGTGGCTATGCGCTGGTGACCGATGCAGCGGGAAACATCGTGAAAGAGCCCGCGGACGCGGCGGTGGGATCCGAAATCGATGTGAGGTTGGCGAGAGGGCAGATCGCGGCGCGGGTAATCGAACACTAAACTCCGCTGCGCTACATCTTCTCCAGGCGAATCGATCCGTCGTTGGTGCGCACGATCAGCGGCGGCCCGCCGGCATTGAGCTTGCCGCGCAACTCGTGCTCATTTCGAGAACCTGACACGGTAACGGGAAGATCGGATTGGATATGCCCATCGCCGGTGTGGACCTCCAGGTTGGCGGACAGAGTAGCCGGCAGGCGCAGGGTAACGTGGCCGTCGCCGGTTCGGACATTCCATTCGGAGGTTATCCGCGAGCCGTTGTTGATTTCCGCTTCGATGCTTCCGTCTCCAGTGTGCAGATTGAGCATATCGAATCGGCCGCGTATGATGATCCTGCCGTCGCCGGTTTGAGCGTCCAGCGTTCCGTCCAGCGATGTGGCCTCAATGCGTCCATCGCCGGTGGATAAACGGGTCTCACCTTTGAGATTCTCCGCTAAGATGCTGCCGTCGCCGGTGCGAATGTCGGACTGAAGCTCACGCGGTACGCGCAGCTCAACCTGGATGGCGGTGCGCTGGCCGAAGTTCAGCGAAAACATGTGATGGGGCATGCGTACTTCGAGGTCCACATGATCGCCGGTCTGGTGATCGATCACCTGAACGTCCGACGGAATTCTCCAGTGCACGGTGGTAACGCGTGCCTCGATCTCCTTGCGATCCCAGGTTCGAATCGTGACGGAGCCATCGTTGGTGTTAACGCGCAGCTCGGGCTTGCCAGAGATGGGGAAGGTCTTGGACCAGTCATCGGCCAGAGAGACGCCCGAAAATGCCAGGGTCAGGGAGCATGCCAACAAGAAAGTCCTACGCATAGTTCACCTGGCTAATGATACGTCACTGGCGGGGACGATGTTCCAGGTCAAATCGCCTCCAGCTCCTCTTCCAGCAACTGTTTTTGATAGAGATCGGCGTAGTAGCCGCCGTTGGTGATCAACTCGGCATGAGTGCCCTGTTCGGCGATCTGGCCATGCTCGATTACGAAGATCCGGCCCGCGGTCTGAACAGTAGACACGCGATGCGAAATCAAAATGGTGGTGCGGCCGCGCATGACGCCGGCCAGTCCCGTGAGGATGCGCTCTTCGGTGAGGGTGTCGACGCTCGAAAGCGCGTCATCCAGAATCAGGATGCGGGGATCGCGCAGTATGGCGCGCGCGATAGCGACGCGCTGCTTCTGGCCGCCCGAAAGCGTGAGGCCGCGCTCGCCGATCATGGTCTGGTAGCCGGCCGGAAAACTTGCGATGTCGGGCCCGAGGCCAGCCAGCTCGGCTGCGCGAGCGACGTCTGCTTCCGTGGCTTGCTCCACGCCCCAGGCGATGTTCTCAGCCAGCGTAGCGCTGAACAGGAAGGTCTCTTGCGGAACGAATCCGATCTGGCGGCGCAGCCATTCCGGATCGAGATTTTTCAGGTTAACGCCGTCCAGATATACCGCGCCTCGGGTTGGATCGAGGAGCCGCGGTATCAGGCTCACCAGCGTGCTCTTGCCGCTGCCGGTATGTCCCACAATCGCGACAGTGGAACCGGATGGAATTTCAAGGTCCACATTTTTCAGCGCAGCACCGGTTGGATAGCGCACTTCGACATTGTCAAATCGGAGAGCGCCGGCGGTCTGGGGAAGGGGTGATGAGGTGGCCGGTTCTCGCTTTGCAATGCTGGGCTGCTCCTGCATCAGCTCCATAATGCGGTTCCAGGACGCAGTCCCTCTTTGCATCAGATTCACCACCCAGCCCAAGGCGATCATGGGCCAAACCAACATGCCCGTATAGGTGTTGAACATGACGAAACTGCCGAGCGATATCCGGTGCTGGAGCAATCGATAGCCGCCGGCCAGCAGCACCATCAAAAACGAAACGCCGACCAATGCCTGCAGCAGCGGCATGAACAACGCGGAAAGCCTCGCCAAACGGATGTTCTGGGCGATGTAATCCAGATTCAGCGTTTCGAATTTACGCATCTCAGCGTCTTCCTGGGCATAAGCGCGGATCACTCGCACGCCGGACAGGTTCTCCTGCACACGGCTGCTGATGTCGGAAAACATCTTCTGGATGATTTCGAAGCGATGATGAATGCGCTGTCCGAATAGAATCACGACCACACTTACGACCGGAGCGGGAATCAGCGAGATCAGCGTCAGCTTCCAATCCACCGAAAGCATCACCGCGATCGTCAACACTGCGGTGAACATGGTTTCGGTCCAGTACATGATGCCCGGGCCGAGCATCATGCGCACGGCATTCAGATCGTTGGTGGAGCGCGCCATGATGTCGCCGGTACGGAATCGCGCGTAGAAATCGGAAGAGAGTTTCACGAGATGCGAGAAAAGATCGTTGCGGAGATCATACTCGACGTCACGCGAGATGCCGATCAGGATGACGCGCATCCAGTATTGGAAGATGCCTTTGATGAGCGAGAGGGCTACCAAAAGTGCCGCGAACTGGAAAACCAATTGGATGCGAAAGCCGCGAGTAAGCGAATCCACGCCGCTCCGGATGACTAGCGGGAGCGCGGCCGCCAGAAGGTCCTTGAGGATGAGCGCGCCCATTCCGAGCGCCAGGCCGCGGCGATATCGCCACAGATACGGTCCGGCAGTTTTGATGATGGTTCGCATTTAAATTCCAAACCACGTCGCGACGGTCTTCTCCCACTCCGCTAGAAACGTCTTCTGGCCTTCCCGGTTCTTCCACCATCCGTCGCGGCTGAAGAAAGGATCAGGGACGGCGACCACGTGGAATTCCAAGTCGCCAGCCCGCGATCGATAAATGTTCCCGGCCCGGCGGGTGTGGAAATTGCTGGTCACGATCTCGATCCGGTGAGCGTGCAACTTTCGCAGTTCGGGAATCACCACATCTGCTTCCGCGGCGGTAGATCTTGCCTCGTTTGGAAAAGGCACGAAGTAGGATTCGGGGAAGCCATGCCGCACGGCGAATGCAATCGCCAAGTCCGACTCATGCTGGCCATATACATCACCCGGACCGCTGATTAGCGCCTTAGGAGCCAGTCCACGGCGCACCAGCTCGGCCGCGGTGAGAATCCGGTTTCCAAAATAATCCCCCGCCAGAACGACGACCATGTCGGCGGGCGCTGGGGCTTGATCGTGGATCAGATATCCGCCCAAAGCGCTAAGCCAGTAAACGCGGGTGACGAGCAGAAGGACGGCCACGACGGCGCCCAACAGTAACCATCGGAAACGGACCTTCACCCCGAAGCTACTTGTCCTCGGACGAGGTCTTTTCTTCCAGGTGTCCCATCGACTTCAGCCGCTGGAACATGCGTTCCACTTCCGCTTCGTCGTCGGGCAGCAGGAGCGGGGAGCGCGGAGCCGGCAACTGCTTTTTCGCAACAGTCGCGGGCGTGGATTCGCCCCAGAACTGACGGTAGGGCACGCCGTCGATAAGCGCTTCGCGGGCATAGCGCCGCAGATCCTGCAACAGGCCGCTGGCGGAATTCTGATCTCCCGGGTACATCACCAGGATGTGGGTCTTGTCGGAGAGCGTCAACCGAACCATCAGCGGCATGCTCGAGCTTCGATCCAAGCGGCGGATGTGTCTCCAGGGAATCGCCGCCAGCCCGATCTTCACGTGAGTGTCGTAGATCTCAATGGGTGGGCGCGTCGCAAGGTAAAGCACCAGGACGGCGCTGGCAACGAAAAGGAAGGTGGCGATCCAGCAAACCGGACGGCTCAACGAGAACCAGGCGGAAAAAGCGGCCAACGCCACTGCCACCAGCCCGGCCCACAGATAATAGCTGGAAACTCGGTAGCGGCTGATGGGCAACGGCACACTTTCAGACTAACGCGGTAAAAACGGCACGTCAAACCGGCGCGGGGATAGGGGATAGAGCGCTTCAAAAGTGCACCCCCTCCCCTGGCGCCGAAAATGCCCTCCCTGCTCGGTCACACATGGCGAGGCGTGATTGTGCGATTTTCAAACGCTAATCACTCGCGCGGGCGCGATTCGCAGGCTGTCTTGTTTTCGAAAGTGCCCCTCCTCACTTGCGCTTCGAAACCGGTCCTCCCTTGCGTCGCGTCGAAAGTGCCCTCCTCCGCCCGCGCTAGATGTGAAACTGAGTTGACCTACGGCAAAACCTGGTCCTACTCCGAGCTGCCGTCCTGATAACGGCCTGAGTGCTGTTACGCGTGTCATAGCGCCGAACGGCATTGGGAAAGCGAAGGGGGTAGCATTAATAAGCGGCCAGATGTTTCCCACGAAATTGCGAGTTGGAAAACGAAATATTATTCTTAGCTGCGGATTAACCTTCCTTGCTGCCGGAATGTTGGCCCTGGTCCTTTTCGCATCGCTTATCACCTACTCTTCGTCGGGCCCAGAAAACCCCATTCCGCTTGGCTTAGCTTTCATCGCAGAGGTCACACTCCCTGTCGGATTACTGCTTTCCTTCGGTGGAATAGTTCTCCACGTCGTGCGGAGCCGTTCATCGAAGTGAGCCAATGTTCAAACGAATCCACGCACTTTTCAAGCACGTTCAGGGCTTCGACTGTTCAAGCCTCGGGCTCTCAGCCGCGTGATGGGATTTGTGCTCTCAGCCTAGTTTTGCTTTTCCTGGAAAGTGCCCCCCGGCGGCGCTTTCGAAATGCGCCCCCTGGTGCGAGTGGTTGCGATCATCGCGAACGTTTCGGCGAGGCGGGCCTAAGGTAGTTCATCGATAAGCGTAACGAAATGAATTGTAACCAGACGCAGACACTCGTCTCTACCTCCGAGACTTAGTTTTGGCCAGTCACCGTGATCGATACTGGAAACGAATGCGAGAGGCTGCCACTGATTCCTATTACGTTCAACATGTAGGTTCCGAGCGGTGTATTACTTGCCGTCGTGACGGTTAGGTCGGTCCAGCCCCCGCCGATCAAGGATGGGATTGAGAAGGTGCCCGTCGCGTTTGGAGGCAGATCTGAAACAGTGACGTTGACAAGGCCGGAGAAACCGGCTAAGGGGTTCAGAGCAGATCGGTAACGGGCGCTCCGGCCGGGGTTGATCGTCCCGGTTGTTGTCGCTGGGGCGGGAAGTCCCGACCTGACCCAGAAGTCAAATCAAAAGCTCTCGCCTTATCAAGAATCGCGGCGAGCACCGCTTTGAATACGTCGGCCTTCGACGAGATCAAAGCGCGTCTAGCGCTGCCGCATTCGTCCAGGGGGGGGCCCACTTTCTACAAGTAATAAGGCCGACCTTCATCCCATTCCCCACGCCGGAATTCGCCCGACCCGCCCCCAGCCCACGCCAGACGCAGGTGAAAGAAAGAACCAACAGCGCCCACGCGCTGAAAAAGGCAAAGCAAAAAAGCCACCGAGCCCGCGCGCGCTCAATCTAATTCTTTTTTCCAGGGCAACGCGGCCCTACACCGCGCCCGGCAGTCTGGTGGCAACATGATACGACCCTACGGCCCGGCGGCGCAACGGCAGCTCGTATCTTCGGGAACTTCGAGGAAACGTTCGCGGGCGGTGGACGTCTTTGGCACTTCTAAGGTAAATCATGCAGTCTCATGCTGCGAAGGTCATGATAATCTGAGTCCAGCATGATGGGACCAGAGGGCGTTCTCCTAATCGGGACTATCGGAGGATTGGGACTAGCTGCGATTGGAGCTGGGGTATTCGGCATGGGCACTGCGGCCGCACTTGACCGAGTTCCCAAAGGACGTAAAAAGCTGATTATCGCCGCTGCCGCGTTTCCGTTTGCAAGCCTATTCTGGTTCGAAGTGCTCATCGTTTTTCAATGGAAAATTAATGAACGGTTCTTTCAGCGTGATGCCGGTATAGGGGATCAGTGGAAGTGCCCTCTTCCTAACGGCTACGCCTTAGATATGATCGATGAACCCGACCGCGCTTTTCTCTACAATCCCGAGACCCAGCTCGTGCGCGGTAGTGTAGCGTCTCAGCCGGATGCACCCAGCGGAGTGCGTTTGCTGCAAGTGGTCGGTCCATACCTGCTTGGTGGTTCCGACACAACGTGGCATCTCCCAGCCAATTCGGTCGATTCTTACTTTCTAATAGATGCCCGGACAGGAAAACGCACCGATTTCGGAACGCATGATGCTCTCCGTGAAGTCGCGTCGAGACTGAAGATCCAACTTCGGCTAGACCGAGTCAGCAACGTCTATTCAAAATACCGCTTCACTTGGTTCGATTCGTTGGTCAATTACGTAACGGCTGTACCCCTTTTGTTATACGCAGGGCTCCTGATTCGGCAGATTCTGAGGTTGCGAAAAACGCGGTTCCTCGCTCCCATAGCGAGCTGACGAACATTCTCGGCATATGGACCAAGTAGCCCGCGCGGGCCATTTACCACCCCTCAAAAAACAAAGACCACGCCCGTGCCCGCGCGCTCAATCTCCTAGCCGAAATGCCAGGGGAGGGGGGTGCACTTTTGAAGCGCTCTATCCCCTATGCCGTCAAACCGGCGCGGTCCTCAGAATATGAATCCCCTGCCATACATAATGGACCCCGCTCCACGCCGTGCCGGCGACCATCAGCCAAAGCGCCAGATCTACCGGCGCCGGAATGCCATCGCGCGCGCCCATCACCACCAGCGCCGCGCCGATTTGTAAAAAGGTGCTGATCTTGCCCCACACCGATGGAGGGAATCTCCGGACTGAGGTAAAGAGAAGACCGTAGGCGGCCATAGCCAGAATCAGTATGTCCCTGGCGAATACCAGCGCGACCATCCACCAGGGGATCGCGCGCACGACGCCTAATGCGATATAGATCGCGCTGAGCAGGATCTTGTCGGCCACCGGATCGAAGTACGCGCCCGCGGGCGTCGATTCGCCGAGGCGCCGCGCCAGAAGCCCATCGATCACGTCCGTAATTCCGGCGGCGAAGAACAGTACAATCGCACGCCCGTAGTGCGCATTCAAGATCGCCAGTACTACGAAAGGCGCCAAAATCAGACGAGCGAGCGTGAAAAGATTCGGGAGGGTTAGCAAACCTCTAGCTTAAGAGACCAGAGCATGGGCCACACGCGTGGCCAGTTGATCGAAACTCAGAATCTCGTATAGCGAAGGATCGGACATGATGCGAGCCACCAGGGCGGTATGCATGGCGTGGCCGGCGCGCTCCGCGATCACATGGCCCAGCAGCGGCTTGCCGATTAACGCTAGATCGCCGATCAGATCGAGAGCCTTGTGCCGGCAGCATTCATCCACGAACCGCAGCCCATCCGGATTCTCCACGCCCGCGCGGTTAAAACAGATGGCATTGTCGAGCGCAGCGCCGCGAATCAAACCCATGTTGCGCATCTGGTCGAGCTCATAGGAGAAACCGAAGGTGCGTGCCGGCGCGATCTCTTCGGCATAGCGCTCCGGTGTCACTTCCATGTCGAGCGATTGCTGGCCTATCATCGGATGCTCGTAAAAGACATCGCAGGTGAGCAGGAACCGATCCGACGGCAGGATCGAGATTCTCTTGGGACCTGCTTCCACGGTCACGGGCCGGCGGATGTGCAGGAAACGCTTGCGCCGGCGGTAGGACTTCAAGCCGGCCTCGCGCAGCAGTTCGACGTACGGCAGTCCGCTGCCATCCAGAATGGGGACTTCGAGGTTGTCGATCTCGACGTACGCATTGTCGACGCCCATGCTGTAGAACACGCTCAGCAGATGCTCGGTAGTGGAGATGAGCACGCCCTGCCGCATCAGGCTGGTGGCGTAGCTGACGCGCGCGACGTAGCGCCAACTGGCCGGTACCGGGAAATTGTCCAGGTCGGTGCGCAGGAACACGATGCCAGTGGAGGGAGGCGCGGGGAGGATTCGAATCGAAACGGGAACTCCGCTATGCAATCCAACGCCGCTGGCTTCCACAGGGCGCTGGATGGTAGTCTCAAACCGCACTGCCGCCTCCTCGGGCTGGCAGCCCGATCCATCTCTGGTTTTGATCCAAGGCTCCATTGTACTAGTGACAAACCCTTCTCGCTACTCTTTTGATTCGCAAAGGTTTGTAAAGTTGTCACTGTGGCAAAAATGCAACACTTCGAACTGCGTTTTGTGGCGGAATGACGTCAATCCGGCTTCGTTTTCGCGAACATCGCGGGGACAGCCCCGTCGCGCTATCCTGATCTGTGGATGCCTAAAGTTCCTGGGGCGGCCGCGCAGGCACGCCATCGGCCACGCCTGTTCCTGATCGACAGCTTTGGTTTCATTTTTCGCGCCTATCATGCGCGCGCTCGCAGCGGGGCTCCGCCGATGCGCACCACCACGGGCATTTCCACCGAGGCGGTTTACATTTTCCACAACATGGTCCGAAAGCTGCGCGCGGATTACCATCCGGAGTATATCGCCGCGATCTTCGAGTCCGGTAAGACTTTCCGCGAAGAGGCCTTTGCCGGGTACAAAGCCAATCGAACCGAGATGCCGCCCGACCTGGGCGACCAGATTCCCCACATCCGCCGGCTGCTGGACGCGATGCGCATCCCGGTGCTCCAAACAGTAGGTTTTGAAGCGGACGACGTGATCGGTGCCATCGCCCGGCGCGCGAGTGAAGACTACGACGTCGTGATTGTGTCCAGCGATAAAGATATGCTGCAGCTGGTAGACGACCGCGTGCATATGTACAATCCGGTCAAGCTGGATACCTGGTACGATCCCGCCACGGCCGAGCAATTCATGGGCGTAAAGCCCGGTCAGGTGGCCGATCTGCTGGCGCTGATGGGCGACACGGTGGACAACATTCCCGGAGCGCCGGGGATCGGGGAAAAAGGCGCGCGAGACTTGATCCAGCGCTTTGGATCGGTGGAAGCGGCCATTGAACATGCCGCCGAGGTGGAGCGCAAGACCTATCGCGAGAGCCTGCAGAACAATCGCGAGCAGATCCTGCTGAGCAAGCGTCTGGCGACCATCGACACGACCGTGCCGGTGGAAGTCCCCTTGGAAGACTTGGCGACCCACGAGCCCGACCTGGCCGAGCTGAAGAAAATCTACAAGGAGATGGAGTTTTATAGCCTCCTTAAGGAGCTTGGTCCCACTGAAGATGCGCATACGCGCGATTACGCCACTGTCGCTGGTCGCGAGGAAGCCGTTCAGTATGCCGGGAGCTTGGCCAAGCTCGATCCCGGCAAGCCAATCGCGTTTGCGCTTCAATCGTCGATAGAGGGCGACTTGCCGTTGACTATGCTGGGCGTATCTTTTGAGCCCGGCGTGGCGCGCGCCCTGTCGATCGATTTTCTGGACGTGCTGAAACCGATCCTCGAAGATCTGGGGCGGTCGAAGGTGGCTCACGACGTGAAGGCGTTAACACTGGCGCTGGCGAAATACGGGATCGAGGCTCAGGGTTTCCAGCACGACGTAATGCTGTACGCGTTTCTGCTGTGCGCGGACCCGGCGGGCTGCTCGCCGGAGATTTTGGCCGAGCGGTATCTCGATCGCAAGCTGCATGCTGCCGCAGAGCAACATGCCGACCTCGCGATCACGCTGGCCGAACGCCTGGCGCCCGAAATCGACCAGCAGGGTTTTCGTGAGATTTACGAGACCATCGATTTGCCGCTGGCTGGAGTACTGGGGCGGATGGAGCAGACTGGCATCCGAATCGATCCGGTGCAGCTCAAAACGCTGTCCGGGCAACTTGAAACCGAAATCCAGCGGCTGTCCGCTGAAATCTACGAACTGGCAGGCAAGCCGTTCAATATCAACTCTCCGGTGCAGCTTGGCAAGATTTTATTTGAGGAAATGAACCTGCCGGCACCGGTGAAATACGGCAAAGGCAAAACCATTTCGACCGCGGCCGATGTGCTGGAAGGCTTGGCGGCCGAGCATGAGATCGCGCGCAAGGTGCTTGAATACCGGCAGCTTACCAAGCTGAAAGGGACGTACATCGACGCGCTGCCGGAGCTGATCGATCCCAAGACCGGGCGATTACATACCACGTTCAATCAAGCCGGAGCCGCGACGGGCCGGTTGTCGTCCTCGAATCCAAACCTTCAAAACATCCCTATTCGCACTGAGCTTGGCCGCGAGATTCGCTCCGCATTCGTGCCGCGCGAGGGCTGGAAGCTGGTGGTCGCCGACTATTCGCAGATCGAGCTGCGCCTGCTGGCGCACATGTCGCACGATCCGGTGCTGGTGACCGCCTTCCGCAACGGCGAGGATATCCACACCCGCACGGCCGCTGAAGTGTTCCGCGTGCCTCCGTTGATGGTGACATCCGACATGCGGCGCAATGCGAAGGCGGTGAACTTTGGAATCGTCTACGGCCAGACCCCTTTTGGGCTTGCGGCCAATCTCGGCATCGATCGCAAGGAGGCCGAGGAATACATCCGGACCTATTTCGATCTGCATGCCGGCGTAAAAAAGTTCATTCAGGAGACGATCGCCAAGGTGCGTGAAACCGGGTTTGCCCCGACGCTATTCGGGCGCAAGCGGCCAATTCCTGACATGCACAGCCGCAATCCCAACGCGCGATCGTTCGCCGAGCGCACGGCCGTCAACACGCCACTGCAAGGGACCGCGGCGGATCTGATCAAGCTGGCGATGATTCGCATCGATGAGATTCTGCGGCGTGAAAAACTGGAGACCAAGATGCTGCTGCAGGTGCACGATGAGCTGCTGTTCGAAGCGCCGCCGGGAGAAGCCAAGAAGGTGTCCGAACTGGCGAAGCAGGAGATGGAGAATGTTTACAAGCTGGATGTGCCGCTGATCGTGGACGTCGGAGTCGGCGAAAACTGGCGGGATGCGAAGTGAAACGCGCGGCCGGCCTGATCTTCATCGTATTGCTCTGCGCCTGTTCGAAATCGCCGCCAGCTCCGGCGGAGTTCAAGGTTAGATTTGATACCAGCAAGGGACCGTTCGTCCTGGAGGTTCACCGCGAATGGGCGCCTAACGGCGTTGACCGGTTCTACGAACTTGTGAAAAGCGGCTACTATGACGAGGCACGTTTCTTTCGAGTGGTACCGAACTTCGTGGTGCAATGGGGCATCAATAAAGACCCGAAAGTTTCCCGGCAATGGAATCAGAATTTTATTCCCGACGATCCGGTGAAGGAAAGCAATCGCCGCGGCTACATTACCTACGCCAAGCGCGGCCCCGATACGCGGACCACGCAGCTCTTCATCAATCTCGCCGATAACATATCACTGGACGCGATGGGCTTTGCTCCGTTCGGCAAAGTAACCGAGGGGATGGAGGTGGTGCAGAATCTGTATTCGGGTTACGGCCAGACTCCGCAGCAGGACTTGATCCAGCTTCAGGGCAACGATTATTTGCAGAGCCAATTTCCGCAGCTTGATTACATCAAGATCGCGCGAGTGGAGCAATAGCTAACGGAACGATTTCTCCCGCGCGGGCAAGAACTCGTCCCCCGGCTTCCAGGTCGGCAGCTTATCCTGATTGGCGACCGTCGTCCCGATTAAGAAAC
>DATHOT010000356.1:0-7044 GCA_035484655.1 Bryobacteraceae bacterium | reverse complement strand
ATGGCCCGCGTCATGGCTTGCCGGATCCACCAGGTGGCGTACGTTGAGAATTTGTAGCCCAAGTGGTAATTGAACTTATCCGCGGCCCTCATCAGACCGATATTGCCCTCCTGGATCAGGTCCAGAAGGTGTAATCCCCGGTTCACGTATTTCTTGGCAACCGAGACCACCAGGCGCAAATTCGCTTCGACCAGCGCTTTTTTCGCCGCCTCGGCCTCCATCTCGCCTTCCTGTACTGCTTTCAGCCAGCGGCGCATCTCGCCCAGGCTTGAGCCGGCGGAGGTCTTCTGCTCGCGAATGGAGCGTTTCAGGTCGCGCAGTTCAGCCGTCTTATTGCGGCTTCGCGAAGCCTCAAGCTTCATCAACTGCGTCTCGAGCGCGGCACTCTGGTCGGCGGCGCAACGGAGCGCATCGCGGAAGGCCCTCCACTGAGTCGCGTGAAATGAAATGCTCCGCATCTGCCGCGAACACTCCACCGTCGCCCGGAGGATCTTGCTTGCTAACTTGGCTTGCGCCTCGCGCTTCGGTGTCGAATCGAACTTTTGCTGGAGCACTCGAAGCCCGCGCTCCAGTTCAACCAGTTCCTGGAACCGCCGCATTGCTTTATTGCGAGCGCGCCGCCTCGCGGCGTCGTCGGGACTGCTAAGGTTCAACACGTCCTCGGCGTCGGCTGTCCCCGCCAGAATGTCGGCATAGACTGTGAGCGCCATCTTTCGCACCAGCGGTGACCGCGAGAGCGCTTTTTGCATTCGCACGCTGCCGCGTTCCATCCGCCGTGCCAGAGTAACCTCGGCTTGACGGTTCAGCAAAGACACCGAACCCATTTCCCGGAGATATACGCGCACCGGGTCGTCAGTATAAACCGTAGGTTCCTCGATGGCTTCCCCGGCAGCGGAGTCGTCGCTCTCTAGTGGTTCGGCCTCGAGATCAGCTACACCGAAACGGCTAGAGTCCGTAGAATCAGCGAGAATGATTTCGTCAAATCTTTGCATCTAAGCTCCTGGCGATGAATCGCCCGACAGTCGTTGTGCCGCTGGGGGTATTTCGGGTTGCTCCTTGACACGGAGTTCCCTATACAATGGATGCGAATCATGTCGATTCGGTTGCAGAGGCCTCCGAACCGGCATGGCGCCTATGTCATTGATTGCACAAGGGCGAGTTTCGATCTCAAACCATCATTTTCGACGCTAAGTCTAACATGTCACTGGCCACCACGTCAAAGTCTCCCTGCTTGGCGGTATCGGCGCGCCGGACAGGGCCGTATTCGTTCGGTCTGTGGATAAAACCCGTTCTTAGACCGAAGTTGCGGGCCGCCTCCAGGTCGCCCCGATGCGCGGCCGTCATCATCACCTCTTCCGGCTTTAAACTCAACAGGTCGACGGCCGTCAAATAGGCCTCGCGATCGGGCTTGTAGTGCCGTGCCAGCTCGGCCGAAAGGATCAGGTCCCAGGGCAAGCCGGCGCTCTTAGCCATATCCGCCAGCAGCGAGACGTTACCGTTGGAAAGTGGTGCGATGGTGAACCGCTTCTTGAGACGCGCCAAGCCGGCAACTGAGTCAGGCCATGGTTTCAGCCTATGCCAGACGCGGTTCCAATGATCCTTCTCCTCCTCGGTAAGCCCCTTGATGTCGAATTCCTGGAGCAGATCCTCAAGCAGCATTCGATGCAAGGCATCCAGCTTGGTCCAAGGCAGCTCGCCTTTACGGACTTTCTCCATGGCCGGCGCATACCCGTTGCGCCAGCGGTCGGCAAAGTGCGCCCAATCGATGGAGAGCCCTTTAGCTTGGCCCCAGTCGGCGCCTTCAGCGATGATCGAACCGCGCCAATCGACGACCGTCCCGAAAGTGTCGAAAACCAGCGCCTTCACGCCCTTGGCCTGCGCGCGCCCGCCCCGCGGCATGCTAAGAGCCGCCAGGCCGCCGGAAGCGGTGCGAAGAACCTGTCTGCGGTTGAACTTCAACGGTTCGCTTCCAACCCGATTTTCCGGCCGTCCGCCATCGTGACCTGCCGTCCGTCGACGGCATGCGAGGCGTCTTTGGCGAGAAAACCGTGCACGATCACCTTGTCTCCCGGCTTGAGCGTATCCCGCATCCAGCCTCGACGGGTAAGCCGGGTTGGACCCCCCGTTTCGCAGGACCAGTTCACCACCGTGCCATCCGGCCCTGTGACATCCACGAAATAATGCACGTGCGGATTCTCCCAATCGACCCGTGTCACCACGCCCTCCAGGGTGATGGGCTTGGACATATCGAACTCGCCCGAAAAGGCATGGTGCGCGAGAGCCGGCGGACCGCTCGTCAGAAATACAACGCTTGCGACCGACACCAGTAACCGATGGAACATCGACTTAGCGGCGCTTCTCGTCTCCACGGTGTTCTTCTCCACGGTGTTCTTCTCCCCGGTGCTCTTCGTGAGGCACTACCCGGCCTTCGCGTGCTGCATTCCGCTCCGGTTCCGAGCGTCCATGCATCTCGTGCGCCTCAGCGGGACGTGCATAACCGGCCACAGGCCGACGGTAGCCCTCATAGGGATGTACGTATCCGCCCCGGTTAGCCCAGGTCCGGCCCCAACGGGCATCGTGTATATAGACGTCGTGCCGGCCCCAATCGAAACGGACTCCTGGCCCCCAGCCCCAAGGAGCGAAGAATCCGCCGATTCCGACGCCGAAGCCGAATCGAATAGCGCCGCCGACCACGAATCCAGGCCGCGGCGCATAAAAGACGACCGCTGGATTGTAGTAAGGCACCACAATGAAGCCCGGATTCACGGGCATGATCGAAATATACGGCCCACCGCTCACTACCACTTGTGGATTGCTTCTCAGGTACCCGTAGCGTTCGGCGATAGCCCGTTGGCGCTGAACAGCATCCATCACGTACTGTTGCTCGGCCAGAAATGCGTTTCCGAGTTGGCTGGTCCAGTTCATATCGGAAGCCATAATGTCCAGCACCGACGGAAAGGGCAGCAGCGCTTGCACGCTGGGATCCCACGGCAGTTGGTCGCCCCTGATAGCGTCCGCAAGCGCCTGCCCGGTAAGGTAATGGTGCTGATCCGCCCATTGGGCGGCAGGCGGAATATCGTTAGGATACGTCGCCGCAGCCAGCACTTGCGCCAATAGCGGGTCCGGATAAAGCGCGATCCGCGCCACCAGTTGGTCTAACTGCTGCGGAGGGAACGACGGGGGCGGGCCTTGGGCAAAAGCAGGGGCGACCGCAATCGCTGCCAGCAGCGCCAGTGGTGCCAGCAGCGCCAGTGCTGCCGGGACGGTTCTCGTTCTTTGCATCTTTATCATCTCCTCTAACTCGAAGAAAACGGCCGGGGCCGAAGTTGTCATATTATGATAGCCCGTTGTGGGCGTCAGGCTCCCGGCAGATTACTGCTTAGGCAAGCTGTTTCGAGAATCCTTGCCCAGAATGTGGCTCACGTCCACGTTGTTCTCCTGACAGATGTACTCCATCAGATCGGTATCCGTCTGCAGCGTGGAGTGGCCATACAGCGTGAACGGCTTGGTGTAAGCTCCCGGGTCATCGATGGTGGTCTCCCATTCCAGGTGCCCCAAGTCTGGCCTGCGGTAACGTTCGACGATGTGCAGTTTCTCGGTGTGCGGGTGACCGGCAAAATCGAACCAGAATTTGTCATTGAAACCGACCGTGTCAATGACCAGCGCGTTCCCCTCATACTTACCGATGGATTCGCCATACCAGGTGGGATTCGGGTCCGGGGAATGCTTGCGTCCATCCATAAAGATCTGCCGGTAGCTATGAATGTTGCCTTCAAACAGGATATAGACGTAATTCCGGTTCTGAATAATGCTCCATGGATAAGGCGCCAGCCGAGGCACGCCAGTGGGCAGGCAATTTGCCTCCGGATCGTCCTTCGATGGGCGTTCCTTGGCAAGCTTCAACGCCCACGGCTGTATCGGAAGTTTCTCGCCTTTCTGAAGCGCATCGCTAATGTCATATGTGAAATTGCGATCTGAGCTCCAGACTCCCGAGAAGTCCGGTTTACCGTCCGCCAGTCTAGGGGCGGCACCGGTGGGGACCTTGGCCGGGATGCGCGTGCTTTCCGCAGCGCCTCCGGCTGGATCGGTAACGGCTTGAGCGGCGGAAGGATTCGCCGACAGCAGCAAAGCTGCCGCTATAACGCCTACATTCACCAGTCCGACGAGTTCGCTCACTGGGTTGGACCACCATCTCCCGACGTTCCCGCGAAAACCTTCCTGCCGTCGGCTAAAGTGACCGTTCTGGCGTTAGCCATGTTGGATCCATCTTTAGCCATAGCGCCGGTGACGGTGACAACATCTCCAACCTTCAACGAGTGCCTGGTCCAGCCTTGTCTCATCAGACCGTTTGGACTAGCCAGTTCCAGGTTCCAGTTGGTCACCTTGCCGCTATCGTCCTTCACGTCGACATAGAACCGGGCATGGGGATTGGTCCATTCGACCTTGGTTACAGTGCCCTTCAGCGTGACTGGCTTGTCGGCGTCGTACTCAGCCTGAAATGAATGATGAGCGAGAGCGGGCAGTGCCGCTACGAGAAGAACCAGACTTGCAACCAATTGACTGGCTTTAGCAACCATCGCCAGAAAACTAACATGCCCCTATGAGGTTGTCAAGCGAATCGGACTAACCGGGCTACTTTGTTCAGGGCCACCAATATTCGCGTTCTTAGGGTAAGCCAAACGCGATGATGTTCGATCCCGAGGCCACAGCGATGTACTGCTTCCCGTCCACCATGTAGGTCATGGGCGAGGCTCGCCAGGTCTCATTGGTATGAAAGTGCCAGAGCGCCTTTCCGGTCTTCGCGTCAACCGCCGCCAGCGCCCCGTTATCGTCGCCAAAAAACACCAGGCCTCCCGTCGTCGAGAGCACCCCTCCCGCGCTACGGCCCAATCCGACTTGCGGAACTTCCCACACGATCTTCCCGGTCTGCAAATCGATTGCCCGCAGGAATTTCTGGTTGATCTCGCCCGGCACTCGTCGCGCTGCGCCGCCATAGAACGATTGTCCCGGCTGCCACCAGGCGGACGACTTGGTGTAGATGTTGCAGGATTCGAGCGCCATCACATAGAACAGCCCGGTGGCCGGATTGTAAGCCGTTGACATCCAGTTCGTCGCACCCACCACGGATGGGCAAGTCCTGGTTCCCTGCTCTGTCGGTTCCTGGCCTGGCACAAGCTTAGGACGTCCGTCCACCCCGATACCGCTGGCCCAAGTGAGTTTCTTGACGAAGGGTTCGCCCA
The DNA here is from genome assembly GCA_035484655.1 of Bryobacteraceae bacterium. Taxonomy (GTDB): domain Bacteria; phylum Acidobacteriota; class Terriglobia; order Bryobacterales; family Bryobacteraceae; genus Palsa-89. The sequence goes on along the minus strand of DATHOT010000356.1, from coordinate 1,804 downwards.
GCAAAAACTCGCCGGTCACGCGGTCGAGAACGTAGAAAAATCCATTGCGGTTTGCCTGCACCAGCAGTTTCCGCTGGCGGCCGCGAAATTCAGCATCGATGAGCATTGGCGTTTCGGTGGCGTCCCAATCATGCAAATCGTGGGGAGTGAACTGGTAATGCCAGCGAAGCTTGCCGGTTTCAGGATCGAGCGCCAGGACCGAACTGGAGTAAAGATTATCTCCCTTGCGCTCGTCACCGTTGTAGTCGGGACAGGGATTGCCGGTGGGCCAGTAGATCAGATCGGTGCTTGGATCGTAGGTCCCAGTCAGCCAGCCATCCACGCATCCGTGTTCCATCGCCCGGCCCACCCAGGTTTCCGACCGTGGCTCGCCCGGAGCAGGCATATTCCAGAATCGCCATACGCGTTCGCCGGTGGAAGCCTTGTAGGCGTCCACGAAACCGCGCGCACCCTCGTCGCCTCCGGATGTGCCGGAAAGAACCAGATCTTTGACCACCAGCGGCGCCGACGTAGCGCCGTAGTGCTTCCGATAATCGGCCATTTCGGTGTCCCACAGCAGTTCACCAGTCTGACGATGAAGCGCGATGATATGCGCATGATCGGTGACCATGAAGACCCTGTTCCCCAGGACTGCTACGCCGCGATTAATTGCGGTCCCTGCATCGCCAATGACGCCCTTGGTCAAAGGACGGGAATAATGCCAGATCTGGCGCCCGCTGCGCGCATCCAGCGCGTAAGCTTGATTGGCCATGCTCACATACATCACGCCGTCCACGACGACGGGTGTCACCTCCAGGCGATTGGAATCGGCGATGGGGAACATCCACTTGGCCCCGAGCTGCGCCACGTTTGAAGTGTTGATCTCGCGGAGCTCACTATGGCGGTTTCCGCTGAGGTGACCGTGGTAAGTTGGCCAGTCGCCTGGTTTTGGATTGGCGATCGCGGAAAAGGCCAGTCCCCCATCGAGCGCTGCCGTCCCCGGCCCGATCGCAGAGGCCGCATTGTCCTCGGTCAACCGGCTGAGAAACGCCAGCAGATCGCGCTGCTCAGCGCTGGTAGCGGGAACCGGAGGCATCAAACCCTTCGGGTCTGCGATCTCCTCGTCAATCTGTTCCCGCGACAAGAGATGCAATTTTCCATCAAGGTCAAGTAACTGGAGATCGTAATTACTTTCGTTCTTGGCGAGACCGCGGATGATTTGTCCCGAGCGCAGACGCACGGAGACCAACTTGTAGCCCGGCGCGCCGAGCGCACCAGGATCGCGCAAAGCCAGTTCGATGCGAGCCAGCCTGGTTTCACGTCCGAGGTTGGATAAGTCCGGCCCCAGAACGCCTCCGCGCCCCTTCACCAGGTGGCAGCTCGCGCAGTTTCCTTTTCCGAAGAAGAAACTTTCACCGGCTGCGGCGTTGCCGGCGGGCGGATGCTCGAAGGCCGGTGCGCGCAATGCCGCGACGAAGGCCGCCAATGCGTCCAGATCCTGCTGCGGAAGCGGAAAGGCGGGCATACCCGAATCCGGAAGGCCATTCTTGATAAGGCCGGCAAGGTTCCGGTCCCGGTAGCGCAACCCACGCGCATCCGCGATGTCGGGACCAAACTCGCCGCCGGCGGCGTCAGCACCGTGACAACTGGCGCAGCGGGCCGCAAACAGCTTTCTTCCCGCCTCGTTTTCCTGCCCTATTCCGGGCCACGCCCAAGCGAGCGCGGCTAATAAAACTAGAGGATATCGTTTCATCGTGTTCAATTGGTTGTGAAAGCGATGAGGGAACTGCCTGCCGAGACTACGATGTACTGCTTCCCTTCACTC
>DATHOT010000355.1:0-16859 GCA_035484655.1 Bryobacteraceae bacterium | reverse complement strand
TCTCCTCTAGGAGGTTGCTGAAAAAGTCTCTCGCAGGTCGGAGACCTGCGCCACGTGTAGAGCTAAGTCATTGACCTGGAGTTGTGGAGCAGGTCCCCGACCTGCCAATGTGAGCTCTTGAAAGACTTTTTCAGCAACCTCCTAAGTTGTCCGTAGATATCAGGCCGAGGGCCAAACTAAAATTCGATTGATCGAGCGCGGCTTTCCGAGTTGACTCAGCGTACTCGTGTGTGCGGCCTGACACGACGTGGTCAACCGCACACACGCGTTGAGCTGCCGCTGGCTTACCAGCGAACGCCGAACGTTACCGGAAGAATGCTTGTACCGCGAGGCGCCGTGTACATATAGTGATAACGCGCTTCGGCGAACAGCTTCACTTTACTGCTGCCCAGCGGAATGGAAAACCCGGCTCCGCCGTTAAAACCAGGCTTATATACGGAACTCGATGACAGAACCTGGTTGGCCACAATAGTCGCTGGATAGATGCCGAAGAATGGATCAAAGCCAAAGGTATTCGCCAGGGTGGGCGCCGTAAACTCGAGGGTGCGATGGTAAAGCCCGCCGCCGCCGATGATGTACGGGTTGAACTTGTTCGAGGGTGCAAAGTGGATCACCGGATCGAGCGTAACCGACCACATTCGCATGGAACCGTTCGGATATCCGAGACCGGTTAAGGTGGCGCTATTAACGTCCAGATCATTGAACTGAAATTGGCCCTCGACACCCAGGTATTTTGACAGGTTAAAACCCACCCCTGCGCCGGCGTTCCAGCCACCGTCGAAGCGCTGTCCCGTTCCATAGACCGGGGTGGTAAACCCGGCGCCAATGCTCCCGCTGAATCGCGGCACTTCAGACTGCGGACAAGCGGTGCCAATTATCGTCAGGCCCGCCAATATTGGATAAAGTACTTGTTTCATTTGAAGCTCACTGACTCCCTTCTGCGCATTAGATCAACCTGGACTGCACTTCATTTCACATAACCTGTGAGTAACGTTGACCTAATGCATTGCCGGGTTTCTGCCGATTTTGACAGTATGGACGGCAGACGCGAACCACGATTCCAGATCTACGCGCCGGGAAAGTTGGCTCTAGTCGGCAGCCCCGAGCGCGAACTGGAGTGCCTGCTGCTGGACATCTCGGCGACCGGAATCAAGTTCGTCGCCGATGAAAGCCTGCCAGTGGACGAAGTGGTTGCGCTCGAAGTAGAGGATCATCTGGTGTTGGCGGACGTGCGGTACTCGGAGCCTCGCGGAGACAAGTTCGCGATCGGAGCGGAGCGGATTCACGCCGTTGACAAGTCCGTCTTGCCGCAGGACAAAACCAGAGCCGAGCAGATTCGTTTTGTGGTGGAGGACTACCGTAAACGGATTCGGTTAGCCATCGCGCCAGAAACAGCTCAGGTCAGCAAGGCGGAGCCGGAGTTGCCAATTGTGCACCGGGACCAGATGGTGGAAGCGGCCGTCCAAAGACTGATGGAGCAGTGGGCCCAAGACTCAGAAGGCTCGGCGCCGGATGGGACGCTGCGCGCAGCGATCGTGGAAAGAGCGACCGTGGAACGCAAGACCGAACGAATGCCGATTCCAACACCGGTCATCACGCCGCCGATAGATCGCCCGGCTCCGAGCCCTCCGTCCTGGCGACGCCACGTCGTGGCAGCGGGGGCAATCGCGATGTTAGCTTTTACCGCGTCGGTCTTCTGGTCGTACCGCCATAGCGTGGCTGCGAATTCCTCGCGCCCAATTGTCGTCCGGAGCCAGCAGGCCGAAGTGAAGCTGACGGCCGCAACCAGTCCAGCCGCGGCGGGGAGCGTCCGCCGCGCCGAAATTCACGTGACGGAACCGGCCTGGGTTTATGCCGTTTCCGATGGCAAAGAGGTATTCGGCAAGCTGCTCGCCAAAGATGAAACCAGGCAGATCGATTTTGTCGAAAAAGCGCTGGTGCGCGTAGGCAACGCCGGCGGTGTGGAGATCAGCGTTGACGGGAAACCGATCGGACCGCTTGGACCACGGGGCGCGATCCGGGCAGTCCAGATCACACCCGACGGCCACCACTTTGTTCCCTTAAGCGCAGTGACGCCGGAGAAAAACTAGGTTTTTTCACGCTGGCCGCGCCGCAGATACGCGTCGTCCTTGGTCAGCCAGTCGGTTCGAATCGGGGAAAAGATATCGAGATCAAGAGTATCCTCGAGCGCGACCGCGCGATGCGGCACGTGGGAAGGAATTCGCAGCACCTCGCCTTTGTGGACGGTTACCTCCTTGCCTTCCAACTCGAACTTAAGAGCGCCATCCAGAATATAGGTGATCTGTTCGCTCTCATGGTGATGCTCCGGCACCACGGCGCCCTTCTTCAAGAAGACCTGCGCGACCATGGCTTTATCGCCACTGATCACCTTTCGCGAGATCATATCGCTCATGACTTCGAGCGGGACCGATTCCCAGGTAAAGTATTCCACGGGCATTCATTGTACACGTGTCATTGAACGCCTGTCAGGGCTGCGTGATGCTGATGGGCAGGGTCACGGGATGGCCATCGCCGTCAACGATATTCATCGGCTCGAACGAAAGCGGCGTAACTCGCATGGTCTTACCCTCGATTTCCACCACCAGGAAATGATTCTCGGCGGCCCAGGCGCGAATGCCGGCGCGCTTCATGTTGCTCTTCGGGTTGCCGGTGCGGAGCTCCCCGCCGGCGCCGCTGACGATGAAACAGATGCCGCTGGTGCGATCGTTCGCCTCACTGACCTGAAGGTTATGTTCGTGTCCGTTAAAGACAACCTTGACGCCGGACGCGGCGAAAAGCCTAACCCAGTGCTGCAGCTGCTCGAGGCTGGGGCTGTGCAGCGGTCCGGCAGTGAAGGGAGGATGGTGGAAAAAGGGGATCACCCACAGCGGATGGGGCTTCGCAAATTCGGCTTGCATCCAATGGAACTGCTGGCTGTCTTCGAGGTAGGCGGCACGCGCCGGTCCGGACTCGGTATTCTTGGTGCTGTCGAGCGCAAAGAATTTTGCCAGATCGCCATAGGTGAAAGTGTAATAACGGGCCGGCTTGTCCTGTGGAAAAGCGAAATTGTCGAGAATCGCAGCCAGGTCGCCCTGTCTCTCGGTTTCGTTGCCGTCATGATTTCCAAGCGAGGGGAAGAAGGGGATGCGCGCGATCAAGGGCTCATAGGGCGCGTAAAACTTGGTCGCCCAATCGACGTCGTCGGCGCCGGTATGGAACGCGCCGCCCAGGAATCCGGCGACGTTGCCATAAATGTTATCGCCCATGCTGAGGATGAAGCGCACAGGATTGTCTGTTTTTGCGCGCCGCTGGAATTCGTCCCACATAGCGCGCGCGATCAGGTACTGGGGTGCCCGGCCCGTGCCAAAATCGCCTATAACGAAAAACACCAGCCGCTGGGATTTCGAGGCCCAGGTTCGAACTTCCCCCTGGCCGACGGCCGAATCGCCGATAGAAACTTTGTAAGAATATTCGTGGTCCGGTAAGAGGTCGCCCACGGTGATCTGACTCGCCCGGGTCACCAGTTTCCGGCCATCAATCTGGATGGTTGCCTCCCCGTGCGAAGGGGCCGATCGACCGATGGTATTATGGCCGTCGGCCGTGCCCCAGGCGAGCTCGATATAATCGGGCCCGAGGTCGTCGACGTAGGTGTAGAACTTTTGGGCGTCCGCGCTAAGCGCGAGGACGAAGACAAACGCGATCGCCCGCTTGATCAAGGGTGGAACAACACTAAGGTCACTGCGGCTGCTTGGCTCCGCCCTCGCGGGCCAGGCGCACTTTGGCGTCTTCCAGCTTCTTCTGAATCTTGGCTACGTCGGCATGATCCTGGTCGCTAGGCGCGCTGGTTTGATATTCCTTGAGCGAACTCTGCCATTGAGCGATGGCCTCGCGAATCTTGCCTTCGTGGAAATAGACGTCGCCCAAGTGATCGTGGACGGTAGGGTCGCGCGACATCGATTCCAGCGCGCGGCGCAGCTGTTCCTCGGCCTCGGTGAGCTTGTTCTGACGGTAAAGAACCCAGCCCAGACTATCCAAATAGGCGCCATTATTGGGTTCCATCTGTAACGCTTTGCTGATGAATCCCTGCGCTTCTTCCAGACGCATGTTGCGGTCCGCCAGCATGTAGCCCAAGTAGTTCAGCGCTGAGGCGTTGTCGGGATTGATTTCCAGGACTTTGCGAAACTCCGCTTCGGCGGCCGGATAGTTCTTCATGCGCTCGTACATCGCGCCCCGGCTGAACATCACATTCTCCTTTTCCTCATTGGACTGAGAAAGTTTCTCAGCCGCATCCAGCATCTTTCCCATTTCGCCGAAGTTCTTCGCCTTATCGTAAATCTGCGCGAGACTTAGGTACGTTTCACGGTCGTTCTTCCCATCCAGGAGTTTGCGCGTCTCGGCCAACGCCTGATCGGTCTTGCCCATGTCGGCGAGCAACGAAGCGTGAACCGAACGCACCACCCGATCGTCCGGATACTTCTTGATGGCAACGTCAGCTTCCGATTCGGCTTTTGTAAAGTCTTTGGCTAGGAGATAAGTTTCGACTATCGCAGCCGAGGCGCGAGGGGCCGCATCGGGATCGAGATCGATAATCTGGTGGAAGACGTCCACGGCTTGCGGGTACTGTTCGGTCTGGCGATAGAGGTATCCGAGTCTTTCAAGCAGCAACGTCCGATTAGTTTTATCGGACGCACTGTAGCTCTTCTTGGCGGTGGTATCAAGAATGCCCTTCAAGGTCTTGATGGCATCGGGAATACGGCCTTCGGCCTCCAGAAGATTCACGTCGTTATAAAGTAGTTCGAGATTACTCGGATCGATCTCTTTGGCCTTCTCGGCGGCTTCACGGGCTTTTGCGAAATCCTTCTTCTGCCGGTAGATTTGGGAGATCCGCAATAGCGATTGCTCGTCTTTGGGATCGTCGGCCACCAAATCCTGGTAGAGCTTCAACGCGTCATCGTACTGATCCGCCAAGAGCAGATCCTGAGCGAGCGCATGTTTGAGATCGGCATTGCCTGGTTGTTGTTCGAGCGCCTTCCGAAGCGTTTCAGCGGCCAGGGCATAGTCCTTCAACTGTTCGTAAACTTCAGCCAGACTGGTGAGGCTGCGCGGACTCGGATTCTTCTCCGCCAGCTTGCGGAGCATTTCGGCCGCGGCCTTATTGTCGCCGAGATCGGCGTAAACCATGGCGAGGCCGGTGTTGGCGTCCTCATTGTCGGGATCGATTTCCAGGGCCTTTTTATAGGCGTTCATCGCGTCGGTTGAGTTTTGCGCGATCTTTTGCAGGCGGCCGAGCATCAGCCAGCTCTCGATGTCTTTGGGATCGCCCTGGGTGATCTTCTGATACTGATCAATGGCCTTTTTGACCATGTTCTCGTCGATCCGGTTGGCCTGTGAATCGCCGATCATACGAGTGTAGATTCGGGCCAAAAGGCGGCGGGCGTTCAAGTCCGAAGGGTTCTCTTTGAGAACGTCCTCGGCTTCGGTCACTGCTTCACGCAGCCGGCCGGATTGGATGTAGAGGTCGGAAAGCTCCTCCGAGATGAAAGTGGCGCTGGGGTCCGCTTTCAAAGCAGCCTTATAACTCTCGACGGCTTTGTTGAAATAGTCGCCACGATTGCCGGAGGCAGCCGCCAGCTCGGCATACAGATGTCCCAGCGAGTAATTGTAGTAAGAAGCGGCTTTATCGGAGTTGCCCGGCGAGTTGGCGGGAGTTGGGGGAGCGTTCTGGCCGAAGGCGGCCGCCGCCAAGAAAAGAACACAGGGGAGGCTCACAAACCGATGTGTTGGGATCATTAAAACGCTCGCTTTCCTTAAGCCCGATCAAGTCGCGATCAGCGTAGACGTGGCTACTCTAAGTATAACCCTGAAAGGCGTTTTAGGTCGCAGAGCTGCCCAAGCGTGCCAATATTGCTGGGACTACTCTAGCGACCGGATTGATCCGCGAGCGGAAGATAGAGGGTCACGCGATCTTCAGTGCCCACCACTCTGGTGATGTGCCCTTTGCCCGTCGTGTCTTCGATAAGCTCGATGTGCCCCGGCTCGATCGGGATCTTTTTTCCCCCCGCAACTTCAAGCTCCCCTCGGCCGCTCAGCGTGATGACGTACTGGCGGCGCGGGCCACGATGCCAATCGGAAACTCTGCCGGCCGGCGCCCGATGAAGCTCCGCTCCGGTGACCTGGATCATCTTGGATACCTCACCCGGGGTTGTGAAGTTAATTTCTACCTCTTCGGCATGCGTCTGATTGTCGGGACCCGTGTAAAGCCGCGTCATGAATAGGGGTTTGTGTGTTTGAGCGTGAACGACGCCAAGCTCAGCAAGTTGCGAGCCGGCCGAAGGAATGGACACGCGCCCAACGATTGCGCCGGCCACGAAGGTGAACAAAAGCGTCAACATTCCGCGAGTCATACTGGTCTGCCTCCCGGCGAGCAAGTATATCAGGTGGTGGTCCAGGACCGGCGGTCATCGGCTGATCAAAGCGATCATCCAGATCGCGGCGCATGTGAGCGCGGCGCCGCCAATTTTGCCGAACCACTGTCCGCCCGGGGCGCCGACCGCTTCGATCTCGGCGCTGGCCACGCACAGCACTTCACCGATGAAGGATCCCAGGCGCGGCGGATGTCCGCCGGCCATCCAGAGAAAATTTGGATCAGTGCGTTTTTCTGCGATTCGCTGGCCTTCGCATCTAAATACAGGGCAGCCCGCCATTTCGTCAGGTGCACCGCACCCGGAGAGTACACTGCCATGGCGACGTTGAGACCAGCGAGATCCACCGCGCCAAGATTCCCTTTATCGATATGCCAGCCCACCACGGCAGTGCAGTCTCCTTCGGTAGGCGTGCTGAGAAAGATGCAGGGACAGGCAGCCTTGCAGTTGCAGGCTTCAAGATATTGTCCATCGAGTTTCCATTGCTCAGCCGTAATTCTCGCCCCTTTGATCGATTGCAAACTCAGGTCAGGAGGACTATACAGATCGTGATTATCCGGTTCAGGGCACCTTCTGAAACTCCAGACCAAACGGCCCTAGTTCGTCCTTGATCACCTGCTCTTCGCCGACTGCAACTACGGTCATCCGCCAAGCGGGAAAATATTTGCGGCCGGCCGCCTGGACATCCTGCGGGGTCACTTTTTCGATTTTTTGGCCCTGCAAGGCCAGCTCTTCGGGAGGCAGCGAATCGATCCACAGATTGGCGAGTTGGCGCGCGACTGCAGCCCGAGACTGTAGCTGAATCGCCAGCGAGCCGAGCACATAGCGTTTCGCGCGATCAACTTCTTCGGTTTCCGGCGCGGTGCTGGCCATGCGGTTAAGTTCGTATGTAATCTCATTGAAACTGGCGCCTGTCACGGGATTTCGCACATCCGCGCGGGTGACCAGGATGCCCGTCTCGCGATTCAGCGTGAGGCGTGCTCCAGGCGAATACGTGTAGCCTTTATCCTCGCGGATATTGTTGATCAGCCGCGACCCGAACATGCCGCCGTACAACGCGTTGCCGATGCGAGCGGCAGCGTAATCCGTGGCGGAACGGTTAGGGCCCAGCGTGCCCAGGTAGAGGGCGGTCTGTACCGAGTTGGCGCGCGGCACATAAACGATAGCTTTGGAAACCAGGGAAACGGGTTTAGCAGCATTGATGGGAGCCGCGTCGCCACTGGATTTCCAGGCGGCGAAACTCGCGCGAATGGTGGCTAGCAGGGACTGGTCGCTAAAATCACCCACGGCGATCAGCAGCGTGCGGTCCGGCCGGAAACGACGGGCGTACTCGGCCCTCAGCTCCGCGGCGGTGGTCTTCGCAATACTTTCTTCGGTGGGCGAGACGATGGCGTAAGGATGCTGGCCAAACAGGGCGTGGTAAAGCGCGCGGCGTCCGAGGAAACTCGGATCGGCTTCGTTGGCCTGAAGCGAGGACGCCAAATTGCTTTTCGCGATGGCCACTTCCTGGTCGGCGAAGGTAGCCTGGTGTATGACGTCGGCGAGAATTTGCAGAGCCGCGCCGGCCTTGGAACTGAGCGCGCTGGTTTCGATGAGGATTGAGTCCGGTGTGGCGTTGCCGGATAAATCTCCGCCCACGGCCTCCAGATCTTCCGCGACTTGCTTGGCCGAGCGGTTGCGGGTGCCTTGGGTGACCGTGGCAGCGAGCAAGTCGGCGAAACCGGGGCGATCTTTCGGATCGGCAGTATACCCGCCGCGTACAGCAAGCGTGATGGCGACCTTAGGAAAACCGGCTTCCGGTACGAGCCACACCGTCAGGCCGTTGTCGAGCTTCACTTCGGTCACATGCGGCGCAGTTAATTGTTTGATCGGGCCATAAGGCGGAAGGTCCTTCGGCAGGGAATGTTTTTCCGCGGCGAGGCCCGCCCAACTCAGGATTATGGCCGCTGCCGCCGCTCTAAATATGCTTTTCATTTGCGGCCTCCTTCCTTGGGCTCTGGCACGCGCCAGATGATGGTTCGATCGGTTTTCACCAGGTACTTCGCGGCAAATTTTTGGATGTCGTCAGCGGTGACGGCAGCGATCTCATCCGGGATCGAGCCGACGCGATCCGCGTTGCCATCGAACAGAACCGCCTGCGATAGCGTAGAGGCGCGCTGGATGGGAACCTCGAGCTGGTCGTACCAATCGGAGCGCATCTTCGCCTTGATGCGGTCGAGTTCGGCAGCGTCCGGGCCGCGGCGCGTCAGATCGGCGATCGCGTCATCATAGGCCGCGAGCAGCGCGTCTTCCTGGGTATTCTCCGGAGCCACTATAAAGGAAACCAGCAGTGTCGGCCCGTTGTACTCGAAGGGATTCCCCAACGGCCAATTCAGTCCGCCATCCACAGACACAGCCTTCTGTTTCTCTTTCACCAGGCTTTGATAGAGGCGCGAGGCTTGGCCGTTGTGGAGTAGTTCACCAGCAACTGCGGCTACCACGGCATCGTGTGACAGGCGCGGGGGCATCCGGTAACCGACGGCGAGCGCCGGCAGATTGGCCAACTTGTCCGTCTGGACAGAACGCCGTTCGGACGTCTGCGTCTTCTCCTGCACGCTGGCGCGAGGCGGCGCAGCACGCGCGGGGACGGGGCCGAAATACTTCTCCACCTTGGCGAAAACGTCGGCCGCCTTTACGTCGCCAACAATGGCCAATACCGCGTTATTGGGCGAATAGTATTGGTTATAAAATTTTTCGACATCTTCAATGCGGGCAGCGTCGAGGTCTTTGAAGTCCCCGTAAAAATTGTGCGAGTTGGGATAGGTGTCGAACGCCTTTCCGGGCAGGTCAATGGCATAAAACAAACCGTAGGGCTGATTCAATACATTTACCCGGACCTCCTCCTCGACAACCTTGCGCTGATTCTCCAGGTTCGCCGGCGAGAAATCGAGCGTCTTCATGCGGTCGGCTTCGATCCACAAGATCGGATCGAGAGCGGAGACCGGTGCAGTCTCGATGTACTCCGTGAAATCGTAGCGGGTGTCGCCGTTGTTGTTGCCGCCGCCACCTTCGATCACTTTATCCAGCGTGCCTTTTGGCGAGTTGGGCGTGCCTTCGAACATCATGTGTTCGAACAAGTGGGCGAATCCACTGCGACCTTCCGGCTCCAGGCGGAAGCCGATGCCGTAAGAGACACAGATCCCGAAAGTGGGCGCGGAATGGTCTTCGGAAACAACTACCTTCAGCCCGTTCGAGAGGGTTTTCTGAACGACTGGCGGCCTCCAGGTTTGGGCTGATGAGGGTAGGACGGCGATCGTGAGGATGAGGAACGCGCGAGACATTCTACTGGGCAGTATAACTCCGGCGAAACCTTGCAGCCCGGCGGACGGACACGATTGCTCGCGCCACGGTAACATCAGCAGAAGTGGCCAAACTCGCGACCAAGAGCAAGAAGCCGGCGAAGCGTCGAGTTCCGCGCAAGCGGCAGCCGAAGTCGGCGGGGCTCGAGCCGCGCGACTGCGCCACTGGTATCGTCGACGAGCTGGCCCCGGTGCTTCAGAGGGTGGAGCAGGAAGGCGGCGCGGTTCTGGCCGGCTATCGGGATCCGCTGGGCGGGCATCCGTTGCTGGTTGCGATTCTTCCCATTGATCACGTGCAGCCGACCCCGTTCCAGCGCGATCTCTCTGAAGCGCATCACAAGCGATTGGCCGGCGTGATCGAAAAAACCGGTAGGTTTCTCGACCCGGTGATCGTTGTCCCGGCACCAGAAGAGGGCTTCTGGACACCCAACGGGTTTCATAGGCTGGAGGCGATGCGGCGGCTGGGGGCGCGGTCGATTACGGCGCTGGTGGTGCCCGATCGCGAGATCGCGCGGCAGATCCTGGCGCTGAATACGGAGAAGGCGCACAACCTGAAGGAGAAGTCGCTGGAGGTGATTCGCATCTACAAAGGCCTGTTGCCGGATGAGGGATCGCAGCCCGAATCGAGCTTTGCGTTTTATTTAGAGGATGCCTCGCTGGTGACTCTGGGCCTGGCTTACGAAACCAAGCGCGGCTTTGCCGGAGGGGCGTATCATCCGGTGCTGCGGAGGGTAGAGGAATTTTCCAGCGAGCCGATCCGCACCGCGATTAAGATCCACGAGCGTCGCGCGGAGCTGTTGCTGGAGCTGGAAGAGAAGGTGGCCGAAGCGATTGCGAAACTGAAGGAGCGCGGGCTGCAGAGCCCATATTTACGATCGTTTGTGGTGGCGCGGATTAACCCGCTGCGCTGGATCAAAGGTGAATTGCCCGAGCCCGAGAAAGTTCTGCAGACGATGCGCGACCGGGCGGCGCGTTTCAACACCGAGAAGGTGAAGCAGCAGGACCTTTACGGCGCGTTCGGAGGCGCGGCGGAGGAAGATTGAGCCGATGGGGAATCAACTGAAGCGACACGCTCGACGGTAAGATACATCGGCCCCGCGCCCAGCACCGCGACCATCCACCAAGTGAAGCGGCCGGCGCGGTTGATGACGTTATAAGTCACTTCTTCGCCATCGGCGGCTTTGAATTCGACGCTCTTCTTGACCCAGGTGTTGTCGAAACGAAGGCGATGCGATCCGTGGGGAATCTCGCGGGTGACGGTCTGGCCGAAGAGCAGGATCGCGAACGGCTCACCATCCAGCTTGATAATCACCTGCCGCTGCTGCACATCGGTGGAGGAATTACGGCTGACTGTGAGGCGAGACGCCATACTCACACTGTACGCGTATCAACGTGCGCATATTTCAGAACTGGGGAAAATGAAAACCGGCTCCCGTCGTTGCGAAAGCCGGTTCAAAACACAATTTACGCGGACTAATACTCGACCGCAAGTATCTTAGTGCCGGAGCTTACTCGCTGACTTTGGCGACCGTGATAGTGTCGTCTTTCAGCCTGCCAGTTACGGTCACTTTCTTTCCGGCATAATCGAGAACTTTCGCTTGATCGGAGAACTTGTAGATTTTGCCGTCGTCGGTCACGAGCACTGCCGGCGATCCGCCTTTGATGCACTTGTTGGCGCACTCGACGTTACCCTTCATCGCGGCCTTCGAGGCACAATTCTGATCGATGACATAGCCGTTAAAATCCGCGGCCATGGCGCCGAAGGAGAACGTAGCAGCCAGCGCGACCAGCGTTAATGATTTCTTCATGACTTCCTCCCTTTAATTGAAAAAGTCGAACCAGATTGACTATAGTCCATCCGGGGCGCTGGGCGCAACTGGGATAGTATCCGGTTGGCACCCGGGCGGTAGGTAACGCACCGCTTTCGGGGGTCATGTACGCACGCCGGTACTGGATTTGCGCATCGGGATAACGCTGGACAGCGGTCGGCGTGAGTGCTACTACGATGCTCCGTTCCTGCCCGGCCTCAACGCCGTCGGGCAGATTGAAAAACAGCGCATAGCGTTGGCGGATGCGCGCGAGCGTCTGTTGGAGCGCCGAACGGGTCCTGCATCACGCCGCCGGCGGGCGCCTGGCCGGAATGCAGGGCATCGGGCGCGATCCGCGCGCACAGAACGGCGTCGGCCCGCGCTGTCCTCCGGCGATGCTGAAGGACGTTTCAGCGGCCATTGTTATACTTATCCACATTGCGAGACGCCATGAAAAAAGTGTTGTTTTTGCTCTTCATTCCAGCTGGCCTGGTGGTTCAAGCGCAGGTCAAAAAGGCTGCGCCGGCGTTCAACGTCGTTGAGGCGACCATTCCCGAAATGCGGGCGGCGATGGAACAAGGGCGCATTACTTCGCGTGAGCTGGTAGCATTGCACCTGATCCGAATCGGACTTTACGAAGACAAGCTGCACGCTGCAATAACGGTGAATCACAACGCGCTCCAGGAGGCAGATGACCTGGATCGCGAGCGGGCACGCGGCAACGTGCGGGGTCCGCTGCACGGCATCCCGATCGCCCTGAAGGACAATATTCACACCACGAACATGCCGACCACGGGCGGGGCCTTGGCATTCGCGGGATTCACGCCGCCCTACGAAGCGACGCTGGTGAAGAATTTGCGGGAGAGCGGCGCGATCATCATCGCTAAGACCGGATTGACCGAGCTGGCCAACTGGGTGGCCGGAGTGCCGGATCCGATGCCGGGCAACTACAATGCGGTCGGCCGCTACGGGTACAATCCCTACGATCCGCGCCCCGATCCGCGGTCGGTGACTTTCGACGGACGGCCCGCGCTGGCGACTGGCGGGTCGAGCAGCGGAATCGGAACGGCCGCGAGTTTCTGGGCGGGCAACGTCGGGTCAGACACCGGCGGATCGATCATCAGCCCGTCCAACCAGAACATGCTGGTCGGTATTCGTCCGACCATCGGGCGCATCAGCCGGTACGGGGTAATTCCGATCACGGCCGATCACGATACCGCGGGGCCGATGGCTCGAAGCGTGACCGATGCGGCCATTATGCTGGGCGCTCTGGAGAGTGCGACTCCCGATCCGAACGACGCGGCTACTCGGACCTGTATGCCGCCGCCCGGCCGCGACTACACGAAATTCCTGAATGCCAACGGACTCAAGGGCGCTCGCATCGGTGTTCCTCGGGCGTTCTACTACGACAGGATCGCGTTGACCGGCGAAGAAAAACCGCGGGGTGGCCTGGATGCGGTGCAAGCCAAGGTGATGGCCGATGCGATCGCTATTCTGAAGCAGCAGGGCGCGGTGATCGTCGATCCGGCGGACATCCCGAGCTACGTCGACAAAGACCCGAAGAGCAATTTTCTGCAATGGGATTATTGCTCCGGCGCAGATCAGGCCAAGGGCAAGGACGAAACCTGCTCGGTGGATTTCAAGTACGGTATGAAGCGCGACTTCAATAAATGGCTGGCCAGCCTGGGACCGGCGGCGCCGGTAAAGACCCTGACGGAACTGCGTCAGTGGAATTTGGATCACGCCAAGGGGGGAGCGATCAAATATGGCCAGTCTCGCCTGGATATTTCAGACGAAATGGATCTGGACGTGGATCGCGCGCGCTACGAGGCCGATCATCGCAAGGATCTGTTGTTGAGCCGCGACAAAGGCATTGACGGCGCGCTGAAGGCCTCTAAACTGGATGCGATTCTAACCCCGGGAGCGAGCGGGGCGGGGCTGGCAGCGCGGGCGGGATATCCGATCATCGTGGTGCCGTTCGGTATGGTCCCCAACGCGCCTACGCCGCCGTTTCCGGACGGATTCAATGCCCAGCCGGCGCCATTCGGGGTCGGGTTTACGGGAACCGCGTGCAGCGAGCCGCGGCTGATCGAGTTGGCTTATGGGTTCGAGCAGGCGACCAAGCGGAGGGTAGCGCCCGGCGCCGGCGCCTTAAGGCAACGCGGAGGATTTTAAGCGGCTCTATGATCGATAAAGAGTGAAAGTCCGGGAGCTCGTGCCGGCTTGATTCAAGGGGATGGCGTCTGAGAGCCACCAAAGGGAGCCATCGTCAGTTCCGACACCCTGAGAGAGGGATGGTCGTGACAGTCCCGGGCAATCTCGGGCAGGACGTTCCGCTGGGGACACTCCAAGCCATCCTAAAAAGTGCTGGATTGGAATCCAAGGAGGAGAAGCGATGACCTATACTGTGATCTATGAAAAGGTGCGACTTCCTGGGGGGCGTACGTACACGACCTTCCTGGTGTCATCGCGGTGGGTAACACGCGCGAGGAAGTCGAACGACTGATTCGGGAAGCAGTGGAGTTTCATCTTGAAGGCATGCGGGACGAGGGTGTCGAGATCCCTGCTCCTTCGAGCTTCGCCGGTGAGGTGGATGTTCATCCTGCCGCTTGATTTTGCGCGCTACTTCGCCTCGGCGAGCGGAGTCAATGCGGGCCGAACGCGTCATCCACGAACACAGTCTTTCCTCCGACCACGGTCATGAGCACCTTCATTTTTTCGATCCGCTTATCAGGCACGGTAAGGACGTCTTCGGCCAGAACCACAAAGTCGGCCCACTTGCCGGGTTCGATGGAGCCCTTGGTCTTCTCTTCAAACGTCAGGTAGGCGTTGTCGATGGTACTAAGGCGCAGCGCTTCCTGGCGCGTGATCTTTTGATCGGCGCCGAGCACGCCGCCGGTGATCGTATCGCGCGTCACGAAATGATAGATGGTCCAAAGCGGCGGGTAGGGCACCACCGAAGCATCGGTACCCGCGGCAACCGGGATGCCGTGATCGAGATAAGCTCGCACCGGCGTGACCCAGGCAGCGCGCTGCGGCCCCCAATAGCGCACCAGGCTGGGACCGGCGAGATACAGGTGATTCTGCACCGTCACCACCAGGCCCAGCGCCCGCATTCGCGCGAACTGTTCCTCTCGCGGGATGAAGCCGTGCTCGATGGCCCAACGCTTGCCTACGATGGAGTGCTCGGCATTGGCAGCCTCGTATCCGGCCAGCACTTCGTCGATCGCCGCATCACCCACCGCATGCGTGCCAACGCGCCAACCGAGACGATTGAGCTGCTTCACAATCGCGATGTAACGGTCGGTTGGAATTAACTGGAGACCGTGGTAGGCGCCGTGATTGCCGTACGGTTCCTCGTAAGGATCGCGCATCCAGCCACCTTCGAAGCCGCCGTCGGCTACTAGCTTCACACCACCTACGCGGAGCCATTCGTCGCCTTCGTCCGGCTTGACACCGGATCCGTCGATGAACGCGCGCACGTTGCCGGCGTCCGGATTAGGCGGCGCGGAGAGCAGCACGTTTAGGCGGATGCTGAGCAGGCCGCGGCGTTGCATTTCTTGCAGCAAACGATATTGATCGAGACTGATTCCGGGATGGCGGACGCTGGTGAGGCCGGCCGCATTGAGCTTGTGGTACTGTGCGGCCCAGTTGTCGATTTGCTGCTCGCGCGTCAATTTGCCGGCTGGAAGGGTGACCAGCGTTCGCGCCTTGTCGATCAGCTCGCCGTTCGGCTCACCGTTGGGATAGCGGCTGATCTGGCCGCCCTCGGGCGCCGTGGTCGTTTTATCGATGTGCCACTTAGCGAGCGCGGCGGAGTTGAGAATGTACTCATGGCCACCGCGAATGAGGACGACTGGATTATTCGGAGAAACCGTGTCGAGATCGCGGCGTAAGGGCAGACGCTGCTCGACGAGCTGGGCTTCGTGCCAATCGCCGTTAGAGACGATGACGTCGCCAGGCAGCGCGGTTCTTGTGCTCCGGCGGACCACCGCCAGGACGTCCGCAAGCGTGCGAGCATTCGATAAATCGACACCGGGTCCACCGCCGGCATTGTGCAGGTGACTGTCTTCGAGACCAGGAATGACCGTGCGGCCGCGCAGATCGATGACACGGGTGGCCGATCCCGCGAGCTTTTGGATGTCCGCGTTTTTCCCGACGGCTTCGAACTTGCCGCCCGTGACTGCGATCGCTTCGGCGATGCTGAAGCGCGGATCGACGGTGACAATCTTGCCGTGGATATAGATCGCGTCCGGTGCGGCCCAGGCGGCGGTGCTGAAGAGCACCCATAGCATTACGCGACGCATCCAACCCAGAATAGTATTACTCAATCACCGGCTGCTGGGAATATAGAGTGTGGGGATATCGCTGGTTGCGCCGGTATCGCTGGCGCGTCAGCCTGGGATCGGACGCTTACGGCTTTTGCCGAGCTGACTGATGTGGACCGTGAGAGGCTGCCAGCTATGGATCCAAGTGCCGTGCGTGCAAATCGGGAGTTGGCCGCAATATTCGGCACGATGCGCGGCGGCCCGATCCCAGTTGGCTTGGTCGCGCTAAACGCGACATGGGTTTTGCGCATTACAGGATGGCCTCACAGCTTGCTCGGCGGAACCGGCCTGCGCAGAACAGCACGAAGATCATCCATCGAACCGGCCAACGAAAAAGTATTTGTCTCACGTCTCACTGGGATCATAAGACCGCAGTTCCTGGGACACAATCGTTGTTCGTACCAGAACCAAGGCGTTAAAGGGCCATTTACTTCGACCGGCAAACCGAGCGAGTGGGGTAAAATGGGAGCAACGCCTGAGTGGGCGGCTAGCTCAGCTGGGAGAGCACGGCGTTCGCAACGCCGGGGTCGTGGGTTCGAATCCCATGCCGTCCACCAAATCTGCCTTTGTCCGGCCCGGAGACATGGGTAACAGAATGTACCTAAGACATAGGTAACACTTTTGGCCCGAAGGGGTTGTTGAGGGGCTGCAGAGTTTTTTCCTCCAGATCGATATAACCGAGATCGTAATCCATGAAGCTGACGAGCCAGATGCCGTCGTCGACTTCCTTGACGCCGACCGCCTGACCAGCTAGACACGTGCTGAGATTGATTTTTTTGCGGTATAGGCACAGCCGGCCGCAGTTGGTGACGACGACCGTTTTGTCGTGGAAGGGGTAGTTGAGTTCCTGAATGCCCTGGTAAGGGCGGCAGGAAGAAGAGTAGACCTCAGCCGGACATTTCATGCCGAGAGCTTCGTGCGGACGTTCGTTGTTGAACTCTTCCAGGAAGGCATCGAACTTGG
>DATHOT010000354.1:0-3219 GCA_035484655.1 Bryobacteraceae bacterium | reverse complement strand
GTATTATCGCCGAATTTGTCCGCGTTCTTGACTAGTTCTTGGCCGCCAGTTGCCGCAACACGTACGGCAGAATCCCGCCGTTGCGGTAATACTCGGCTTCCATGGGCGTGTCGATGCGCACGATCGCTTCAAAACTCTTCTCGCCCTTGTCACCCTTGGCTTTGACGCGCGCGCGGGCTCCGGACGCGATGGCCTGCTGGACGCCTTCAATCGAGTACGTCTCCGAGCCGGTCAAACCCACCGTCTCGCGACTCTCACCAGGCAGAAACTGGAGCGGCAATACGCCCATGCCAATCAGATTCGATCGATGAATCCGCTCGAAGCTTTCGGCGATCACCGCCTTCACTCCCAATAGCAGCGTGCCCTTGGCCGCCCAATCGCGCGATGACCCCGAGCCGTATTCCTTGCCCGCGATCACCGCGAGCGGCGTGCCTTCCTGCTGATACTTCAGAGCCGCATCGTAGATGAACATCTTCTCGCCCGACGGCACATGCGTGGTCCAGCCGCCTTCGGTCCCCGGGGCCAACAGATTTCGCAAACGGATATTGGCGAACGTGCCGCGTACCATCACTTCATGGTTACCGCGCCGCGCGCCGTAGGAATTGAAATCGCCCGGCTTCACGCCCAGCCCAATTAGATATTTTCCCGCCGGACTATCCACGGGAATCGAGCCGGCCGGCGAAATATGATCCGTCGTTACCGAATCCCCCAGCATGGCGAGCACGTGCAGGCCGGTCAAATCGCGCACCGAAGTTTTCGGGTCCACCATGTTGTCGAAGTAGGGCGGCTTGCGAATATAGGTGGAACGGTCGCTCCATTCGTACAAATCGCCGGCCGGAACTTGGACCGAATTCCAACGCTCGTCGCCCTGGAACACTTCCGCATATTGTTTTTGGAACATCTCGCTCCGCACGGAGCGCTTTACTACCGCGGCGACTTCTTCCGGAGTCGGCCAGATATCCCGCAGATAGACATCTCGGCCGTTTTGGTCGGCGCCGATAGGATCGTTTTCAAGATCGATGTCCACCCGGCCGGCCAGCGCATAAGCGACCACCAGCGGGGGCGAAGCCAGGTAATTGGCGCGCACCAACGCGTTGATGCGGCCCTCGAAGTTGCGGTTGCCGCTCAGCACCGCGGCCACTACCAGCTTTTCCTTTTGAACCGCTTCGGCCACAGGTTCGGGGAGCGGACCGCTGTTGCCTATGCAGGTAGTGCAACCGTACCCGACCAAATTGAATTGCAGCTTCTCCAGATACGGCGTTAGCCCGGCGTCGTCCAGGTAATCGGAGACGACTTTGGAGCCGGGCGCCAAGCTGGACTTCACCCAGGGTTGCGTCTTCAATCCTTTCTCAACAGCTTTCTTGGCGAGCAGGCCGGCGGCCACCATTACCGACGGATTCGAAGTATTGGTGCAGCTTGTGATCGCGGCGATCACTACCGAGCCGTCATGAATGGTCGCTTTCGATCCGTTGGTTCCAATTTGAGCGGACTTCGGAGCGGCGGTGAGCGAAGCCAGAAAGTTTTTCTTTACATCCGGAAGATTGATGCGATCCTGCGGCCGCTTGGGACCGGCCAACGACGGCACCACGGCAGAAAGATCCAGCTCCAACGTGTCGGAGTACTCTGGCTCCGGCGAATCCGGACTGAGAAAGAGGCCTTGCGCCTTGGCATAGGCCTCCACCAGCGCAATCAGCTCGGGCGGGCGATTGGAGAGTCGCAGATAATCAAGCGTCTGGTGATCGATGGGGAAGAAACCGATGGTCGCGCCGTATTCGGGCGCCATGTTGCCAATGGTCGCGCGATCGGCCAGAGGCAGCGCGGCTACTCCACTTCCATAAAATTCGACGAACTTACCTACCACGCCTTTCTTGCGCAGCATCTGCGTCACGGTAAGCACCAGATCGGTGGCGGTAGAGCCGGCGGGCAATTTGCCGCGCAGCTTGAATCCCACCACCTCCGGCAGCAGCATTGAGATCGGCTGGCCCAGCATGCAGGCTTCGGCCTCGATTCCGCCTACGCCCCACCCGACGACTCCCAGGCCGTTGATCATGGTGGTGTGGGAATCGGTGCCCATCAGCGTGTCGGGATAAGCCAGCACTGGCGACTCCCGGCGGTCGGTGAAAACGACCGATGCCAGATACTCGAGATTCACCTGGTGCACGATGCCGGTGTCAGGCGGCACGACGCGGAAGTCTTGAAACGCCTTCTGTCCCCAGCGCAGGAACGCGTAGCGCTCCTGATTGCGTTGGAATTCGAGCAGCGCGTTAAAAGCGAACGCGTCTTTGGTTCCGAACTGATCCACCTGCACCGAATGGTCGATCACCAAGTCGACTGGAATCAGCGGATTCGCGCGCTTGGGATCGGAGCCGAGATCGCGCAGAGCGTCGCGCATGGCCGCCAGATCCACCACGCACGGGACTCCGGTGAAGTCCTGTAGCAGCACGCGCGCTGGCTGGAAATTGATCTCTTTCGCGGGGCCGCCGATCTGCCACTTTGCCACGTACTCGACGTCCGCCGCTTTCACGGCGCGCCCGTCTTCAGAGCGCAGCAGATTCTCGAGCAGAATCCGGATGGAGCAAGGGATGCGGGAAATCTTCGCGAAGCCGCGTTTCTCGAGCGCTTCGAGTGAATAATATCGATACTGCCGGCCGCCAACCGTGAGAGTTGAAGCGGAGCCAAAGCTATTCAACTTGTTCATTCACCTTCATTGTAGTTCCTTAAATTAGGGACAGGGCCGCTTAAATTACAGCCAGCACAGGCAAATACCGATTTCCTACATGTACTCCGGCACTGCGATCCCCAACACTGCCAACGTCCGCTCCAGTTGCGCTCGAAAATAATTGGTCATCCACAACAGGAACGTCCGCTTCTCGCGATTCTCCTCCGTCAATACTTGATAGTCGTGATAAAAAGTGTTGAACGCCTGCGCCAGTTGAAAAGCATATTTGGCCACATGCGCCGGCTCGCCCGATCCCACCGCGCGCTCGATGGCAGAATCCGCCTTGGATGCCATCAGCAGTAACTGCCAGAAATCCTCGGAGACTAACTGCCGCTCCATCGCCGCCTGGCCGAGCTCCCGCGCAAAATCCGGCAGAGACTCGCCGCGTTCGGCCAGCTTCCGCAAAATATTCCGTGCCCGCACCGCCGCGTACTGCACATACGGCCCGGTCTCGCCTTCGAAACTCAGGGCTTCCTGGAAATCGAACGCGATCACCGAAT
>DATHOT010000353.1:0-15589 GCA_035484655.1 Bryobacteraceae bacterium | reverse complement strand
GAAGTGCGAGTATTGCCATATTCCACGGGCCCGTTGAATTTGCTCGGGGTTAAGATGAATTGTTCGTCTGCGAGTGCGAAATTGTGAGCACCTATCAGATGACCCAAAACAGACAGTCTCTTTCGGCTCTCCCAAACAATTTTGGATTACGACCGAGCTACACACGCTGATGATCGAAGACCATAAGTCGAAATGAACCCCAGATTACTTCTTCATCTTGAAGGTGCCGCCGTCTTCATCGCCAGCATCTTCGCCTACCAATGGAACCACGGCAGTTGGCTTCTGTTGGCCTTACTCTTTCTGGTGCCGGATCTTTCGATGATCGGCTACGTTGTCGGCTCGCGTATCGGGGCAATCGCGTACAATGCAATCCACACTTATGTCGGTCCCTTTGTGTTGGGCGCGTATTCACTCGGGACCGGACAGCATAGGCCGTTGCTGTTGACGCTAATCTGGATCGCCCACATCGGCTTTGATCGGACGCTTGGGTTCGGGCTGAAATACCCAACTGGTTTCAAGGATACACATCTTGCCCCCGAGCGTCACGTCATCAGATGAAACAATTTCTGTTTTTCGTGATCGCGGCGGCCGTTTTCGTGATCGGCTTCTTGTTTTACCGATCTCACTTTTTCCAGGAGTGGCCGGCACGTTCGGCAACAGCCCTACTTGCTAAACCCGCTCCAAGGATTCCAGCAACGCCACCAGGTCCGACACTTCACACACTTGAACTGTCACACCAGTCGCGTTTTGCAGGCGGGCAACGCAACGAGCCTTCTCGGCCTCGGGCAACTATAGCCCACTAACCGCGCTCGGACTGGTATTCCTCCAACCACGCCATCTGGATCGCTTCCAGTTTCCCCTCCGTGGACCCTTTCGGGTCGTCTTGGAAGCCCTCGAGTTCGGTGATCCATTGGTGCAAATCGGTGTAGCGGATGTGGGTGGGATCCACGTCCGGAAACTTCTCGTTTAGGGCAAGTGCGATATCTTCGCTTTGGTCCCAGGTGAGTTTAGGCATCGATTTTCGTCCCCTTCAAAGCTCCTTGGACCGCGGAGTTCATCATATTTTCCGCCAGTTTCATGGTGGCCTGATCGAGCTGCGCAATTTTCGACGCGATCAAGAGATGATTGTCGTGATGGTACACAACCAGCAGCTCGTTGAACGCCCTATCGATCGCGGCGCGCTCCTGATCGGTCAGCTCGAAATAGGCGGGATGCTGGCGCGCTTTCTGGACCGCGGCCATAACAGCGTCGGCTTCCAGCCGCTGCTCCCGCACCTGGCGCTCATTGAAATCCTCTTCGGCCTTTTCGACCGACTCCAGAATCATCTTTTCCACTTGCTCGTCGGTCAATCCATAGGACGGCTTGACATCGACGCTCTGTTCCTTTCCGGTGCGCAGGTCGCGCGCCGTGACGTTCAGAATGCCATTGGCGTCGATCAGAAAGCGAACTTCGATACGCGCCATTCCGGCAGGCATCGGATCGATATCCTTCAGGTCGAAGCGGGCCAGGCTGCGATTATCTTTGACCAGCTCGCGCTCGCCCTGCACGACGTGGATCAGAACATTGGTCTGGCCGTCAACACCGTTAGTAAAAAGCTCAGTGGCGCTGGCTGGAATCGTCGAATTGCGATGAATCAGTTTCGACACGATGCCGCCCATGGTCTCGATCCCCAGCGAAAGCGGCGTCACGTCGAGCAGCAGCTTATCCTCGACCTCGCCCGAGAGGATCCCAGCCTGCACCGCCGCTCCCAGCGCTACCACTTCATCGGGATTCAGCTCGGTGTGCGGCACTGAACGGAACAGATTCTCCACTGCCGAGCGAACCAGCGGAATGCGCGTTGAGCCGCCCACCATCACCACTTCGTCGATCTGATCGACGCTTACGCCGGCGTCCTTAAGGCAGTCGCGGCAAGGGCCCAGCGTGCGGTCGACAATCGGCGTGATCAGTTTGTCGAACAACTCGCGCTGCAATTCGCGCAGATACTTCTTGCCGCGATACTCAAGCTCGATGGTGGTGTAGGGGACAAACGAGAGCCGTTCTTTGGCTTGAATAACGGCGCGGCGCAGGCGCTGCACGCCTTCGGAATCTCCGGAAAGATCTTCGCCCCATTCGCTTTGCACGTCTTCGAGCGCAATGCGAAGCAGCAGATTGTCGATGTCGTCGCCACCCAGATGCGTGTCGCCGTTCGTGGCGAGCACTTCGAAGATGCCGTCGTGCAGCTTGAGAATGGAAATGTCGAAGGTGCCGCCGCCCAAATCGTAGACCGCGATGGTGCCGTTCTCGCGCTTGTCGAGCCCGTAGGCGAGCGACGCCGCGGTCGGTTCGTTCACCAGGCGCAGCACTTCCAGTCCGGCGATGCGGCCGGCATCCTTGGTCGCCTGGCGCTGGGCATCGTTGAAATAAGCCGGAACGGTGACCACTGCCTTGTGGATCGGATAACCGAAGAAGGCCTCGGCATTCTGCTTCAACTGGCGCAGCACGAACGCCGAGATCTCTGGCGGCGTATAGGTTCGTTCACCCAACTGGAGCTGCAGCACCGATTCGCTGCCGGGATTTAGCCGAAAAGGAAAGAGCTCAAGCTCTTCCTGTACATCGTCGAGGCCGCGGCCCATCAGCCGCTTGACCGAATAAACCGACCGCTCGGGTTGCGTGATGAGCAGCTCTCGCGCTGGATTACCGACCACGATTTCGCCCGACGGATTAATCGAAACCACGCTCGGCACCAGCTTGTCACCGTCGGCGCCGGGAATTATTTTGGGCCCGGTGAGATCCATGAAGGCGACCAGGCTGTTGGTGGTCCCTAGGTCGATGCCGACGACGCGTTCGGTCGTGCCTAAATCGATGTCGCCAAAATCGATGTCCATATCAGGTGGTAGGTTGTGGGGCCAAAGTCTTTTGCACTTCACCCACCAGGTTCAGAATATATTTGCGGCGGTTAAGAACGCCGCGAATCTCGGTTAAGACGTCACGGTTCCGCGATTGATCGTACTTCTCAAATAGCGCTTCGAGCTGCTCGTCGACACCAGCCAGCATACCCGTGAAAGTCTTTTCGGCCGCCTCCAGTTGCGGACGGGCGGAGTCGTCCCCGGAGCGCATCTCCTCCAGAGCCATGTTCAGCTCAAAGACTTCTTCCAGCAGTTCCGGAGGTACGTCTTTCGAACGCTGCTCGCCGATGTCGAAGCCTTCTAGACTCAGCATGTATTGCGCGCGCTTCACCCGATCCTTCAGCGTCCGGTAAGCATCGTTTAGCGCGGACGACAGGTCGAGCGCGCGTTGCTGCTCCGCCTCGGGCTTTTGCATAAAACGGTCGGGATGAAGCTGCCGGCTTAATTCGTAATAGCGCTTCTGCAATTCGTCTAACGAAAGATTGAGGCTGCGCGGAATCCCAAGTAACTCGTAATAGTCGGTCACGCCGAAACTCGGTCAAGCGGAAAACGAAGTTCCGCAGCCACAGCTCTTCTTCGCGTGCGGGTTGTCGAATTCGAAGCCGGAGTGGATGAGCGAATCCTTCCAGTCCAGCGTCATGCCGTCCAGATAGACCATGCTCTTGGGATCCACAAAGACTTTCACATCGTCGAACTCGAACACTTGATCGGTGGCCCGCGGTTTCACATCGAACTTGAATAGATAACTCAGGCCCGAGCATCCGCCGCCCAGCACGCCGAGGCGCAGCCCGCCTTGCACGCCATGCTTGGCGAACTGCTCGCGGATTTTATCGACAGCTTTCGGGGTAACGGTAATCATAGCGCTCTACACAGGCAGGAAACCTGTACCGCCTACTTGGTAGATGCCACCGCCTCCGGCTTGGTGGCAGCCTTGTTCTTATAGTCGGAAATGGCGGCTTTGATGGCATCCTCGGCCAGGACCGAGCAATGAATCTTCACCGGCGGCAGGCTCAGCTCGTTGACAATGTCGGTGTTCTTGATCTGGAGCGCTTCGTCCACCGTTTTGCCGCGCAGCCATTCGGTTGCGAGCGACGAGCTGGCGATTGCACTGCCGCATCCGAAGGTCTTGAACTTGGCATCCTCGATGACGCCCGTTTCAGGATTCACCTTGACCTGCAGCTTCATGACATCGCCGCATTCGGGAGCGCCCACCATGCCGGTGCCGACATTGGGATCGGTCTTGTCCATTGACCCGACGTTGCGGGGGTTGTTGTAGTGGTCTAAAACTTTATTCGAATAAGCCATGTTGGTTTCCTCGTTAGTGCGCGGCCCATTGGACCTTCGATAAATCGACACCTTCCTTCGCCATCTCATACAGCGGCGAAAGTTCACGGAGCTTCTTCACAACGTCGATGACCTTGTCAGCAACGTAATCGACTTCCTCTTCGGTATTGAAACGGCCCAGGCCGAAACGGATAGAGGAGTGCGCCAGGTCGTCGCCGGCACCCAGCGCTTTCAGCACGTAGCTCGGTTCGAGAGTTGCCGATGTGCAAGCCGAGCCACTCGAAACCGCGATGTCGTTGATACCCATCAGCAGCGATTCGCCTTCCACGTAAGCGAAACTGATGTTCAAGTTGTTCGGCACGCGATGTTCCATGCTGCCGTTGACGTACACCTCATCCAGTTGCCCTTCCAGCTTGCTACGCAGCCTGTCCCGCAGATACGCCATTCGCTTCGATTCTTCCGGCATCTCCGCCTGGCACAGACCGCAGGCTTCGCCGAGCCCGACGATTCCAGGAACGTTCAGCGTACCGGAACGCATGCCCCGCTCGTGGCCGCCGCCATCCATCTGGGCGGTGATCTGCACGCGCGGGCTCTTGCGCCGCACATACAGCGCTCCAACGCCTTTGGGCCCGTAGATTTTATGGCCGCTCATCGACATCAGGTCGATGCTGTCTTTGATCACATTCACCGGCACCTTGCCGACCGCTTGCGTCGCGTCGCTATGCACCAGCACGCCTTTCGACTTCGCCAGCTTTCCGATCTCGGCCATGTTCTGCAGCACGCCGATTTCGTTGTTGGCGTACATGATGCTCACCAGGATGGTTTTGTCGGTGATGGCATCCTTCAACATCTCGAGATCGATCAAGCCGTTGCTCTGCACCGGAAGATAGGTCACGCGAATTCCGTGCTTCTCGAGCCGCTTGCAGGTGTCGAGCACAGCTTTGTGCTCGGTGGCCGCCGTGATAATGTGATTGCCCTTCTCGGCGTACATCTCGGCGACGCCCTTCAGCGCCAGATTGTTCGACTCTGTGGCGCCGCTGGTGAAGACGATCTCTTTAGGAGTGGCGCCGATCAGATCGGCGATCTGTTTGCGCGACTTCTCCACCGCTTCCTCAGCCTGCCAGCCAAAGCTGTGATTGCGGCTGGCCGAGTTCCCGAACGTCTCCATGAAGTACGGCTTCATGGCATCGAATACGCGTGGGTCCATCGGCGTGGTCGCGTGATAGTCCATGTAGATCGGCAGTTTCATACTTTGGTTCCTCATATAGCTGGCGTCGTCACGGGCAGGCCGTAAAGCCGCTCGGGCGCTTTGGTCGGATTCCCCTCCGTCTGGGTTGAGTCGGCCGACATGTCTGCAATAGTGATGTTCCCCAACAGCCGGAGGATTCCCTCGTGGACCTTTTGCAGAGGGTCGCGAACGATGCACTTGTCGGTATGGCAGCAATATCCATGCTCAGTGAAACAGGCGGTCAAAAAGATCGGGCCGTCGATGGTCCGGATCACGTCCAGCGCGGTGATCTCGCGGGCCTCGCGGGCCAGTTTATAGCCCCCATTTGTGCCCTGTTCCGAGCGCAAAAAGCCGTTTTTGACGAGTTTTTGCAGGATTTTTGATAGCAAAGGAGAGGGAATTCCGTAGGTTTCGGCGATCTCCTTGGCGCTCGAACTGGCCGGACTATTCATCGCGAGATGCTTCAGGGCGATCAACCCGTAGTCAGCTTTCTTTGTCAGTTTCAGCATCTTGAACGTAATCCCGACCGGAATGGTCCTACTTGATTATGGACCACTTTGGTCCGCTCGTCAACTAGATAGCTTTCAATGACATAGACTGGTACCGTGAACCCGGCTTTGAAGGAAAGGATACCCGAATTGGCCGGTTTGTTTGCTGCGGCTAAGCCCTTCCGTCACATAGAAATCGATGATTTCCTGGCCCCCCAGTTCTGCCGCCAGTTAATCAACGAGTTCCCGGCCTTCGAATCCGGGCACGCGACGAACGAACGCGGCGAAAAGGGCCGCAAAGCGGTGGTTTCCGAGCCGGCGAGCCTGGGTCCGGCCTATGCGCGCTTCGACCAGATGATCCGGGGGCGCGAGTTTCTGGAGCTGATGAGCGGGATCACCGGGATTCCAAAGCTGCTGTACGATCCGGAGTACGTGGGCGGCGGCACGCACGAGAATTTGGACGGTCAGGACCTGGATCCGCACGTCGACTTCAACTATCATCCCAGCCGGCAGTGGCATCGGCGGCTGAACCTGATCGTCTTTTTGAACCCGGAGTGGCGGTCGGATTGGGGAGGCTGTCTCGAGTTTCTTTCCGACCCTTGGACGGCGGGCGGCGCCCGGCCCGCCGAGGCGGTGGTTCCGCTGGCGAATCGGGCGGTCATCTTTGAAACGAACGAGCATTCCTGGCATGGGTTCCGGCGCATCCGGCTGCCGGCGGAGAAACGAGACATCTCGCGCCGGTCGATCGCGATTTATCTTTATACCGAGGATCGGCCGGAGGCGGAATTAGCCGTGTCGCATGGAACCGTCTATGTCCAGCGGCAGCTTCCCGATCATATTCAGCCAGGCTACGCTGTGAAGGAAGACGATGTGGAGGAGATTCGGGGGTTGCTGGCGCGGCGCGATACGCAGATCAGGTTTTTGTACGAGCGTGAAATCGAGTTTTCAACGCTGATCTCTGGGATGATGCGGTCACCGTCGTTCCGGATCGGACGAGCCATCACTTGGCCCGCGCGGGCCCTCCGTCATGTCGTAAGATGGTTACGAAAGTCCAGCAGGGCGGGGTTGGCCTAGCGGTCGGGCGTCAGCCTTCCAAGCTGATTTACACGGGTTCGATTCCCGTACCCCGCTCCAAGAAACCGTGCCTACCAGACATGTTAGGGAGCCGTCGCTGGCCGAACGCGCCCGCACACTCGCTTTCCTTGGTCTGATCGGCAGTCTGTCCACCAATTCGCAGAAGTTTCCGGGATTTCCCTTCGGCTCCATGATGCCTTACGCGGCGGATGAGCTCGGCCGCCCGATATTCTTCATCAGCACGATGGCGATGCATACGCACAATCTGCGCCAGGATCCACGGGCCAGCTTGCTCATTACGCAGCCGGGTGTTTCCGGAGATCCCCTCGGCACCGCCCGCCTGACGCTGCTGGGCGAAGCGAAGGAAACGCCCGCGGAGGAAGTAAAGGAACTATACCTTTCACGCTACGAGAACGCAAAGTCATGGCAAGACTACACCGACTTCGCCTATTACCGGCTGCAGGTCGCGGCGGTGTATTTCATTGGAGGCTTCGGAGTGATGGGGTGGATCTCGGCTGAAGATTACGCCAGCGCGCGGCCCGATCCTGCTTGACTGGGCGAAGCCCGCTTACTTGCCGCGGCCTTTCGGGCCCTGCGCGATCATCTGGATGGCGATGATCCAGTCCTTATTCTGAGCATTATCCCTAGCCACGGCGTACAGCATCTTTCTATCGGGGCCGCTGAAGGCCAGGCTGATGATGCCGCGCGGTGTAGGGATCAGGCCCAGATACTTGCCGTCCGGCGAGATCACCTGGACGCCGGGATTCGTACTCACGAAGATGTGACCGGCGGCGTCGAAGGTGCTGCCATCGCCATTTCCCCCGCCCTCGAGCTTGGCGAACTCACGCTGGTTGGTGAGCGAGCCGTCTTTTTGAACGTCAAACGCGGCTAGCGCCGGCCCGTTAGTGACGTAAAGATGTTTTTCATCGGCGCTGAGGATGATGCCATTGGTAGTGAGATTATCGCCGTAGCGGAAGATCTTGCCTCTGGGGTCAGAGTAAAACAGGCCGCCCATGGTGAAATACGCACCGCCCTTGTTGTCGGCCGTGAGGTCATTGAGAACGCCGCCGATGCAATCCAGAGGATCGCCATTGTAATGATTGGCCAGGGTTTTGCGTTGCGGTGCCAGTTCCTCGATGGATGGATTCAGACCCCGGTTCACGAGAAACAGCGCGCCTTTGGAGTTCATCGCTACCGAACCGCCGGTATTCGTGGCGATGTAAGCGACTGAAGTCTTGCCGTCCTTATCGAGCTTCACGACATCGCTCTTGTCGTTCTGCGCGATCAGAAGGCCGCCATCGCTGGTGGCGATGATGCCGTCCGCATTGTTGCCATCCACCTCCCAGATTTCTTTCCATTGCTGCCCGGCGGCGACGATGCCTGGGATTTCGGTGACAGTGTAGTCCCGGGGACCTGCGGCAGTGGCTGGACCCCGGCCGCGTCCCGGTCCGCCGCGCCCGCCTCTGGCTGGAGGCGGAGTCTTACACGCCTTCAGCACGTCAGGCTCTCTTTCGTCCTGGGCGGCCTGCACGCCTGGCCCTGACCGCAGCCCGGCGGGAGGCTGAATCTGGCACAAGGCGGACGCCGCGCCCAGGAGCGCTAGCGCAATCGTAAGCATTTCCGTAGACTTCATGAGCTTCACCAATATCCAATCATACGTCCGGCGCTGACGGCGGTAAACCAACAAGCCAGTGATATGCCTCCAAATACCGCCAATGTTTTTTGTTCGCGCGGCGAGAGGTCGCGGCTCCTGTGTTGCTTCCAGGCTGGTAAACAATTTAAAGCGGCAACATTGAGGAGGGCCAAGGCGATTGCCGGAAATTTTATGTAGATAAATGGATTGCCAACATATTCCGTTGCCTTCGTGGCCAGCAGGCAGATGCCGCTGAGGGCCGCGATAACAAAACCCGTGGTGGCGACGCGGACGGTCGGGTTGCTGATGGCGGGCAGTGCGACGTTGCGCCATAGACCTAATAGCCGCAGATCGAGGATCAGCACCGAACCGAAGAGTGTGGCTACGCCGAGGATGTGGACCAGGTTTACAACGCCATAAGTCCACACACCCGATTCGCGCATTGCGTGGCCGAGGGCCGAGGCTTCTAACCACGCCATGAATTCGTACAAAACGCTTCCCTGGCTACTCTATTTGCGGTCGGGATAGACGTTGAAGGTGCGGCCGTTCCAGATTACCCGTTCGGTCTTGACTTCGAAACGGTTTGCATCGCGATTGCGATGACCATGAATGGTTACTGTCGCGCCTACCGGGATGACCCCCTCCTTCAGCCCTGCTGTCTTGGTACGGGCCGGGGGAGCCAATGTGAGATCCCAGACTTTTCCGTCAGCGCGTAATTGCATGGTCGCATGCGGTCCGGCCAAACTGACGCCTCGTTCCACTGTTCCGGTGAGGTCGAATTCTGCTTCCGAGTTACCGGCCCAACCATGATGGGCCGATGCCGGAATAGCAGAAAGCGAAACTGCCAGGATGCCAAGACGAATGAAAAGCGAGAGCCTCGAGTGCATGGCGTACCTCCCTAATTCCGAATGATACTACCACTGTGGAGTTGCGAAAAGTCGTCCAAGCAGTCAGATTGGCAGGTCGGGGACCTGCCCCACACTCAGGTTGGCAGGTCGGGGACCTGCCCCACAATCAGATTGGCAGGTCGGGGACCTGCCCCACACTCAGGTTGGCAGGTCGGGGACCTGCCCCACAATCAGATTGGCAGGTCGGGGACCTGCCCCACACTCAGATTGGCAGGTCAGGGACCTGCCCCACAGTCAGATTGGCAGGTCGGGGACCTGCCCCACACTCAGATTGGCAGGTCGGGGACCTGCCCCACAAAAAATAGAGTAGAATTAACGAGAAACTCAAGCGATGTTTGGCAGAATCAACTCGTTTGCCACGAGCGGCAGGCTGGCGGGGTGTGTAATCTGGTCGAGTCTGTTTCTTTGCGCTCAAGCGCCACCGAAACCGCCGGACGCCAATGTACAGGAGATGGTTTCGCGCGATGCCCCGCCTACTTTCCGCGCCAAAGTCAATCTCGTCCTGGTGCCGGTGGTAGTGCGGGACCGCGACGGGCACGCTGTCGGGAACCTCAAGAAGGAAGATTTTCAGCTTTTCGACAAAGGAAAGCCGCAGACGATTTCCAAGTTCTCGGTGGAGAGCGGTAAAGGATCCGAGATCAAGTTGCGGCCGGACGGCGCCGCTGTCGTTGCCACGCCCGCTGCGCCGGGCGAACCGGAGGAGACGAAGCCGGGCGAAGCGCCGCCGAAGCGCTTGGTCGCTTATTTGTTCGATGATATGCATCTCAGTTTTGGCGATCTCGCCCAGTCGCGCCAAGCCGCTGAGCGGCACATCGACACGCTGGAGAGTACGGACCGCGCGGCCATATTTTCAACATCCGGCAAAACCATGCTCGACTTCACGGCTGATCGCGAGAAGTTGCATGCAGCGCTGCTTCGGCTGCAGCCGCAATCGAGGAAGGGTGGCGCGAACGAATGCCCCTCCGTGTCTTACTATCAGGCCGACTTGATCGTCAATAAGAACGATCCGCAGGCCTTGCAAGCGGCGACGTTGGAAGTGGAGGTGTGCAACCCGCAGGTGATGGGGAATGGTCCGGGGAACTCACAAAGCAACAACGCCAATCAGCAGCAAGCCATGTCTGCGGCGCAACGCGCGTTGACCTTGGGGAACGCCGACGTTCAGGTCGCACTGGGGGTTGTGAGGGATGTCGTTCGCAGGATCTCGACCATGCCGGGGCAGCGCAGCCTCATCCTGGTCTCGCCTAGTTTCCTGATCGTGCCCGACTTCCGGACGGAGGAAGTGGATATCGTGGACCGGGCCATTCGCTCGAATGTCGTCATCGGCGCAGTGGATGCCCGCGGGCTCTACGTAGGCGATGGAATCGTTCCCGACGTCAGCAAGCCGGTATACAACGGCCAGGCCGCCCTGTTTAAGGCGCAGTACGATCGCGACAGCGCCCTGGCCCAGGCCGACGTGCTGGCCGAGCTTTCCGACAGCACCGGCGGCACGTTCTTTCATAACAGCAACGATCTGGATGCCGGATTCAGACGCGTCGCTACGGCGCCCGAATTCTATTATGTGCTGGGATTTTCGCCGCAGAATCTGAAGCTGGACGGGAGCATTCATACGCTGAAGGTCACGGTCAAGGATTTGAAGGGCCTGACCCTGCAGGCGCGCCGCGGCTATTACGCGCCCAAGCATCTGGCCGATCCAGGTGAACAAGCCAAGCAGGAAATCGAAGAGGCGGTCTTTTCACGCGACGAGCTGCGTGACATCCCGATCGAGCTGCATACTCAATTTTTTAAGGCCAGCGACACGGACGTGAAGCTGTCGGTGCTGGCGCGGGTGGACCTGAGGCATCTCCATTTCCGCAAAGAGGACGGCCGCAACCGCAATAGTCTGAGGGTGGTTTCGGCCCTGTTCGACACCAATGGGAATTATGTCACGGGCATGGAGAAAATCGTGGAGATGCGCCTGCTCGATCAGACGGTCCAAAACAGGCTGGGCCTCATTACCGTGAAGACGAGTCTGGACATAAAGCCGGGGAGCTATGTGGTGCGGCTGGTGGTCAGAGATACTGAAGAGCAACTGATGGCGGCGCGAACCGCTGCTATCGAGATTCCTTACTAGGGGGTGTCAGCATGCCGAGTCGCAATTTGATCTATGCGCCAGTGGTTCTGCCGGTCGTTCTATGGATGGGCGGCGCCGTCGCGCAGCCCCAGGACACAACTGCTCCAGCGCCCCCCACCATCAAGACCGAGACCCGTCTGGTTCTGGTGGACACGGTTGTCACCGACAAGAAGGGACAGTACATTCACGACCTCACCGTGAAAGACTTCAAAGTCTTGGAAGACAACAAAGAGCAAACCATCTCCAGTTTTTCGTTTGAAGCCGACCCGGCCTCGCCCACGAACTCGCAGAAGCGCTACCTGGTTCTGTTCTTCGACAACTCGGCGATGGGGTTTCCGGAACAGGCACAGGCTCGCGAGGCCGCAGCTAAGTTCATCGACGCCAATACCGGTCCCAATCGGCTGACCGCTATCGTCAATTTCGGGGGCAGTCTGCAGATCGCCCAGAACTTTACCGCCGACGCCGACCGGCTGAAGAAGGTGGTGAGCGGCGTGAAGTTTTCCAATGTTTCGTCGAACGGGGAGACCGCTTCTCTCGGCGGGGCCGGGCTGAGCCGAGCCGAAGCCGACTTCGGAATGCGGGACTCTATCATGGCGCTCAGAAGTTTGGCCAAGAACCTTGCGGGCGTCCCAGGCCGTAAGATTCTGGTGCTGCTTACCGGCGGTTTCCCGGTCACGCCCGATATCATGCCGGAAGTGACGGCCACCATCGACGCTTGCAACAAGGCCAATGTCGCCATTTATCCGATCGACGTCCGCGGTCTGGTGGCGGTCAGCCCGCGCGGCGCCTTGGCACAGCCGTCCATCTTTCAAAACGCATTCTTCCAGCGCGGGCCGGGGGGCGGAGGTGTTGTCGGCGGCGGACGCGGTGGGACGCCCGGAGGAACAACCGGAGGAACCGGTGGAACGCCTGGCGGTGGGGGTAGAGTGGGGGGAACCACCGGGGGCGGATTAAGTGGGGCCGGCGTTCGGGGTCCGGCGGGATCTATGTCGCCCTACGGGATCAATCCCAATCGAGGCGGCTTGATCGTCCCGCCCTTTCCCAAAAGCGCTACCACCAACCAGGAAATAATGTATACGTTGGCAAGCGGCACGGGCGGCTTCGTCATCGCCAACACCAACGATCTGGTGGGCGGGCTGGAGAAGATCGGCAAGGAACAGGATGAGTACTACATTCTCGGTTACGCGCCTCCCGAATCAAGCGAAGACAGTTGCCACGTTATCAAGGTTAAGGTGGAACGCAGCGGGACGGTGGTGCGCGCGCGGAGCGGATACTGTAATTCGAAGTCTCACGATATGCTGGCGGGGAACTCGACCGAGAAAGAGCTGGAGAATCGCGCGGCTGCCGCGGGCCCGGGCAATGTGGCCGCCTCCATGCAGCTTCCTTTTTTCTACACCGCGCCCAACACAGCGCGCGTGAACGTGGCAATGGAAATTCCCTCCGACGCGATCAAGTTCGAGAAGATCAAGGGCAAATTTCATTCGGCCGTGAATGTTCTGGGGATTGCCTATAGGCCGGATGGCGGTGTGGCAGCCCGATTCAGCGACAGCTTGAAGCTCGACTTCGAGAACAAAAAGGAGCTGGAGACGTTTCAGGAAAACCCGGTTCACTACGAGAATCAATTCGATGTCGCCTCCGGCCAGTATAATTTCAAGCTTGTGTTCAGCTCCGGTGATAAGAATTTCGGGAAGCTGGAAATGCCGCTGGTCGTCGATCCGTACGACAGCAAGCAATTCAGCATGAGCGGGGTGGCGCTCGCCAGAGAGGTGCGTCGGATGGCGGACATGAACATGGGCGTGGAGGCGGCGTTGTTAGATGACCGGACGCCGCTGGTGACAGCAAAAGGACTGCAGGTGATTCCGTCGGGCACGAATCGCTTAAAGGCCGGAACGCCTATCGTTGTTTATCTGGAGATGTATGAGCCGCTGCTTCTCAACCCCACTCCGCCACCGGCCCTGACGGTCGCAATTCAACTCCGGGTATTGGACCGGAAGACTGGGGAGGCGAAGTTCGACAGCGGGCTCGGAAGCGTGGCCGATATGGTCAAGCCTGGCAATCCGGTCATACCGGTAGGGTTGCAGGTGCCGCCGGGCACTCTGGTTGCGGGTTCCTACCGGTTGGAGCTAAGCGGGCAAGATTCTTTCGGCAGATCGATCAAGCGTTCGGCCGATCTGGACGTGGAGTAGCTCGTATCGGCAGGTCGGAGACCTGCCCCACAACCGCAGATCAATTTAGAACATATAGAGCGGAGTACCGGGCACAGGCGCTTTTTCTTCGGCCGGCGCACCTACCGGCTGCTCCTGCAGCTCGCCACCGATCGGCCGGCAATAGATGCCGTTGTCGCTCAAGTAAACCTCAAGCTCCGATGGCCGCGGCAGCGTTCCTTGGATCAGGGCTTCCGATAGCGGATCTTCAATGTACTTCTGGAGCGCCCGGCGCAGCGGGCGTGCGCCATAGCTGCGATCGACCAGCGTCTTTTCGAGAATGTAGCGCGCCGCGTCCTCATTGACCCGGATCTTGATCTGCTTGGCCACCAGGTTCACGTTGATCATCTCGACCAACAGGTTGATGATCTTCAGCAGGTCTTCATCGACCAGCGAGGTGAACAGAATCACTTCATCCAGGCGGTTGAGGAACTCGGGGTTGAAGGCCTTCTTTACTTCGGCCATGACCTGGTCTTCCACCTTGGGCGGGATGCCGGTGGTGGAAGGCGCGGAGAATCCGATTTGCGTCTTGCGGTCAAGAAAACGCGCGCCCAGGTTGGAGGTCATGATGATGATGGTGTTCTTGAAGTCGACCGTGTTGCCGAGACCATCGGTCAACTGGCCGTCCTCAAAGACTTGCAACAGGATGTTATAGACATCCGGGTGGGCCTTCTCGATTTCATCCAGCAGGATGATGGAGTACGGCGCGCGCTTCACGCGCTCGGTCAACTGGCCGCCTTCCTCATAGCCGACGTAGCCGGGAGGCGATCCGATCAGCTTGGAGACCGAATGCTTCTCCATGAACTCGGACATATCGAAGCGTACCAGCGATTTTTCGCTGCCGAACAGGAACTCCGCCAAAGCGCGAGCGACTTCAGTCTTGCCGACGCCGGTCGGACCCAGGAACAGAAACGAACCGGAGGGTCGCTTGGGCGACTTCAATCCCGCGCGAGACCGTCGGATGGCGCGTGCCAGCGCCGAAATCGCCTTCTCCTGGCTGATGACGCGCTTATGCAGCTCTTCTTCAATACGAATGAGCTTGCTGACTTCTTCTTCTTTGATGGCGGTCATCGGGACACCGGTCCAGCGAGCGACCACGTCTTCGATGTCGTCTTTGGTAACCACGCCGGTGGAAGTGTCGTCCAGGTTGTACTTTTCGCGGAGCTGCCGGAGATTCTCGCGCTCCTTGCGTTCTTCATCGGAATAGAAGCGAGCCTTCTCGAACTCGTGATTGGCGATGGCGTTCTCCATGCGATGCACGATGAACTTGATGCGCTTCTGGATGTCGGCAACCTCGCCGGGCAGGGTGGTCTGGCGCAGCTTCACGCGCGCGCCGGCTTCGTCGATCAGGTCGATGGCCTTGTCGGGAAGGAAGCGATCGGGGATAAAGCGCGTCGAGGTGAGCACGGCCGATTCGATAGCTTCATCGGTGTAAGCCACGGCGTGGAACTTCTCGTAGCGTTCCTTGATGCCGAACAGAATGCGGATGGCATCCGTTTCGGTGGGAGGAGGAACCTTCACCGCCTGGAAGCGGCGCTCGAGCGAGCGGTCCTTCTCGATCGACTTGCGATATTCGCCCGGCGTGGTCGCGCCGATGCACTGGATCTCGCCGCGAGATAGCGCTGGTTTCAGGTTATTGGCTGCATCGAGCGAGCCTTCGGCCGATCCGGCGCCGACCAGGGTATGGAGCTCATCAATAAAGATGATGGCGTTTTGATTCTCCATCAGCTCTTTCATGATGGTCTTGAGGCGCTCTTCAAACTGGCCGCGGTATT